>NZ_CALGFC010000031.1 GCF_937881195.1 uncultured Methanobrevibacter sp. | reverse complement strand
AAATAGATTAATGTAAAATAAAATAGTAATATATTGTTAAAAGAAATATTATAATTAATATAAATAATAAATAGATTAATCAAAATAAAATAATAACATATTGTTAAAAGAAATAATATAAATAATAAATAGATTAATGTAAAATAAAATAGTAATATATTGTTAAAAGAAATATTATGATTAATATAAATAAATTAATGGAAATAACATATATAAAAATAGATAATTAAAATATAATAGTAATATATTACTAAATTAAAATAAATTAAGGTGTGAATATGTGGTTATATTTAATAATAGGAATAATTATAATTATAATTCTTTTGGTTATAATGTTTTTATATAATGGTCTTGTGGGTGCAAGAAATAAAGTTAAAAATGGTTGGGCTCAAATTGATGTTCAGTTAAAAAGAAGGATAGATTTGGTTCCAAACCTTGTTGAAACTGTTAAGGGTTATGCAAGTCATGAAAGTAAAGTATTCACTGAAATTACTGAGGCTAGATCTAATTTAATGAATGCTGATTCTGTCAAAAAAGTAGAAAATGCAAATAATCAATTAACTGAGGCAATTAAATCTTTATTTGCTGTAGCAGAAAATTATCCTGATTTAAAAGCTAGTCAAAATTTTCAGGATTTACAAAGGCAGTTATCTGAAACTGAAGATAAAATTGCTTATTCTCGTCAATTTTACAATGATACTGTTTTAATGTATAATAACAAATGTCAGATGTTTCCTTCAAATTTAATTGCTTCCTTATTCCATTTTAATGAAGCTGATTTCTTTGAAGCAAATGAAACTGATAAAGCAGCACCATCTGTTAAATTTTAAAATTTTAAATAAAATATTTAATATAGAATTAATTATCTCAAATAAAATTTTTTGAAAATTTTAATTTTTTAGTAAATGATTAATTCTTTTTTAAAAATTTTTAATTCTACTTTTTATGATAGGAGTTATTAATTATGAATAAAAAATCAATAATTCTATTATCCTTATTAATTTTTATTTCGCTAGCTGTTTTTACTAGTGTTAATTTTGCTGAAGATGGAGATAGGAGTTATTCAGTACCTTTTGCAAATGTTCATTTATATATTCAAGAAAATGGTAGTCTTCATGTTGTTGAAACATTACATTATTCTTTTTCTGGAACTTATCATGGGGTTAAACGATATATTCCTCTAAAAACCGGAGAGAAAATTGAAAATTTGAAAGTAACTAGTAAAGGAGCTTATTCCACATTTCAAACTTCAAACGATGGCCAACAGGAAAATATAATTGTCTACTTATATTCAAACCCTGAAAAAACTGACCCTATCACTAGTCAAAATGTCGATATAACTTATGAGTATGATTTTTTAAATGTTATTAACCTTTATAATGATGGTGCCACTCTTCAGTATACTTTATGGGGAAGTGGATGGGACTTTGATTTAGGTAAACTCAACACATATATACATTTAAACAATAAAACTGGAGTAAAATATTGGTTAAACCCTTCTAATCTAATATTAAATGATAAATGGGAAGGAAATACTATTTCAGCTACTTCAAATCAGATAAATTCTGGAGATCTTCTTGAAGTGAGAATGGTTATACCAAAAACCTATTTTAATGATCCTATTTATGCATTTGTTAAGGAAGGAAATGGTTTAACTAATTTTGAAAATATACAAAAGCAATATGAATGGGGAATAAATTTTTTTGGAATGTTTTATAATATTTTAAGTATTATATTTATATTAATAGCTATTGTTCCTATATTTATATATTTTAAATATGGCAGAGAACCAAAAATTCTCTATAATGGCATTTATGAACATGAACCTCCTACTGATGATTCTCCAGGTATTGTAAATGCACTTTATAAAGGTAATGTTGGTTCTGTGGATATGAATGCTTTTAAAGCTACTATATTAAATTTAGTAAATAAAAAATATATTAAAATGGAAAATTTTGATGATTATTCTATTGACTCAAAAGATGAAGATGCAAATAACCCTGCAATGATTTTTGATGATAAATTAAATAAATCCGATCTTGAAGATTCAGAAGAAAGAGCATATGATATTTTAAAACTGTTTGCAGATAATCAAAATAGGCTAGATTTAAATCAGTTTGAAAGTGATATGAAAAAGGAATTTCATGCTAAAAAGTTTAGAGATTATTTTAATGCATGGTCTAGTGATATTGAATATGAAGCTAATACTGGTATTGAACGATTTTTTATTTCAAAAGGATATAATTTAGCCCGTATCGTGGGATTTTTGGGAATTATTCTCTCTGGATTAACATTGTTTTTAATATTCTTTGCATTAATCCCATTTAACATGGTAGAATCAATTAATAATCTTTTTTATACTTCTATTATATTACTTTTATCTTCTATTATAACTATATTATTGCCTAATCATATTTTTGGGCATTGGACTATTGAAGGTAGAGAAAGAGAAGAAAAATGGAAGAATTTTAAAAAATATTTAAATGATTTTAGTTTGATTAAAGAACATCCTCCTAGTTCTATTGCTATATGGGATAAGTATTTGGTTTATGCAACCGCATTAGGAGTTGCCAAGTCTGTTCAAAAATCCATGGAAAAATTAATCCCAAAAGAAACTCTTGATTCTAGTGATAGCTATATATTTTATAATTATGGGGGAACATATTTATTGTTTTCAAGTTTTGATTCTGGTATTTCTACAGCAACTTCTGCCGATTCTGCAAATGTAGGCGGTGGAGGCTTTGGTGGAGGCTCTGGTGGTGGAGGAGGTGGAGCATTTTAGTGTTCCATCATCTTTTATTAATTTTTTATAAGTATTTTTGGAGATATTATGTGGGAAGATTTTGCTGAATATATATATAATTACTGTAATGACATTATAAACAAAAAAAATAAAATTGGGGCTATTAATAAAATTAATATAAATGAAAAGCTCAGAGATTTTAATTTTGAATTTAATATTCAAAATGCAAATTATAATAATCTAAATAATCAAAAAGATAAATATTCATGTAAAATTGTAGAGATAGCAATTGGTAAATTTTTTGGAGTTTCTAATTATATTATTAAAAACTTTAAGTCTAATAATATAAACTTTTTGGCAACGGATATTAACCCTGCAAAAGAAAATATTCTTTTAGATGATATTAAAAATCCTAATATGGATATATATTCTGACGCGGATTTAATATATTCAATTCGCCCTCCTCAAGAGTTACAACCATATATTGGGAATATTGTGAATAATACCAGTGCTGATCTGATTATAAAACCTTTATTTAATGAAGATTTAAATTTAGGATTAGATATGAAACTTGTAAACTATAAAAAAGCTGCTTTTTACCAAAAGAAAAATATATAACGATATATAAATCTTTTTTATTATTTTTTATTATAGGTTATTATTTTTAATTTTTTAACATATCTCATTTTTTCATTATATATCAAATTATAAAAATATAAAAAGTATAAAAATCAATATGTATAAGCATATTTATTAATAATATACAAAAAAATAGTTATTTTTAAAATAATCTTATATTTTAATTTAACTGTTAAATAAATAATAAATATTTTTTTCAAGTTCAAACTATAATATTTTTAAGTATATGATCATTTTTATAAGGAATAAGGGATTTAATGACTAGTTTAGATAAAATTTTTAAGAAATATGGAACTGGAATTAATGGTTTAACTAAGGAAGAGGCTAATAATCGTTTAGCTAAATATGGTAAAAATGAACTAGATGAAGATGAAAAAGATCATCCTATTAAGTTATTTTTTATGCAATTTGTTGATATATTAATTGCTCTTCTAATTGTAGCTGCTGTAGCTGCATTTTTTGTAGGAGAAGTTGTCGATTCATTGGTAATCTTAATAGTTGTTATATTGAATGCAGTAATCGGCTTTATACAAGAATATCGTGCAGAAAAAGCTATGGAAAAATTGAAGAATCTAGTTTCTACAGAGGCAGTAGTAAAACGTAACGGTGAATTTGAGAAAATACCAGGTACTGAACTTACTATTGGGGATATTGTTGTTTTAGAAGAAGGAGATAAGATTCCTGCAGATATCATCATGATTGAAACATCTGATTTGAAAATAGATGAATCTTCTCTCACAGGAGAATCTTTACCTGTACTTAAAGATAGTAATAGTGATATTGGCGAAGATGATAATGAAGATGCTATCTTAAACATTGAAAAAAGCTCTCATGATGAAAATATAAGAAAAAGATTTTCTTATATGGATTCTAATGTTATTTCTGGTAGAGGAATGGGTATTGTAATAGCTATTGGTATGGATACTTCTATTGGTAAAATAGCTGAAATGATTCAAGAAGAAGATACAAAAACACCTTTACAGGAAAAAATTGCTAATTTAAGTAAAACACTAGGGCTTATAGCGGTTATTGTCTGTGCACTTGTATTTGCTTTACAATTTTTCCAAGGAAATGATATTGTTTCAACATTTATGACAGCTGTTTCACTTGCTGTTGCTGCTGTTCCAGAAGGTCTTCCAGCAATTTTAACACTCACTCTTGCATTAGGTATGCAACAGATGGCTAAATCAAATGCGGTTGTTAGAAAGCTTTTAGCTGTAGAAACTCTTGGTTCTTGTACTGTTGTATGTACTGATAAAACAGGCACTCTTACCTTAAATAAGATGACTGTAAGGGATGCGATTTTTAATAATGAAGAAAAAGCACTTCAAATTTGTGCTCTATGTAATAACTCAAGTATTAAAGATGGAAAAATAATAGGGGATCCTACCGATGCAGCAGTAATGTTGTATGGGGAAGATAATGGTTATTTAAAATCAGAATTAGAGAAAAACTATCCTAGAATTAAGGAAATTCCTTTAGACAGTGTTAGAAAAAGAATGACTACTATTCATGAAACTGGGGATAATAATAATGAGTCATCTATATCTTCCAGTAGAAGTTTATATGCTTTTAGTAAAGGTGCTCCAGAAATTATTTTAGGATTATGTAAATATATAGATAATAATGGGACTATTGAAATTCTTGATGAAAAAACCAAGGAGATTATTAGTAACAATATTAGTGGAATGACAAATTCAGCACTTAGGGTTTTAGCTCTTGCTTATAAAAAAATTGAAAATAATAATTTGGATATAAATAGTTTAATCGAAAATCCTGATGAAGTAGAAAAAGAGCTTATTTTTGTTGGTTTAGCTGGTATGATGGATCCACCAAGACAAGAAGCTAAAGATGCAGTTGCTTCATGTAAAACAGCAGGAATAAAAGTTGTCATGATTACTGGGGATCATCAATCTACTGCATCTTCTATTGCAAGAGAAATTGGTATTTTAAATGATGGAAAAGTTTTAACGGGTGCTGAGCTAGATAAGTTAGATGATAATCAATTCATGGATATTGTTCAAGAGGTACAGGTGTATGCTAGGGTTTATCCTGAACAAAAGGTTAGAATTGTTGATGCTCTCCAGAAACATAAAAATGTTGTTTCAATGACTGGTGATGGGGTAAATGATGCTCCAGCACTTAAAAAAGCTTCAATTGGTGTTGCAATGGGAAGTGGAACTGATGTTTCTAAAGAATCTGCTGACATGATTATTCAAGATGATAATTTTGCAACAATCATACAAGCTATTAAAGAAGGAAGAAAGATATTTGATAATATAAAAAGATTTGTTAAATTCCAAGTTTCAACTAATGTTGGGGCTATTTTGACAATTGTATCTGCATCACTACTTAGTTTACCTGTTCCATTTAATCCTATTCAAATTTTATGGATTAATATTATAATGGATGGTCCACCTGCACAATCACTTGGTACAGAAGGTGCTGAAGAAAATATAATGGATAGAGCACCAGAAAAAGGAAATATATTAAATAAAAATACCCTTACTAGAATAATTATTGCAGGACTTGTAATGGCTGTGGGTACTTTACTTCTTTATTTCTATGAGTTAACTTCTACTAATGGAAATATAAAAATAGCCACTACTGTTGCTTTCACAGTGTTTGTAATGTATCAGTTATTTAATGCAATAAATAACAGGGCAAATTCAAATGAGAAAAATAATTTCTTTTGGATAGCTATTTCAGTTTCATTCTTACTACAACTTTTAGTTATTTATTTGCCTTACTTACAAGGGATTTTCCGAACAACTGCTATTGGAATCACTGAATGGGTACTTATTATAATTGTAGCTGCTACTATTCTTGTTTCTGAGAAAATTTTAAATAAAGTTATGGATAAAAGATAAAAATTTAAAATTTTCAATTTTTTTATTTTATGCTATCTACAATTGTAAAATAGTTTAAATAATAATTTTTGGAAATATTAATTTTTTCATTGGAATAATGATTATAATAATGTTTTTTGAGGAATATAATGCAAAAAAATTTATCAGCAAGGTTTAAAATTTTTTTAATGGGTGGAACGAAAGATTCTATTAATATAATCAAATTTTTAAAGAATGAATATTTTTCAAAAAATTCTTCTTTAAAATACCCTCCTTATATTTTAACTACTACTACAACAGATTATGGTGCTGAAATTGCTAAAAATGCAGGTTCTGATAAAGTAATAAGTAAACCTTTATCTAAAGAAGAAATAGTTAATATTTTAACATCGCCTAAAAATAAATTTGATATTTTCATTGATGCAACTCATCCATTTGCAACAAATGCTACACTAACAGCAATTGAATCTTCTAAAACAGCCAATATTCCTTATCTACGTTTTGAAAGACCAGATATTGATTATTCTAGATTTAAAAATTCTATAATTTTTGTGAATTCTTTTAAAGAAGCAGGTAAATTAATTAATAATGAATTTCAATCGAAAAATATACTTCATTTGGCAGGAGTAAATACTATTGAATCAGTTTTAAAATTTAATCAGATAAATTTAAGGAATTTTTTTGTAAGAGTTTTACCTGTAAAATCTTCTATTGAAAAATGTAATTCTTTGGGAATTAGTGGTGAAAATATAATTGCTATGCAAGGAGTTTTTTCTAAAGAATTTAATAAAATATTAATGAAAGAATTTAAAACAAATGTTATAATTACAAAAGATAGTGGAGAAACAGGGGGATCTTTTTCAAAAGTAAATGCTGCATATGAATTGGGAATTGATATAATATTAGTTAATAGGCCTAAAATATCTGATTTAAATATTAATAATAGTATTAGTAATTTGAATGAACTTCAAATATTTTTAGATAAATTTTAAATTTTATTATTTCTTTTATTAATTCTAATTAAAAGGTAGTGAAAAATATTTTAATTAAATTTTTAGATTTAATTATATCATTTTAGGATTTTTTCAATAATTTCAAGATTAGAAACTATGAGTTCTTCGGGTTTGTAATTAGAATTCAGCCATATTTCCACGGTTCCTCTCATATTCGAAAAAATGAAAAAAGCCATTTTTTCTGAATCAATATCTTTATTTATTTCTCCTTTATCTTTTGTTTCATCAATTAATTCTTTAAAAAATTCTATACCTTCTAAACCTGCATTAGTAAATAAATGCCTATATTCTGGGTATTGATGATAAATTCCTGCAAACATTAGATAATATTCTTTCGAATTAATATTATGCCCATCTATTTGAATATTTTTTTTATTACTATTAATTTCATTACCGAAGGAATAATAATAAAGAATTTCCAACTTTTTTATTAAAGGAATCTCAAGACTTTTTATATATTCTTTTTGATCATCTGTAATATCTACAAGATTTTTTTTTACTAGATAAAATAATATTTCTTCTTTATTTTTAAAATGATGGTAAATTGAGCTAGTTGAAAGGTTAGCTTTTTTTTTAATTTGTTTTATAGATACATTATTATATCCATGCTCAAGAGATAATAAAAATGTTGCTTCTATTATCTTTTCTTTTGTGTTCATAATCCTTAAACCATCTTCATTTATTTCTATCTATAATATTACCTATTATCTATTATCTATTATTTATTATTTATTATTCATTATTCATTATTTAATTAGTGGATATTATTCATTAATATATTAATTATTAAAATTTTAAATAATATTGGCTTATAATGAAGAGGGTTATATTAAAATCTAGATACTTATTTGAATCAAAATTAAAATATAAAGAAAATAATGATTGATTATTCTTAAAAAAAATAAAAAAATGTTAAATATTATAATTAGTCTAGATTATAAGTAAAAAATAGAAGAAATAAAATATATTATAAATATTTAAAAATAAAATAATAATAAATGAAATAATAGAATAAATATAAAATTTTTTGATTATTTATGATTGAATAATTATAAAAAAGGAGTAATATTATAAACTATTAATTAATATCTTTTTTTCTTTAATTATACATAAAAACCCTAATAATTTGATTATAGTTAATAATTTTTAAATTGATTATAGTTGTAGGTGAACATATTCTAAGTTTTTAACATCCTTATAATTAAAAGTCTCTCCTTTATTATTGTCATATATTATTTTTATAGTTTTTAAATCATCATTTAAAAAAATAGTTCTAACTTTTAATTTGCAATCTTCCACATTTCTGTGGGTTATAAAAACTTTTTCTTCATTATTAGATTTCATTTCAAATTTAACTTTTTTGACTTTCATAATAAAAAATCCATACTATCCTAAATTTATTTTTATCATAATATTGGTATTAATAATAGTAATAATATTAGTAATAATATTAGTAATAATATTAGTAATAATAATAGTAATAATTATTATAATAATAATTTTTTATTTTCATAGTGGTAATTAATAAGTTTTAATTATAACTAAATTGATTAAAAATAATTATTTAAAATTTTAATCGATATTAATGTATTTTACAATCATCTATTTATTAGTCTTTGTAGGAGAATATCCAATATCAAGAGTGATATCCCCCCAAGAGTTATTCTTGTTTTAATATATAAGCTTTACTCTTTTTAGTAAACATATCTTGACATAAGCGGAATGAATATTACTCCTACATTTAATATTACATTGTTTTTCTATATAAATGTTTTATTTTTAAATACTATACATTATTACTTAGATATTTACTATTTTAGAAATAGCGAATATATTAACAATTTATTATATGATAATTGTGCATTATTAAAAATAAAACATACTATAGAAATAATAAAAGCTATCTATTTAAAATGAGAGAAAATATTTTGAAATTTTTTAGTTTAATTTAGATTAATTTTGTAAAACTATTTAAAAATAAATATTTTAAAAATAATATATGAATATAAAAAGTAAATTTTTAATAATTTTACTTTTTATATTGTGTTTGATCGAATCCACCTTTCAATCGACAACTAGCAAATTACATATAAAACTATAAAAATTCTCTTGATAAATAACTCTTATAAAATTTATCTTTTTATTAGTTTTAGATTAATGTAATTTCACTTCACTTCTTTTATTAATTGCCAATGCTATATAAAGGTTTTGGTTTATTTTTTAAAAAAACGACTATTCTGCACTCTTTTTAGAAAATAAAGAAGCTTTAGAAAGAATCGGATTAAGTATGGTCACATCTCAAAGATTTATATCTTATTTCACATAAATCTTTATAATTATTGTCTATTTAATAAAATAATTAATTAAGGAACCTTTTCTCAACTTCAAATCATATCTTAAAAATCTTTTATGTATTGATCTGTTTTTTATAACTTGTTATGCTTTTTTAAATTGTTTTTTTATTAGAAATAAGTTTTTTTAACTTGCATATCTCTTTTAAAATGATTTTAATTCTTTTCAATATTTTTTTTGAAAAATTTAATTTTCATTTAAATTTGTCCTATTGGATTTGCTAAAATATTAAATAAAAGATTTTATTATTCATAATTTAAAATCCTATAAATATTAAAATTAGGGATTTTTATTATTCTATTTAGATTATTAATAATTTTCATTCAAAATATATGGTTAATTTTTAGAAGTATGCTCTTTGATTAAGAAGTATGCTCTTTGATTAACTTGAAATTTTCAAGCCAATAATGCCACCAACGATTAACATTATACAAAATATTCTAGTAATTGACTTTAATTCACCTAAAAAAACCATTCCTATTATGGCTACTCCAACAGCACCAATAGCTGTCCATATTGCATATGCAGTTCCAATAGGTATGTCTTTTAATGCTAAAGATAAGAAAAATAAGCTAGCTGCCATAATAATAATTGTTACAATAGACATTGATATGTTTTTAAAACCTTCTGAAAATTTTAGTGATATTGCCCAACCAATTTCTGAGATTCCAGCTATGATAAGAAATATCCAAGGATTCATAAATTTATATTATATTTTTGAATATATAAATTTACATTATTATTGGGATTTATTATTCTGTTTATTATTTATTCTGTTTAATATTACTAAATTTACTCATATCTTTTTATAATACTATTATTTTTTTATATTTTTTTTTATTTTATACTAATATTTCTATTTATTTGATATTTATATTATTATTTACATAAGAATTAAATATTATAATATCAAAAAATTATTTATTATTAGTTAAATCTTTGTTAAATTATTGTGAGTGAAAATTTATTTATGAGTATTATGATAATCAGAGAATTTCGTCTAGATGATTTGAATAGGGTTTATGAAATTGAGAAAATAACTATTCCTAATCCTTATGATATGGATATACTTAGAAAACTTTTTGATTTTGGAGCAGGTTTTTTAGTAGCACAAATAAAAGATACTGTTGTAGGTTATATTATTTTTTGGATAGTTGAAGAGGATAGGGGCCATGTAATATCCTTAGCTGTTGATCCAGATTATAAAAGACAAAAAGTAGGTTCAAGGCTAATTAATACTGCAATTGCAACATTCATGAAGTTTAATATATTTAATATAACTTTAGAAGTAAATGCAAAAAATAAAGATGCTTTAAATTTTTATAAATCTATTGGATTTAAATCAAATAAAAAAGTATCAAATTATTATGAAGATGGCTCTGATGCTTATAAAATGTCTTTTGAATTATTTAATAATACTGATATTTAATAATACTGAATAAATTTAACTACATCATGGTTCATGATTTTATTTTTAATTTTATAATTTTAATTATTAAATATAATTTAAACTGATTCTAATTTTTCATATTTTAATCAAATTATATAAAATTATATAGTTTGATTTTAGATATATAATTAAATTTAATTATTATTAAATTCATAATTTATAATGTTGATTGATTGATAATTATTTATCATAAGTTTTAAATATCTTCTTATCTTATTTAATAAAGGAGCTTTAAAAAAAGTTTAAATATTGAAATAGTTTTTTAAGATATTTTAAGTTAATATAATTATATATAATTTATGTATAAATTTTTATAATTAAATTATTATAATTCTTGATATTTTCTATTATATTTTATTATATTTTATAATTTGGTATTATTAGATATTTTAATAATTATTTAATAAAATTTTATCTATTTAATACTCCATATGCGATTTAATTAAATTGTGATTTAATTAAATATTGGGATTAAAATTTTACTATTTATATTTCTTCAATGGTGATTTAATGGAAAAGGGAGCAAAAACAAACGATAATGCAACGGCAAAAATAGCTTTGGAAGATGGAACTATAATTAAAGGAGAGGGATTTGGTCATGAAACAACTTCAACTGGAGAAATTGTTTTTACAACTGGGATGACTGGTTATGTTGAAGGATTAACTGATCCTTCTTTCAAAGGCCAAATAATGATGTCAACTTATCCTCTTCAGGGTAATTATGGTGTGAGTGATGATTGGTATCAGTCAGCTAAAATTCAAGTTGAAGGATATATTGTGAGAGAAGTTTGTAAAAATCCTTCTATTTATTCATCACAGAAAACTTTAGATGAATTTTTAAGAGAATTTAAGATTCCCGGTATTAGTGGAATTGATACAAGAGAGTTAACAATAAAAATTCGTCAAAAAGGAACTATGAAATGTGCATTATCTACAGAAGAGATTGATGATAGTGAACTCATTGCACAAGCAAAAAATCAGCTTAGTATTGTTGATATGGATTTAGTTCCTCAAGTTTCAACTAAAGAAGTAGTTACATTTGGCGAAAATTTCAAACAAAAGACGGCCTTAATTGATTGTGGGGTTAAGAAAAATATTATTGATGGTTTTTTAGATAAAGGTATTGGTGTTGTTCTTTTTCCATACAATTCTGATTATAAATCAATAATGGAATATGATGTAGATGGGTTGATGATCTCTTGTGGCCCTGGAAATCCAGAAAAACTAACCGAAACAGTCGAAACTATAAAAAAATTATCAAATAAGCTTCCTATTTTTGGTATTTGTATGGGTCAGCAAATTATAGCTAAATCTTTTGGAGCTAAGATATATAAAATGAAATTTGGTCATAGGGGATCTAACCAACCAGTTAAAGATCTTGAAAGTGGTAAAGTTTTTATAACTTCTCAAAATCATGGGTTTAGTGTTGATAATGATTCTTTAAAAGATTCTCCATTAAAATTAACTCAAGTTAATCTTAATGATAATACTCCTGAAGGTTTTACTCATGAAGAATTATTAATTAATTGTGTACAATACCACCCTGAAGCAGGTCCTGGTCCAAATGACACTAATTTCGTTTTTGATAAATTTAAAAAGATGATGGATGAATATTAATAATATTTTTTAATATGAGTTTATCATAATATTTTAATGTTAATTATGTTTATTATTATAAAATGAGGATTATAGATGCCAATTGATAAAGATATTAAAAAAGTACTTATAATCGGTTCAGGCCCGATTCAAATAGGTCAGGCTGCAGAATTTGATTATTCGGGCTCACAAGCATGTAAATCAATAAGAGAGGAAGGAATTGAAACTGTATTAGTAAATAGTAATCCTGCAACAATTCAAACTGATATGGATATGGCAGATAAAGTTTATGTAGAACCCTTAACTCCCGAAATAGTAGCTAAAATTATTGAAAAAGAAGATGTAGATGCAATTTTGCCTACAATGGGGGGACAAACAGGATTAAACATTGCTACTGGTCTTGATGAAATAGGGGCATTAGGTGATGTCAAAGTTATTGGATCATCAGTTAAAACAATAAAAGATGTAGAAGATAGGGAATTATTTGGAAACTTTATGAATAAGCTTAATGAACCAATTCCTAGATGTAAGGCTGTTGAATCCATTGATGAAGCTATTAAAGCAGTTGAAAATATTGGATATCCAGTAATTGTAAGGCCTGCTTTTACTTTAGGGGGTACTGGTGGTGGAGTAGCTAACAATAAAGAAGAACTTATTGATATTGCTTCTCATGGTTTGGATATGAGTTTCATTGGTCAAGTTCTTATTGATGAGTCTGTTCTTGGTTGGAAAGAGTTTGAATATGAAGTCATGAGGGATAAAAATGACACATGTATTATAATTTGTAGTATGGAAAATATTGACCCTATGGGTATACATACTGGTGAGAGTGTTGTTGTAGCTCCTGCTCAAAATTTAAATGATATTGAAGCTCAAAGTTTAAGGGATGCATCTATAAAAATAATAAGGGCTCTTGGAATTGAAGGTGGATGTAACATTCAATTTGCTGTTAATCCTGAAACAAGTGAATATAAAGTTATTGAAGTTAATCCAAGAGTTAGTAGGAGTAGTGCATTGGCATCTAAAGCTACTGGCTATCCTATAGCTAAAATTTCCTCTAAAATAGCTATTGGTATGACTCTTGATGAAATTCAGAATGATATTACAAAAGAAACACCTGCATCTTTTGAACCTACTATTGATTATGTTGTAGCTAAAGTTCCTCGATGGCCTTTTGATAAATTTAAAGGAATTAATCGTAAAATAGGTGTTCAAATGAAGTCTACTGGGGAGGTTATGTCTATTGGGAGAACAATAGAAGAAGCATTGCATAAAGCTATTCGTTCTCTTGACACTGGGTTTTCTGGTTTTGAAGAAATTGACTTTAGTAAAGATGATTTGAAAAATCCTACTGATGAGCGTTTATTCCAAGTATATGCAGCACTAAAAATGGGGATGCCTGTAAACAAAATTCATAATCTTACTAATATTGATACTTTTTTCATAAATAAAATTAAGAATATAGTTGATTTTGAAGAAAAAATCAATAAGGAATCTTTAAAAGATAAAGAATTATTTTTATCTGCTAAAAAAATGGGTTTTTCAAATTCAACTCTTGCTGAAATAGCAAATATTACTAATGAAGAATTTAAAGACGTGACTAGTGTTCATAATATTAAACCTTCTTACAAAATGGTTGATACTTGTGCTGCCGAATTTGAAGCTAAGACTCCATATTATTATAGTAGTTATGATGGGGGAAATGAACTCCAAGTTTCAGATAAACGTAAAATAATAATACTTGGTGCAGGTCCAATTAGAATTGGTCAAGGTATTGAATTTGATTATTGTTGTGTTCACTCTAGCTTAGCTTTGAAAGAAGAAGGTATTGAAACAATAATAGTTAATAATAATCCTGAAACTGTAAGTACTGATTATGATATTTCTGATAAACTTTTTTTCGAACCATTAACATTTGAAGATGTAATGGCAATTGTAGAAAAAGAAAAACCAGAAGGAGTTGTAGTTCAATTTGGTGGTCAAACTTCTATTAATCTTGCTGTTCCTTTAGCTAATGCAGGAGTAAAAATACTCGGGACTCCCTATGAAAGCATAGATAGGGTTGAAGATAGGGAGAGATTTACTGAGGTTTTGAATAAACTTAACATTCCTCAAGCTCCATATGGTTTGGCAATGTCATTTGATGATGCAAGAAATGCTGCTAAGGACATTGGGTTCCCAGTTCTTGTTCGCCCATCTTATGTTATTGGTGGAAGAGCAATGGAAATTGTTTATGATGACTATGAACTTAAAGAGTATATGGAAGAAGCAGTTAAGGTATCTCCTGAACATCCAATTCTTGTAGATAAATTTTTGGAAGGAGCAATTGAAGTTGATGTAGATATTCTTTCAGATGGGGATGATGTATTCATTGGTGGAATAATGGAGCATATTGAAGAAGCAGGAGTTCATTCTGGTGATTCTGCATGTGTAATACCACCTCAAACTATCCCTGAAGATGTTTTGGATATCATTCGTGATTATTCTCGCAAACTAGCTATTGAACTTGATGTAATTGGTTTAATGAATATACAATATGCAGTAAAACTTGATGAAGAGAGTAATAATAAGAAAGGTAAGGTTTATATTATTGAAGCTAATCCAAGAGCCAGTAGAACTATTCCATTTGTTAGTAAAGCTATAGGAAAACCATTAGCTAAAATAGCCTCACAGTTAATAATTGGTAAAAAGTTAAAAGATTTTGGCTTGATTGATGAGATTAAAATTAATCATGTTGCTGTAAAAGAATCTGTTTTCCCATTTTTAAAACTTCCTGAAGCAGATGCAGTTCTTGGCCCTGAGATGAAGTCTACTGGTGAAAGCATGGGTATAGATGAAAATTTCGGCCTTGCTTTCTACAAATCACAACTTTCAGCTAGTATGGATTTACCAAAAGAAGGGACTATTTTTATTAGTGTAAGGGAAGAAGATAAGTCTAAAATTCAAGACATTGTCGAAAAGGCATCTGAACTTGGATTTGATTTAATAGCTACTCCTGGAACTGCTAAAGCGGTTGATGGTGTTAAAATTGGAGAAATTAGTAAAATAAGTCAGGATTCTCCTAATGTTAGCGATAAAATACTTTCTAAAGAAGTTGATTTAATTATTAATACTCCTTCTGGTAAAGTATCTGCTGCTGATGGGTATAAAATTAGACGTTTAGCAATTGAACTTGGAATTCCTTATGTTACTACATTAGCAGGTGCTAGGGCTGCTTTAAATGCTATTGAAGCTATTAAAAATAGTGAACTTAAGGTGAAATCTTTGGATGAATATGTTGAATAAACTTAGAAAACCTTCTAATCTTTATTTTTAATTTTTAATTTCCTTATTTTTCTCTTTTATTAATTCTTATTATTTTTTTATTATTTTTCCATTATTATTTTAGATTTTACTAATTTCTTTGAAATTCACATAAGTTTTCAGTGTCAATTTTAGAAAAGTGTCAATTTTAGAAATTTATTAATCTATTCTTCTTTGATTGTTTTTTATTATTTCAAAATATAATAAAAATTAATTATTATAAAATTAAATGAAATAGTATAATATGCCAAATAAAAAATTAAATGATTATATGTAATTATTATTTTTTAAAAAAACAATTAAATAATAAAAAAGTATTCTATTTAAATATTTAATTTTTTTATTTTATTACTTTTTTAATGATTTTAAGGTTTGAATCTATGAGCTGGTCTGCTTTATAATTAGAATTTATCCATATATCAACAATTCCTCTCATATTTGAGAAAATGAAAAAAGAAATCTCTTTTGAGTCAATATTACAATTTATTTCCTTTTTATTTTTTGCTTCATCTATTAATTCTTTTAAAAGATTTAAAATATTTTCTGCAGTATCAATGAATAAATGTCTATACTCTGGATTTTGGTGATATATTCCAATAAACATTAAATAATATTTTTTTATACATTATATTAATTTATAGATTAATTTTTTAATGAAATAATATATAATTGGGTATTATCATTTTATAATTATTATTTTTGCTTTATAATTATTATTTCTGAAATCTTTTCTATTATTTATTTTTTATAGTCTTTTTGATATTTTGGTCATCTAAAAAATCATAATTATTTATTAGTAATATGGTAAGTATTTACTAAATAATAACATTTTTACTAAATAATAAATATTAGTTTAAACATACTATTTTTAATGATAACCATAGCTAATGGAACAGTTTTATGTGGTGTTGATTTAGTAGCTAAAAATGTGAATTTATTAATTGATGATGGAAAGATAATTGAGATTTCTAAAGAGGTTTTAGAAGGAAAAATTATTGATGCTACTAATTATATTGTGTGTCCTACTTTTTTAAATGCACATGTTCATATTGGAGATTCTGTTGTAAAAGATATGGGTGATGGAAAAACTATTGAAGAAATAGTTAAACCTCCAAATGGTTTAAAACACCTTGCTCTTAAAAATGCTTCTGATGAAGATATAATTAATTCAATGAAAACTTCTATGAAAGAAATGCTTCGAACTGGAACTACTCATTTTATTGATTATAGGGAAGGAGGCATAAAAGGAATTAAATTGCTTAAAAAAGCAGCTAAGGATATTCCAATAAATCCTATAATCTTAGGTAGGGATGATATTTTTCATGAAGAAGATCCCGATTTATCTAAAGTAAAAATAGCTATTAGGAAACTTTTGAAAATATGTGATGGAATAGCTCCTAGTGGATTTGGAGAATTAAATGATGAAGTAGCTAGTTTAATTGCTTTTGAATGTAAAAAAATGAATAAAATTTCTTCTATTCACACTGGAGAATATGAAAATCTTCAAAATGATTCTTTAAAAAAAACAGGAAAAACTGAAGTTCAGAGAGCCATTAATTTCGGTTTTGATCAATTAATTCATGTTACTGCTCCTTTGAATAATGATTTGGATTTAATTAAATGTTTTGAAAAAAATATTGTGCTTTGTCCTAGATCAAATGGAGCTTTTTCAGTTGGAATTCCCCCACTTTTAGATATTATAAAAAGAAAAATTAAACCTCTAATTGGAACAGATAATATAATGATTAATTCTCCTAATATTTTTCGAGAGATGGAGTTTACATTAAAAATGATGAGAGGATTTTATAAGGAATATGTGTCTCCTTTAGAAATATTGAAAATGTCAACAACTAATATTTCTTCTTCAGTTTATAATTGTGATTATATGGGGAATAATGAGAATAATGATAAAGAATATTTAGATGTAAATATTGATAAAAAAAATATTTTTCCTACTAATATTTCTGAAAAAATTAACAAATCGATAATCCAAGAAGAAAATAATGCAGAGTTATTTTTATCAAGAAAATTATCAGAAAATCCATATTTAAGTTTGATTAATAGAACTGAAATAAAAGATATTATATGCTTATTAAATAAAGATAAATTAATATATTATGATTAATAAATGTACTTGTATCTATTATGTTATTTAATTTTATGACTAATAATCATGTAAATATACTATTTGTTATTTAATTTTATGACTAATATTTTGTTAATATGTGTTATGTTATTTGATTATCTAATTGAGGCTTTATGATTTAGTTAATCAAAATTTCATAAAATATTATAATATTTATTAATAAACTATCACATATCATATTGGTAGTAACTAGAAAAAATCATATTAAATTTATTAATGATTGGTTTAACAATCATTGATGAGGGAATAAAATGTATAAAAAAATATTATTGCCTACTGATGGTTCAAAATTTGCAGAAAAAGCAGAAAAACATGCTCTATTTCTTGCAGAAGCAAGTGGGGCGGAAATTGTAGCGTTAAGTGTTGTTGAAACAAGTTTTTCTATAGGTCTTCCTTCTGATGATACAATATTTCAAATAAATCAACTACTCAAGAAAGAAACTGAGAAAAATCTTCAAAAAGTCGAAAAAATGAAAGATGAAACTAATAGTGATGTTAAAATAACATTAAAAGTGGATGAAGGATCTCCTGCGGAAGTTATTTTAGAGACTATTGAAAAAGAAAACATTGACTTGGTTGTAATGGGTAGCTCTGGAAAAACAGGTTTTGATAGGTTTATTATGGGTAGTGTAGCTGAAAAAGTTGTCAAAGCCGCAGAATGCTCAGTTCTTGTTGTTTATTAATATTATAATTATAATCCAAATATAAACAATTTTTTGATTAAATAGTTAACTATTGATAATTAATTATTGATTATTCGATAATTATTTTATTAATTATCATATGCATTGATTTTGAATCCATATTTTTAGATTAAATCTATTTATGTATATTTTAGGCTTAATAGCAAAGTTTTTAATGTTTTTTGCATATGATTTATGACAATTTAGATGATTTATAATAATGTATAGTTATGTTGATATTAGTTTAATTTATGAGTTTTATTAATTAACATATAATTTGTTAATTTGTATATTCTTGATTTAATTGGTGTTTTTTAATTGGTGTTTTAAATGTTAATCAAAGATATAGTTTCTAAAGATCCAATTCATGTTTCTGTTCCTGGAAATCGTGAAAAAGCTTTAGAACTAATGAGAAAACAAAAGATTTCAGGATTACCTGTTACTAAGGAAGGAACTAATCTATTAGTAGGAATATTAACTAGGTCAGATCTAATTGAGAACCCTGATGAAGAGCAGATTGCTCTTATAATGTCTAGAGATATTATTACTGCTGAATTGAATGATGATGTTTCTGATGTTGCTCTTAAAATGGTAGAAAATAATATAAGAAGGGTCCCTGTTGTTAAAAATGGTGATTTAATTGGAATAGTAACTTCTTCAGATATTGTTTCTCTAGCTATTTCGGAAATGAGTATCAATGACCCTATTGAGGGATATATGATAAAAAATGTCCCAACTATTTGGGATCAATCTCCTTTAAATGTAGCATTTGAAGTAATGAGATTTTTTAATCTTAAATGTGTCATTGCTTTAAATAATGATGCTAAGATGAGTGGAATTCTTACAGAAACAGATTTTATTAATGAAAGTGAAGTTGTATCTGAAACTAGTGTTCATAATTCTAGTGTTGGAACAGAGGGAGATAAATGGTCTTGGGATAGTACAAGTGTTCTTTATGTTGAAAAAAATCATCTGAAATTTTCTGATAAAGTAGTTAAAGACGTTTCAACCGTTAAAGTTGCTACTGCAAATACTAAAACTAAAGTTTCAGATTGTGCTAAAAGAATGAGAATTGAAAATATTGAACAGATTCCAGTAATTAGTGTTGAAGGGGATTTAGTTGGATTACTAAGGGCTAATGATCTTCTTAGAGCATTAACTGATTAAAATAAGATATTTTTAATATTTTTCATTTTTAATATTTTTGTCTTAAGTTTATTATTTTTATATTTTTAATATTATTATTTTTATATTATTTTTATTTTTATATTATTATTTTTTTATTCTAATTTTCTTTTTTTGCTTTGATATCTTTGGTTTTATATTTAAATCTTCATTATTTCTGATTTTTTTTATAAAGATATGTTAAATAAGAAGTATATTTTCATTCATATTTATAATAAGTGAGAGAGTTTGCTCTCAATTAACCTTTGAAATATAAAAGAAGCTATTTTTTTTGTCTTGTTGTGGAAGAACTATATAATATTTTTGCTAATTGAGAGCATATTGAGTGATATGATTTGTTATGTGTTTTGGATATCACCATTTATTATTATTAATCTCATGCTATATAAATATTTAGGTATACCTAAACTATTTTTATAAATATTTTAATATATTTAAAATTTTTATAAATAATAAAAAATCAAAGATTTTTGAATCTATAAAAAAACAAGTTTTTTATAAATAATAAAATAATTCGTATTTTAAACTTATAAAAGATAAAAAATTTTTTATAAATAATGAAATATTTTTTAATAATATTTTAAGATCAATAATTCTATAGAATATATAACATTAATTTTTAAAATAGATTAATTAAGGAAGATGATGTCCTCAATTTATATTCCTCTTATATTTCGAAGGTTTTTGTTTTGGATAGTTTAAGGAATATTCTATAAAATTTATGTGGGTTTTTATAGATTAATTGAGGACGATGATATCATTGTTTCAATGATTTATTTGTTTTGATATCAACAATATATATTATAATTTATAGTATATAAATTTTTCAATTTTATTTTAAAAAAATTAAATTACATTTGAATCAAAAATTATCTGAATATTATAAATATAAGACTATTTTATAAAAATCCGAAAATATTATTTAGTATTAATTACATAGTATTATTATGGAAGATAAACCTTCATTAATAATTAAAACTAAAAAGAACAATATAATGGTAATAGCTAAATATAATGAAGCGATAGCTGAGCATGATATACAGCTAAAGCTAGTTTTAGGATACTATTGGAAGAATAATTTACCTTTCATAGAGAAATTTATGGAGCTATTGGAAACTGTTATAAAAAGATCTTTGAATCAAGTTTTTCCTCATAAAAAACTATCTATAAAATATAATATAGAATCTAATGATGACTTAGAAGAATCATCTCTTTTCAATATTACTCTTCTAGAAGTAAAAGCTGATGATGAATTGTTAAATTTATCAGGAAACATTATCACTCTTGAAGGCATAGACCATAGAGGGGCAATGTCTAAAATGACAAGTTTTAGAAGAAAAGTAAATGAAACATTTGAAAAAGAGCTAGTTTCTTAATTAGATTATATTTTTTATAATTATTATCCTAATTTAGATTTTATTTATTTTATATTTTTACTAATTTTTATTTAGATTTTATTTATTTTCTTTTTTTAAAATTTTTAATAAGTATTTATAAAATATTATATTCAAATTACTCTTCTAATCATTGGTAAAACTTTTATTAAGATATTTTGGGCATCTTCTTTATCTTTTACTTTACGAGCAACTATTTTTCCATTTTCAAAAATAGTAACATTACGACCATCAATATCTAACATAGCTACTCCCATTTTTTCAGAGCATTTTACTTTTCCTAATTTTTCAAAGTTGGGACACGTTTTTCCAATATTGATTTTATAAGGAAGTTCATTTTCAAACATTATTTTATTTGCTTCATCTTTACAAGGTTTGTAAATAACTATTTCTTTTTTTTCTGGATCTGTTTTTCCAATGTCTAATGTAATTTTTTCAAAATTAACAGCTTTTAATTCACTTTGAATTAATTCTAGAGTATTTTTATTAAGTATAGGTTCAATATTATCTAATTCAATCTGCGCAGTATTAAATATATCTCTTACTCGAACTGTGTCATCTTTAGTTATGCTCTTTATAAAATCTTCAGCATATTTAATTCTATTAATCTTTTTAGCATTTATCTCTTCGCCAGTTTTTATTCTAGTAGCTAAACAAGTAGTTGATTTTGAATATTCAATCTTTTGTTTATTCAAAAACTCTAAAACATCATCTTTTTCAATACCTGCATTTACCAATGGACTTAAAATATTATTTTCATAATTTATCATTATTCCTGGCCTATCTTCAAGTAAATCACTAATATTTGTACCGTCCACTATTACTTTAAAACCCTTTTCTGTAGCTATTCTTTTTATTGCAGAATACATCATACTCCTGCATAAATAACATCTATTATCTTTGTTTTCTGTAAATTTTTTAACTTCTAAAAAATTTTGGTTTATTGTTTCATGTTCTAATCCTAATGAATTTGAAATTTTTTTAGTATTTGATAAAAAGTTCGTGGGCATTATTTCATTATTGAATGTTATTAAAAGTACTTTTTTACTTACTTTTTTTGCCAAATAAGCAACCAATGTACTATCTGCACCTCCAGAAAAAGCAATAGCTATATTTTTATCTTTTAATATTTCTTCAGCTTTTTCTATTTTTTCATCTAAATTCATTATATCACACATAGATATTTAATAAATAATCATTTTAAAATTAAGTAAAATCTAATTAAAGAATAATTTAGAATAACAATTGCCTTTTTTATTATAAATTTATACTCTAATTATTTTATATTATAATTATTTTACACTCTAATTATTTTATATTCCAATTATTTTATTATAATTGTTTAATGTATTCTAAAACAGCTATTGCATCTTGTTTTTTTATATCAACAAGTTCTACTATTAAATTTATTAGCTTTTCTTTTTTTTCTTTATCAATATTTGATTCTTTAAATATATTATAATAAGTTCTTTTAGGATAATAAATAGATTTTGCTATCTTAATAAGTTCTTCTTTATCTTTTTTATTGATTATATTTGATTTCAATGCTTCTTCAAATTTATAATCAATATTAACTAATGCTTCAGATAAAGGCTCACCAGTAGAACTATCAAAAATAATTGCAACATCATCATCAGATTCAATTTTTCCAGAGGTGTATTGATTATAGACATAACCTACTCCTTTCATTCCTAGACTGTCTAATTCTGATGCCCTAAGAGCACCCATACTTCCTCCACCAACTACTATTATTCCTTTTTCAATGGCTTTAATTATTTCTTTATGCCCAACTGCAGGATTTTGATGAAAAACACCATCTATTATTCCAATAATGTCTGCTGAATCACTAATTGCTTTCAAAATATCTCCTCTTTTGATTGGAGGTCGATATTCTGCTTTTAAAATTTTTGATGCCTCTTCAATAGATAATGAAGGTCCAGTAAATATTATTATATTTTTTTCAGACATAATATCCTTTTTTAGATAAATTATTTCTAGAGTTTTTATCTTTTAGATTTTCATAATTTTATATTATCCTATTTTTTATTTTTATTATATACTCATCCAACGTTTTCCAACTCTATCTGGGTCAATTGAAAAATTTTCAGTTCCTGGAATAACAACTCTAACAACATTGATGCCAATTTCTTTCCTTGTCAAATCTTTAAACAAAATTTTATTAAGATTATTTCTTTTTAATTCATTTTGTGTTATTTGAATATCCTTTTTCAAGGATTTAGTACTTTTATCTTTAATATCACTCAAATTAATTAAATTCTCATTATTTTGTTCAAAGTAATGTTTATTCATTTTTTTCATACGTTCATAGCCTGCTTTTCGCATTAAAACAGCTCTTGAAGTATCTTCCCTTGTTCCATGAATTTGTGTAGCTCTACTCTGGGCCACTTCAGTTAAAGCTCTCATAACTGCAATTTCTGGATTCAGATGTGTTCCAATTCCAAGTGTTAAAAGTGCAGGATCTTTAAGTAGGGTATCATCTGCTGTAGCAGCAATTGTTGGAATCTCAATATCTGCAGTTAAATCCATTAAATTTATGTCAATAGATTCTTTTTTAAATTTTTCAAGCAATTCATTGATTAATGGGTTTTTGATATTATCAACATTGATTTCGTTTTTATTTTTTTTAGTTAATTCAAAAATACTCCATGCATCTCTTTCTATTACTTCAAACATTCCATGAAGAACTGCTTCTTCTAAGACATTTCCCGAAGCTAAACCATTTGTGTTTCCTTTAAAGATAGCTGATGTAGTATTATTGTCTTTTGGGATATATGGATGAAAAATAGAGTTTGATGGAATGTAATAATCCTCTTCTGTGATTATATCTCTTGCAAAAGTCCATTCTATTTTTTTTTCTTTTTGAAAATCTATATTTTCTACTTCTCGTGATATTATTAATTCTTCAGGATGTATAAATTTTTCATTTTCCATCTCATTTAATGTAGCCAATTTAGAATTTTCATCATCAATATCCTGTTTTTCTGCAGAATATCTCTCAAAACCTTCCATCATGGCTGAAGCTTTTGCTTGATCTTTTTTAGCTCCCTTACCTGCATAAATACTAACTCCACCATCTTGTGCAGTTGGACGAATAGCTGAAAATACAGGAATACCAATTCTATCCAAATGGGTTATCTCTGTAACTCTTGTTATTCCTGCTATTTTAAGTTTATCTTCATATTTTTCTATGGTTTTTGAAGGTTCAATAGCTCTATGAGTACATGAAAAGTAGTTGATTTGGATATCTGAAAACATTTTAACCACTTAATTTTAATTTTTTTATTTAAAAAAAGAATCCTGTAAATGAGAAATAAACCATAATTCCTGCTACTGCTACTGTAACTATCCATATAAATGGGTCCCATCTAAATACTTTAGCTCCATCTAAAATACCAATAGGTATTAAATTGAATAATGCTAAGAATGCATTAATTGAAAAACCTAATATGCATGTTTCGAATAATATTGTTGCCCAAGAAGGTGTATAAAATAATGGGTTAAATATGCCAATATAAAAATTACTTAATAATAAAGCAGCAGCTAAAAATATCAATGATAAAGCTATGTTAGTTAAAGGTCCGGATATAGATATTATTCCATTTTCTCTATCGGTCATATATTGTCCATAAATATGAACTGCACCAGGTGCTGCAAAAATAAAACCAAATGCCGTACTAATTAATGCAATAAATAATCCCGGGGTCCATGTTTTATACTCTGCCCAATAACCGTATCTCATAGCAGTTATTTTATGGGCTATTTCATGAAGTATAAATCCTAATCCAACACCAACCATTACCATAGGTAATATATTAACTATTTTAGTAAAATCTAACTTTGAATAAAGTATTGAAAAAGCGAGAGATATAACAAAAAATGATATAAATAAGTCTCTTATTTCATTAGAACTAAATTTAAACATATATTTATAATTATTATCTGAAGCTTATAAATTTTTGCAATATTTTTCTATTTTATGGAATCCTCTAATATTTTTGTAATAGTTCTATAAAGAATTCCTATAGATATTTATATAATATATTCAAATTTCTATTATTTTTTCTATTTATGATATTATAAAATATAATAAAATAAATAATATTGCCGTATATTTAATTTATTATTATTTAGTGGAGGTTCCCTATTCCTATATTAGATATTTTTATCAATTTTAAAATATGGGGTATATTATTCTTAAGTAATTTATAAATTTTCTTAAATAGGAATAGGGTTAATGTTTTTATTCTGTTTTAAATCCTATGCTCTTTATTAATTATATGGGATACTATTATTATACAATATGCGAAAATATGGTAAAAATTTATTTTTTACAATTATTTTTATTTATTGAGAGGTGATTGAGCATAGGATAAATACATTTTTGTATGAACTTTTATATAAAACTTATGATTTTAATATTACTGAATATAAAAAAATAATTATTTTTATAAAAATAAAAATTATTAATAATTTAATAAATATATTTTTATAAAAGTAAACTGATCTTAGATTTTTAGTATTTTTAAGCAAACTTAAATAAAAATTTTAATAAATTTACTAAAATACTAATATTATTAATTATAATATAATAATATGAACAACAATACCGTTGTTAAAAATAGTAAGGATAAGAATGAAAATAAAACCTGTGAATTTTCTGTTGATAGTAGCTACGGTGATTTAATAGCTACAACTGAGTATTGGGAGATATTTCTAGCTCCTTCTCAAAGGTATTTAGGGACATGTGTCATCAGCTTGAAAAGAGAGTGTGGGGAACTAAAAGATTTAAAATTGGAAGAATGGCGTGATTTTGGAATATTGGTTGAAAATATGGAATTTGCCATTAAACGAATTTTTAATCCAGATTTATTTAATTGGAGTTGCTTGAAAAACTCTGTTTTTAGAAATAATAATCCTAAACCTCATATTCATTGGCATTTTATTCCCAGATACAAAAATCCTGTGGATTTTAATGGTTTAGTATTTAATGATCCTGATTTTGGTTTTTTTGCAAGGGCTATCAATAAAAAAATCCCTTCAAAAATTAAAAATGATTTGATTATCATTATCAAAGAAAATTTAGATATTTAAAATGGTTATTTGAATTTATGTATCTAGATATTTAAATACCTATTTTAAGTTAGATATTAACAAATTGAGATGATTAACAACAGATTAAGATATTATTTTTATTATTTTAGTATTTTTAGTATTTTTACTATTTTTATTATTTTTAGTATTTTTACTATTTTTACTATTTTTAGTATTTTTAGTATTATTTAGTTTAATGAATTTTGTATGGTGAAGTTTTAATAACTTTTTTATATTTTTTATATTCAGTTATAGTTATTTTTGTATTCAAAGGTGTAAAATTGAAAAATAAGTCAATCAATGTCAAAAATGAACGAATTAATAATATATTAAAAAAAATGAATGAAAAAAATTATGATGGGATGTTATTAACACAACCTAATAATATACAATATGTCTCGGATTATCGTCCTACTAGCTTTGCAATATGTATTTTGAAAGAAAATCCAATAATATTCACAACTGCTATGGATAAAGAATTAGCTTGTGAAACTTCATCAATTGAGGTAAAGGATTACAAATCAATTTCTACACTGAGGGATGTTTTTCATAATGAAAAATTTAAAAAAATAGCTATTGAAGGGAATCTTCCTATAAATTCTTATAATCGCCTTTTGGCTGATGAACTAAAAAAAGAGATTTGGGAATTACATGTTGAAGATTTTTTAGAAAAAGAACGTATGATTAAATCTGAAAAAGAAATTAAAATGATAAAAAAAGCAACTGATATTGCCCATAAATCATTCATAGAATTGGACATTCGTGAAAAACAAGAAAGTTCAGTAAACGATTGGGAAGTAGCTTATGAACTTGGTTATTTAATGAGAAGTAATGGTGCTAGTGAAGAATCTTTTGAGACAATAGTTGCAACTGGATCAAACTCATCTCTTCCTCATGCGAATTTAGAAAATAAAAAACTTGAAGATTTAATTCTAATGGATTGGGGAGCTAGGTATAAGGGGTATTGTTCAGATACAAGTAGGACAATGATTAATTATAATAATGAAAAACAAAAAGAAGTTTTTGACATAGTTCTCGAAGCTCATCATGAAGCTATTAAATCATTAAAGGCAGGAGAACTTGCTTGTAATATTGACAATATTGTCAGATCAGTAATTGATGAATATGGCTATGTTGAAAATTTTATTCATTCAACTGGACATAGTTTAGGTTTAGATATTCATGAAACACCTTCTATTTCAAAAAGAGACAAGTCTATCTTGGAAGAAAATATGATTGTTACAATAGAACCGGGAATTTATCTAGAAGGAGAATTTGGTGTCAGAATTGAAGATACTCTTATAATTAAGAAGAATAAATCTGAAGTTATTGGTAATCTTCCTTACAATATCTGATTTGCTATTATTTAATAAAAATTATCTTTTAATCATTTTATTTTTATATTTAGTCTATAATATCTTTTTTAAATATTTTTTTATAATATTTTTTTATATCTATACATATACTATTTTTTATATTTAAGAATATAATATTTTTTATAATATTTTTATTTTTTATTTTTATTTTTTTACTTAGTTTCCATTCTTATATTTTTCATATGAGGATAACAATTTTTATTTTTAAATTAAATTTAAAGCTTTACTTTTAAAGTGGTTTTAATTATAAATTTTACTTTAACGTAGCAATAAACATTTTAAAAATGAGTAATATTTATATTAATCACTTTATAAATTATTTTTTACTATTAAATAAATTTAAAGAACTTATTTTAGTAAATATATTATTATTCATCTTATAAATCCTATGTTTTTATTAAAATATTTGTTTTTAGTTTATTTATTATTAATATAAATTATTGTGGTATTATTTATGAGAATTGATTATTTAATAGATGTTCTGGCTGAATTTGTTGAAAATAAGATTCCTGAAAAATATTTAATCAACTTTCAAGAGCTTTTATTAGCAAGTGACATCTTAACTGTAGCTTCTAGATTATTGGTGTATTTATTCATTATAATTATCTTTTTAATTTTTTTATTTATCCTATTTTCATTTATTTTTAATTTTAATATTTTAATACTATTCCTATTTGCATTAGCTATTCCTCCGGGAGTTTTAATGATTTTTATAATATATAAATCTGAAAAAAGGAATGAAAAAATTGAAACATCTATTCCTGATTTTTTAAGGCAACTTTCATCAATGCTCAGAGTAGGCCTTAGTTTTGAAACTGCATTGGAAGAATTGTCTAAATATGGATCTGGTCCATTATATAATGAAATAAGAAGATCAGTAATTGAAATAAAAATGGGCATGAATTTTGATAAAAGTATAATGGAAATAGCTGAAAGATTGAAATCAAAGAACCTTGAAAGATCTTTTAAGCTAATAATTGAAGCTAAAAAAACTGGTGGAAGTTTAGCGGATATAATAGAAGATATTTCCAATGATTTAAGAGATTTAAATGCTTTAAAAAGAGAGAGAAAGTCTAGTGTTATGATGTCTATTATTTTTTTAGTTATTTCTGCAGTTATAGCTGCACCATTTGCACTCGGGATGATTGGAATATATTCTTCTTTTATGGAAGATTTGGGTAAGGGAAACCAATTAATTGAAACTTCAAAAATAGCTGCAGGTTCCTATATTGTTATTCATTCTATATTGGTAGGGTTAATTATTAGCATAGTAATGTATGGGAATCTAAGAAGAGGAATAAAATTTTCAATTCCATTGCTGATTTTGGCTTATGGATTATTTTATATAATAAGTAATTTCGGATCTTCTTTTTTAGGACTCTGAGCTTTAGATATTAATTTATTAGGTTTTTAAATTTCATTTTTAGTTATTTCATGATTAACAATTTATTTTAGGAGGTTTCATTAAATGTTAAAATCTTTTTTTAATATTAAATTGGATATTTTAGATGAAAATGCCCAATCAAGTTCCGAATTAATTCTTTTAATTGGGGGTATGATTGTAATAGTATTAATTGCAGTATATTTTTATAAAAATTATATTTTGAGTATTGAGGCGGAAATCAACTCTAATGAGGTTAATGAGATTAATAAATCTATTAATAATATTTATTCAAAGTTTTAATTTATTTAAAAAGTTTTAATCTATTTAAAAAATTTTAATCTATTTATATGTTATTTTAGTATATTATATATTTTATATCCTTATATTATCATTTCATTATTATCATTATTATATTTCAAATGTTTTTTCTCTATTTTTCTCTATATAATTTTTATTTATCTTTTTATTTTATCTTTATTTTTTAGTTTTTTAAGAGTCTATAGTTTTATAGTCGTTTTTTATCATATTAAATAACTTAAATTTTAATATTTTGAAAGTTTCAACAATTATTTAAATATTTGTAAATAAATATATTATTTAAAATACTGATATGCCTATTATTACAATATAACTTTTATCTAAAATTTTATATAAAATTTTATCTCAAATATTATCTCAAATTTTATCTTATATATTATTATATGTATTATTATAGGTATTATTATAAATAATATTAAAAATATTGCCAATATCCATAAATATCCATATTTAATCTCTTATATTGATTTTAATAAGTAATATTGATTGAAAATAATAATTTAAATAATAATAAGCTATATAATAACAATAAAAACAATTTAGCTAAAATTTAATTTAAAAAAGGGGATGTAAAAATGAAAATGCTAATCAATGGCCAATTTAGGGACAAAGAAGAACTTTATGATGTTAAAAACCCATATAATAACGAAACTGTAGATACAGTTCCTATTGGGGATAGAGGGGATGTTAAGCTTGCTATCAATTCTGCAAATATGGCTAAAAAAGAATTGAATGAAATGTCATCAAGAAAAGTTTCTGAAGGTCTTTATTCTGCATATGAGTCTTTAAAAAATGAAAAAAAATCAATAGCTAAACTAATAACAAAAGAAACAGGTAAACCAATTAAAGACTCAATTGGTGAGATGGAAAGGTCAGTAGAAACTTTAAAATTTGCTGCTGAGGAATCTAAAAGAATTTATGGTGAAACTGTGCCTTTAGATGCAGGACTTGGAGGTAAAGGATTTTTTGCTTTTACTCAAAAACTTCCCCTTGGAGTAGTAGCAGCTATAACTCCTTTTAATTATCCTGTAAATCTTGCTATACATAAAATAGCACCAGCTATTGCTGCAAAAAATACAACAATACTTAAACCTTCTTTACAAGCACCTCTTGCAGCTATGAGGTTATCTGAAATAATAGGTCAGGAATTTCCTGATGGGGTTATCAATACTGTTACTGGTTATGGTGGAGAGATTGGTGATGAATTAACTGTAAATAATGATATAGATAAAATATCTTTCACTGGTAGTGTAGCTACCGGGCTTTTAATTTCAAGTAGGGCAGGTATGAAAAAAATAACTTTAGAATTAGGTGGAAATGATCCATTAATTGTTTTAGATGATGCAGATATTGAAAAATCAGTTAAATCTGCTGTTTTAGGTTCTTATCTTTATTCTGGACAAGTTTGTATGGCAGTTAAAAGGATTATTGTAGATGATAAAATTGCTGATGAATTTGTAGATCTTTTTGTTAAAGAAACTGAAAAATTAAAAATTGGGGATCCAATGAACCCTAAAACGGATATTGGCCCACTTATAGACGAAAATGCTGCAAAAATGGTTGAACAATCTGTTCTAATGTCATATAAAAAAGGTGCAAGACTTTTAACTGGTGGAAATCGTGATGGAAACTTTTTTGAACCAACTATCCTTGATAATATTAGTTCGGATATGGATATTGTTGTAAATGAAACTTTTGGTCCGGTATCACCAATTATTAGGGTGAATGGTGTTGAAGAAGCAATAAATGTAGCTAATAATTCTGAATTTGGGCTTCAAGCAGGTGTTTTCACTGAAAGTATGCATAATGCCTTGAAGTGTGCTAATGAGATAGAAGCAGGTTCTGTATTTATTAACAAACAATCTACTTTTAGAACCGATAATATGCCATTTGGAGGATTTAAAATGAGTGGTATGGGAAAAGAAGGAGTTAAATATGCTGTCGATGACATGACTAAATCTAAATTAATTGGCATGAATTTGAGATAGTTATATTGATATATAATCGATTATTGTAATTATAATTATGAATTTATACTTATGTTATAATAATTATAAATTGAAATTATAGTTTTTTATAATGATTGTAAATTGGAATTATAGTTTTTTATAATGATTGTAAATTGGAATTATAGTTTTTTATAATGATT
>NZ_CALGFC010000030.1 GCF_937881195.1 uncultured Methanobrevibacter sp. | reverse complement strand
GCTTGAAAGAAAAGGTTTCTTAAAAATGTAACTTTTTCAAATATTTTTTTATTTTTTTATCTATAAATTTTTATTTTCCAAATTGGATTAAAATATAATATTAATTTTATTTTTGATTTTATAAAGTTTTTAATATTTTAGTAATTTTTTATTATTTGTTTTTGTCTGGTCTCTTAAATTCTCTTTAAATATTGTTAATATATAAAATAAGTATAAAATTATCCTAATTTAGGGATTAATTCATCAGTTAGAAAGTTATTTAAAGAATTGAATAATTATCCTGCTAAAAATGTTGAAATCGACTTTAATAATCTTGTATTCATGAGTCAATCTTTTACTCAAGAGTATATTTATCAAAAAAAAAATGATACAAATAAGAGTATAAAAGAGGTTAATATTCCTAAAGATATTAAAACTATGTTTGAAATTGTTAAGAAAGATTTTGATAATCTATAGTATTATAATAATCATATTTTCAATTATGCATTATACTAATAAAATTTATATTTTGAAAAAGTGAAATATAAAAAAAGTGGAGTATATACTTATCATATTATATGATAGGTGGATATTTAGTAGTGTATTTCATTCTAAAACTAATCAAATTTTAGCTAAATGATTGTTGAAGAAATTTTTATAATTAAATAGTTCTATTTTAAATAGCTATTTCTATTTTATCATAATTAAAAACAGGTGTTTTCATGTTGTTTATATTTCCTTCTTTAAGTTCAATAAAACCATCTTCTTTTAATTTATTAACATTTCTTTGAATATTACTTACATCTTTTTTCATGATTTTAGCTATTTCAGTTAATGAATTAGGTTTACTATTTTTTATAGTATCTAGTAGCTCAAGATCAGTTGCACTCAGTCCTTTGTAATCATATAGTATATGTGTTTGTTTGAGGGTTTCTTCAGGGTGATCTTTAAAATATATCCAGTCATCGTAATCTAATTGTAGTTTCATATCCTCATGTTCTTCATATACTGCTTTAAGGTTTTTTGGATTGGTATATTTTTCTTCCATCTCTTTCACATATTCTTTTCCTTTTATTTCTCTTATTAATTTTATTTGTATCATATTAATCTCTCCTTTAATCTTTTTTTATCTATTTTTTTATATTTATTAAGGTGTAAAATTATTATTAATCCAACTATTTCAAGTTCTTTGAATCGTATGGGTAGGTGTATCCCTTTTAATCCAAAATGTATGTGAGGTTCTTTGTGGTAAGTGTCTATTCTTATTCTATCGGGCATAATTACTATTGCCCATCCTCGGGGTGTTTCATGGTAGTATATGTCTTTTCCATGTAGTTGGAATTGGTTCTGTGTTTTCTCTTTCATTGTTTAATATATTGTTTTTATTAACATATAAAGGTTTTGCAAAAAATGCAAAACCATTTTTTTATATTTTTTGAGCATTGGCTCCTAATTTTTTATTTTTTTAATTATTAACAAAATAATGATAACAACTAAAAATTATGGGAATTATAAAATTATTTAAATAATAATGCTCAAATAACAATGTTCAATTGAATATTAATTATTCTTAATTTACTTTTTCATTAACATTTTTTTTGAAAAGAAATGTTTATTATTGCGATTTAATATAACTAGAAATATAAAATTTATATTGTTATTATATTACAAACTGTTAATAAAATTTATAAAAAAATTTAGAAATTAATTAACATATATGAAATAAATAGAAGTATGTCAAAAAAGACAAATATATATAATAAAAAGATTATCCATGAATCCTAAAATAGCTAAAGCTGATGAAGAAGTTCAGAAACTGATCTCTAAAAAGAGAAATAAAAGTGTTGAAGATAGAAGAGTAGGTAGTGAAATCTTTGATAAACAAACACTTGAAACTTTATATAAATTAGCTAATCAAGGTTACATCAATATTTTAAATGGGGCTATTAGTACTGGAAAAGAAGCTAATGTTTTAAAAGGAGTAATTGATGATTCTTATGTAGCTGTTAAGATATATAGGATAGCTACTTCTGATTTTAAAAAAATGCAATATTATATTCAGGGAGATCCTAGATTTCATATACGTTCTAATAATAAACGTAAGCTTATAACTAGTTGGGTTAATAAAGAGTTTAGAAACCTAAAAAGAGCTCTTGAAGCAGGAGTTAATGTTCCAAAACCTATTGTGGCATTGAATAATGTACTTATTTTGGAATTTATTGGTTCTAGTGATGGAAATCCTTCACAAACTGTAAAAAATCAAAAACCAAAAGATGTGGATGATTTTTTAAATAAATTATTATTAGAAATGAAAAAATTTATTAATGAAGCTAATTTAATTCATGGAGATTTATCAACATTTAATATTTTAAATCATAATGAAAATCCTGTAATTATTGATGTTTCACAATCTGTTGTTAGGGATCATCCTATAGCTAATGAATTACTGGTTCGTGATGTTAAAAATGTATATGGTGAATTTAAAAAATTAGGTTCCTCATATTCATTGGATGAAATTGTAAATAAGCTTGAAATAGATATTAATTTAGATTAGATGCTCATTTTAACATTATTTTGTATAAATTTATATTAATTTAGTTTTGATTTCTGTATATTATTTATTAATACTTTTTATATTCTTATTTTATTTTTACATTATTTTTATGAGTTAGTTTAATATTTTTAATCAGTTGTTGCCTTATTTTTTGTTTTTTGCGAATATTTATAATCAATATTTAAATATTACAATTTATTACTTTTCATTTGCTCTTTGATTTAATTTATATATTATATTTTATTTAATTATAATTAGTTTTGCAATATATCCTTATATAATATATTTAAAATTGATAAATGTTGAGATAGAAATAAATAAATATAAGTTAATGTATTAGATAATAAAGTATTATAAGAAATTATAATTTAATATATAGAAATTGATATTTATTAAATTATATAATTAATAAAATTAAATAATTAGCTAAATAATTAGCTAAATATTTAATTGACTAAATTAGCTAATTATGATTCATTAAATAGTTAATTAATTATTAAATAATCCATTAAATAGTTAATTAATTATTAAATAATCCATTAAATAGTTGATTAATATATTAAATAATATATTAATAGTTAATTAATTAATACATTAAATAATTTATAATAATTTGTAAAATATTAATTCGAATACTAATCTAAATATTAATCTGAATAATATCTAAATATTGGTCTAAATATTATTCAGAAATTAAATTTAGACATTATCATTAAATTTAGACATTAATTTAATATTAATTTATATTACTAATTAGAGGTGAAAATTTGCCAACAACAGAATATCTCAAGATTCCTCAAGATAGGATAGGAGTCTTAATAGGAACAAATGGTGAAACTAAAGAAAAAATTGAAAGAGCTACTAATACTTGGTTAGATATTGATGGTGAGGAAGGAACTGTTGTTGTTTCTCCAAATGACAAAATGGAAGATCCTCTCGGCGTTTGGAAAACTAATCATATTGTCAGAGCGATTGGAAGAGGCTTCAATCCTGATGTAGCTTTAAAATTAAATGAAGATGATATTTATCTTGAAATAATAAAATTAACATTATATGTAGGTAAATCAAAAAAAGCTTTAGCTAGACAAAAAGGAAGAATTATTGGTAAGGATGGTAGGACTCGAGAAATTATAATAAGCATGGCAGAAGTTTCAATGGCAGTTTATGGTAAAACTGTTGCATTTATTGGTGAACTTGAAAATGTCATGGTAGCAAAAGAAGCTGTTGAAATGATTCTCAATGGGTCACAACATAAATCTGTTTATGGTTTTTTAGAGTCTAAACAAAATGATAGAAAAATGAGAGAATTCAAATCTATGGTTGGAGTTGAAGACGATAAAATAGAATTTAGAGACGATTTAGATGATTAATAATTCTCATAGATGTTTATTGATACTTGATTATTTGTTAAATAAATCAAATTTAATTATCTCTTAGCAAAATTTCATTTGATTATTCATTATCACATATTATTTGATTGCTTATTATCAAATGTTAATTTGATTGTTCATTATCAAATATTATTTGATTGCTTATTATCAAATGTTAATTTGATTGTTCATTATCAAATAT
>NZ_CALGFC010000029.1 GCF_937881195.1 uncultured Methanobrevibacter sp. | reverse complement strand
TAAAAAAAATATATGTGAATACTCACTATGTAATATTATAATAAATTATATAAACATTCTAATATATATAACTTCCCAAAAAATAATAAAAAATACTATAAAAAGAAAAAAACAAATAATAGAGTAAAATTAAAAACAAACCAAAAAATCAAACAAATAACCACTTAAAATAAAATAGAGGATTATCATTACCACCTATAATGAAAAATTCCTATATGATATTAAGAACAAACAAAATATATTAAAAATAGAACATAAAATTAAAGAAAATTTAAAAAAATAAAATTTTTTATTATATTATAAAGAATTATTTTAGCTATTTTTAAACTTATTTGTTATATAATCAGGAATTTTGACTATAAAATTATCAAAGAAGAGTAAAAAGTATATAACACTACTTCCAGAAATAAAAAATGAAAGAATTAAAGCTATAAAAGCAATTAATGGGAAGAAAAATGCAGTTCTTTTTTTATAAGCGTAATTTTCAATATTGCTAAAAAAGCCTTTCTTTTCTGCATAAATATATTGAAATAGCATTAAAAGCCCAATCAATAATAAATTTATATGGAATAAATATCTAAATATAAAAAATTGTGTTCCAAAATCACTTATTAAGGGATATGTTACTGGAACTAATACTACAAACATTAAGATTAATAATGTCATCCACATGAATCTTTTGTCTATTTTCTCTAAATTGTGTAGTAAAAATCTTATTTCAATCCAGATAGATCCTAAAATTAAAAAACACAAAACAAACAAAAATATATCAATTGTAAATCCTTGTAAATATGAATTTAGCTGAACCATTGACCCTAATTCATCTTTATTAGGAATATGAATAGCTAAAACTAAAATTGTCATAGCAACAGCAAAAACACCATCAGTTATAGCTTCAGCACTTCCAGTAGAAACAAAGTCTCCTTGATCTGTTTTCTCAAAGATAGTTTTCATAATTCCACATCATATCTAAATTAATATAACAATAAATTTAAAATAATAAAATTTAAAATAATAAAATTTAAAATAATAAAATTTTAAATAATATCCTCAAATACCAGCATATACATTTTAATACTATGCTTTTTCAATAATATAACTTTAACCAATTAATTATTTGAATTTTCACAATATTGAAAGTATTTTATTCAGCATATTAATTTTTTACAACACTACTGTTCATTAGACAACTTAAGAAGTAGAGAATCGGAAAATTTAACATCAAAAGTGTTAAAATCATTTAATATAGAATCTAAATGTTCTAATCCTAATTCGGTTATTTTATAATTATCTCCATTTTTTTCAACCCAATTATTATCAATCAAATGACTGATAATTTCCTCAAAGTTATTTTGAAAATCTAAATTTTCATTGGGAATTAAATCAAGTTCAGAGATGACTGGAATATAATTATCTTTAAATATCTCATTAAATGATTTAACTAATTCTTTTTGAGTATTAATATTTTTATTGCGAATTGCAAATAAAATCCAAAGTCTAAATGTCTCCAAATGATTTATGTTTATGTAATCTCCAAAAAAGGTTTTATATTTAGAAAAATCAGTTTCTTCACCCTCATAGGAAGATTTTGCATCTTTTAAAAGTCCAAAAGCATCTCTTAAAATTCCAAATGCTATGAAAATTCCTACTATTGCATCAACCCAAAATATATTAAATAAAGATAATATTGCGCCAATAATAACTGCAGAACCTATGAATATATGATTTTTAGAATCAACTGATTGTGAAATAATGGTTAAATTATTATAAGATCTTCCTACATGCCTCTGATATATAAATAATCCAATTGCAGATAAAATCGCAATACCTTCAACAGCAACAACTAAAGGAACTTGATTAATTGGGTTAACAGTATTATTTAATATTTCAATAATTCGGGTTATTGATTCATAAGCAGCACTAAAACCAGCTACAAACAACATAATAATAACAAGAATTGTACTTAAAAATTCATGATGGAATTTAATTCCTAACCAAACAAAAAATGCAGATATTGTATCTGTTATTGCATCAAGACCATCAGATATTAAACCTACACTTCCACTAATAAATCCAGCAGATAATTTCAAAATAGCTAAAAAGAAATCAATGAAAATATTGTTCCTAGCTACTGCATTAGTATTAAAAAAATACTTATCAATTTCTTTTCCTCTTTTTTTCATAGAATTGACAAGATATTCTCCTTTTTCTTCCCCAAAAACAGTTAATTTATAAAATTCATCGCTATTGTTTTCATTAATACTTTTTTCAACTAAACCAAACTCAGTCAATTTTATAAAACGATTTATAGAACCTAAACTTCCTTTTTTAGTTTCAATCTCATCGTCACTATCTAAAGATTTTTTTTTGAAAAAACATCTTAACCTCTCAATATTATCAATAATAGAATTTAAGAAAGATTTATCTATCTCATTCCATTGTTGGTACCATATAGAAGAAATAAAGATAATTGTTTTATCATCAATTTGAGTTAAATTTAGTGGGCCTTCAACATACAATGCCATTAAAATAAATTTATCAAAGCCAACTAAAGTTTTGCCATTTATTTTCATGAAAATACTTAAAATTATTTTTTATTACTAAAATCAATAGTTTTTTAACTTTATATATATAATTAAATGAAATTATATAAATTTTTCTATAGTTTTCTACACTAGTGTATAATTTTCATTAAATCAAATGTTTAAACTGACTTTCAAATCTCATATTTGATTTTCAACAAGGCTCACTTATTTGAAAAAAATAATTCTAATATGTATAATAAAAAATATTAAAATCATTTTATTTATTTTTTTATAATTTTATTAATTTTAGCAAATGAAAATTAAAAGATGTTTTGTTCTTAAAATAATAAAAATAATAAAATAAAAAGTAAAAAGAGAAAATTAAAAAGGAAAAATAGAAAATTAAAATGGAAAAAGAAAAAAATAAAAATAAAAATAAAAGAATAAAAATAAAAAATAAAAATAAAAATAGACAAATTCTAAATATCAAAGTTATTTATTCAATCCAATAATTAAATAAAAAAATTATAAAAATATAATAGGTTATTAGTAAGATAAAATAATGATATAAAAAATAAAGTATATTTAAATATTTAATTAATTATTTCATTTCATTTATATTACACAATAACATATTTCCAGATCCAATATTTTCTAAATCATTTTCTCTTATTATAGTTACCATTGCTTGAACTGGTAATCCTATAATTTCACTTGCAGATTCAGCAAATGCTTTTGTAATTTTTTCTTTTTGTTCTTTAGTTAATTTAGGTCCATCAAATGTGATTACAGGCATATTATTCCCTCTTTTTTATTATATATTATAGTTAAAATTTAAATAGTTAAAAATTTTAACTATTCAATAGTTTAACTATATTAATATTTAAAACTTTTGTTAAAAATATCTATGAAATACATATCATATTAAATAAAATAATTAATTTAAATGAAAGATTCTTATTAAAAAAATAAATCTATAGAATAAAATAATTAATTTAAATGAAAGATTCTTATTAAAAAAATAAATCTATAGAATAAAATAATTAATTTAAATGAAAGATTCTTATTAAAAAATATTCATAAAAGAAAATAAACAATTTAAATTAAAAAATTAATCAAAAAACAAGAAAAACAATTATTAATAATCTTATGATTGTCGAATTTTAAACAAAATTTTTTTAATAATTTTTACCCCATTGTACAAATCTTTAAACTCTTCATCAGATAAAGAAGATAAATTCATTTTAATATCTTTATTCACTTGTATACGTGATTTTTTCATGAAGTCTCTCCCTTTAGGAGTTAAAGATATTTTAATTACCCTACGATCTTTTTCATCTGCAATTCGCTGAACAATTCCATCATTTACTAGTTTATCAATGTTCCAAGTCATATTAGGCCTAGATAAAAATAATTTATCACCAATAACAGACATAGGGAGATTTCCTTCTCGTTCTAAGATACAGATTATCTGATAATAAATCGGAGATTTAAATTTACGATTTTTTGATGATACTACTTTCTGATAAAAAGCAGGAAGCATCAAAATATTATCCGTCAATTCATTCATTTTTCTATCTTTCATAATTTCACCAATTCTTTTTGATAATATGAATCAAAGTAGATTAATATGGATCAATAAATAAATTTATAAATTTAATTTATCAAAAAATTTAATTTAAATATAATTTAGATGTAATTTAACTATATACTTTAGATATAATGATATAATCTAGATATAATAATATAATTTAGATATAATTAACTATATAATTTAGATATAATGATATAATCTAGATATAATAATATAATTTAGATGTGATTAAATATATTTTAGATATTATTAAAATATAGTTAAAATATATAATAGTTAAAATTCTTAATTATTTAAATTTTTAGTTTGAGCTATTTTAATAAATAGTTTATAAAATTATTTCAAAAAATATCTATATTATAAAAATCTAATATTATATATACAAATTATATATTAAACATTCCTCCCTATAGAGTATATTAAAAATACTCTTAATAACATAATGTTTAGTGATTGCAAGGTGTTTATTTTGAAAGTTAAACAAAGACATCATCTTAAAAAAAAGAAGTTAAAAGAATTAAAAAATGATTTAGGAGACTATTCTGACATAATTCCAAATAAAGCTAGTGTAGAATACTTAGAAGTTGATCCAAATCCATTTGTACTTGTTGATGGAGAACCACATATAATAATTATTGATGATAAACCATTCCCAACATTAAAAGCTGCTTTGGAAAATGAAATTGGTGGGAAAAAAGTTGTTGTAGACATGGGTGCCATTAAATTTGTTACAAATGGTGCAGATATAATGAGTCCTGGAATTGTTTTAGCTGATGACAATATCAATCAAGGTGATGTAGTTATAGTTGTTGAAGAAACTCATAAAAAACCATTAGCTATAGGAATAGCAGAAATTAGTGGAGAAGAAATGGTTGAAAATGATTCTGGAAAAGCTATACAGAATATTCATTATATTGGTGATGATATTTGGAATCTTGAAATATAATTTCAAATACGAATCAATAGTTTATTTAAGATATTTCTTATTTTATGAAAAAGTGATAAAAATGGTAGAACTAAGATATGATGCTGGGAATATTTTTAATAAAAATGTTCATAAAATTGGGATAATTGCACTAGGTTCACATTTAGAAAATCATGGGCCTGCTCTCCCAATAGATACTGATGCTAAAATAGCTGCATATATATCTCTTCAAGCTTCTTTAGAAAGTGGAGCTAAATTTTTAGGAATAATATATCCTGCTCATGAAATTGAAGAAATAAACCATGGGATACATTATCCACTTAGAGAGTTAGCTGAAAATATAACAAAAACTTTAAAATCAGCTAAAAAATATTTAAATATTGATAAAGTTATAATAGTCAATGCTCATGGAGGGAATATCCCTTTATTTCAATGTTTAGATGAAATTGAATCAAATATCCCCTTAGATATTTTGATTGTCAACAATACAATTATAGAAAATGAGGGACCTCATGGAGGTTCTGGAGAGATATCTATAGGAAAAATATTAGGAATACTTAATGAAGATGAACTTTCTAATCAATCAAACGTTAATATATTTGGAGAAGTTGGATTAAGTGAGTTTGCAGATGCCCGAAAAAATGATCCTAACATTGAAGAAGGAGCAAGAGAGATTGAAGATAATGGCGTTTATCTTGATGTTAGCTATGGTAAACAGTTATTAAACTTAGCAATAAACTCTGTGCTTTTTGATATAGAAAAATTATTAGATTATTAATAAAATAAGACAGTTGAAATATTGAAATATTGAAATATATTATATATCTAAATTTGAAAACAAAAAAATATAAAATTAATTAAAAAAATAATAAAAAATAAAATTAGTAAAAAATATTAAAAAATAAAATTAGTTAAAAAGATAATTAGCCACTTTCTTCTTGGCCAGAATCAGCGCCACCATCTCCATTATCATTACCATTATTATTGTTATTATTTTGATTATTATTGTTATTATTATTATTGTTATTGTTATTATTATCAGAGCTATTTCCATTATTAGAATTTGAATTAGAATCTGACTGATCGTTAGTTGTTTGATAATTATTAGATGATGCAGAATCATAATTAGAATTATTTGAAACTTCAAAACTAAATGGGTTAGAAGAGTTAGTATCTCCAGAATCATTGTTCAAATTAAAAAGATCTATTCCAAAAAGCCCTCCAGTAGAAAATCCTGCTACAGAACTAAATCCAAAGGCAACAAAGGCTACTATAAATATCACTATTACCTTAGCTAACCTACTTTCACTCAAATTATCACCAAATAAAAATAATTTAATTTTTTAATATTTTTATCTTTTAGTATATTAATTCTTTTAATAAAATTAATATTATATAAAAGTTTTTATATAAAAGTTTTTTTAATTTATTAAAATATAAAATTTATGTTTATAATTTTTGAATGTAATAAAATATATAAAATTTATGTTTAAAATAGTTATAATAAACAGTTAATAACTATTTAATTAAATAAATAATTAAATATTTAATTATAATATTATCCAAATTATAATAACTATTTAAATTATTATATAATATATATAGTATTGTTTTATTTATATAATTATCCCTAATTTGATTATAATTATTTCATAATAAATATTTTTTAAATAATTTATTAAATGATAATATGAAAACCATCGAGAAACCTTACAAAGTAGATTTAGAAATAAAAAAATCACAATTTATATGTAGAATTTATCCTGCAAAGAATATTAAAGAAGCTAAAGAAATTATAAAATATATATCTGAAAAATATAATGATGCAACCCACAATTGTTCTGCATATATAGTTATTGATGGAGAAGGTTATGATGATGATGGAGAACCTAGTGGTACAGCAGGAAGACCTATGCTTAATATATTAAAAAAAAATGAATTAAGTAATATTGTAGCTATTGTAACAAGGTATTTTGGAGGAATTAAGCTTGGAGCAGGTGGTTTGGTTAGAGCTTATGGAAAATCTGTTTTAGATGCACTTGATAGCTCAAAAATTGTTGAAATAGAAGAATATAAGATATATGAACTTTCATTTGAATATACATTTATAAAAAATATTGAAAAAGAAATCAGAGAAAATAATATAAACGTAATAAATAAAGAATACAAAGAAAAAGTAAATTTTAAAATAGCTCTTGATTTGACTTATAATATTGAAAATTTTCAAAAAATAATTAAAAATAAAGGCAAAATAAATTATTTAGGAAGAGAATATCTTAATATAATATAATTTAAATAATAGGTAATCATCCAATTATTCAATAAAACAAAAATAATGAGCAAAACGAAAAATAATTATAAAATAAAAATACATTTTAAATAAAATTAAATTTTAAGTAAAAAAAACTTTTAAAAATAAAAAAGATTTATAAAAAAATAAAAAACTAAAAATTAATTAATGACTAATAATATACTAGCCATTAACAGAATCAGATCCAGTATCGCCACCAGTATCAGAGTCTGAACCAGAATCTGATGGAGGTAATGGTTCCTCATTCGGCGTTACTTCATTCTGTGAACCTGATGATGAACTATCACTACTGTCACTACTGGTACTATAATCATTAGAACTATAACTTTGTGTTGAAACCTGAGTAGTGTTATTGGTAGAATTATTAGTATCTAAAGCTGTAGTATTATTAGTTACATTTAAATTATTTGCTGTATTAAAACTACCGCTTATGAACATAATCACACCTACACCCGCAATTACAATTATTGCAATAGCAACAACTATAACTAAGGTAAGTCTATTCTCATCCATAAAATCACCTATAAAATTAATTAATGTTATTTGTTATTTTTATTAAATAATTAATTTAATAATATAATTAAGTTTAAAATATATAACATAAATATATTTAGGAATAATAGTATAAATAGATATACTAAAATCAATTTTCAAATATATTATTAATTACAAATCTATTTCTCTTTCTTTTTCTTTAACAAGATTTAATCCAAGTTCACTAAGTTTAAATTTTTGTACTTTTCCACTAGCAGTTAGCGGAAATTCATCAATAAAGAAAACATGTTTAGGTACTTTATATCTAGCTATTTTATCCAAAGCGTAATCACGGATATCTTCTTCTTCCAAATCAGATCCTTCTTCTTTAATAACAAATGCGCCTACAATTTCTCCATATTTTTCATCTGCTATACCTGCAACTTGAGCATCTTGAACACCATCAATAGTATATAAAAATTCTTCAATCTCACGAGGGTATATATTTTCCCCTCCCCTAATAATCATGTCCTTTTTACGCCCTACAACAGTAAAATAACCATCTTCATCAACAGTAGCTAAATCCCCACTGTGTAACCATCCATCATCATCAATTACTTCTTTGGTTTTATCTGGCATTTTATAATAGCCCTTCATAACATTGTAACCCCTACAACATATTTCGCCAGTTTCACCAGGTTTTAACTCTACATTAGTATCAGGATCAACAATTCTAACTTCTACATCATCAAAAGCTATTCCAACAGTGTTTGCCTTCCTTTCAATAGTATCATCGGCACTTGATTGAGTCATTCCTGGAGAAGATTCAGTTAATCCATATACACTAGTTATTTCAGTCATATTCATCTTATCCATAACTTCTTTCATAGTTTCGATTGGACAAGTCGAACCTGCCATTATACCAGTTCGAAGGCTAGACATATCAAACATATCAAACATTGGATGAGTTAATTCAGCAATAAACATAGTTGGAACACCATGAACCGCAGTACATTTTTCCTTTTGAATAGCAGATAATACTAAAAGAGGATCAAATAGTTCTACCATTACCATAGTTCCACCATGAGTCAAAATAGCTAAAACACCTAAAACAATCCCAAAACAATGGAAAAGTGGGACTGGAATACATAAACGGTCTTTTTCAGTAAATTTCATCCTATGTCCAATACCATGACCATTATTTAAAATATTTCTATGTGATAACATTACACCTTTAGGAAATCCAGTTGTACCAGAAGTATATTGCATATTGATAACATCATCATTATTCAATGTTTCTTTAACCTTATTTAATTCATCATCACTTTGATGTCTACCAAGCAACATTAATTCATTAGTATTATACATACCCCTATGTTTTTCTTGTCCAATATAGATAAGAGATTTTAAATGAGGATATTCTGGAGAATTTAATTTGCCCCTAGGGTGTTCTTTTAGCTGAGGAACTAATTCATAAACGGTTTTTATATAATTAATATCCCTAAAACCATCAATTATAGCTAAAGCTTTCATATCAGATTGTTTAAGAATATAGTCCAATTCATGACTTTTATAAGCAGTATTAACAGTAACAAGGACTGCTCCAATTTTAGCTGTTGCAAATAAGAAAGTTAACCAGTCCGGAACATTTTTTGCCCAGATACCAACATGATCGCCCTTTTCAATTCCTATTGAGAGTAAGCCTTTAGCTAACATGTCAACTCGTTCATTAAATTCTTTATAGGTGAATCTTAAATCCCTATCAGGATAAACTAAAAATTCCTGATCACCATGAGCTTTAACTTGTTTCTCAAAAAATTCTCCTATAGTGTCTTCAGAAAATACCATATAATCACTTGAAAATTGTTTAATTTAAATTTATATTTTATTTGGACATATATTCTATTTGAATTTATATTTAATTAATAAATTATTTAATTATGGTTTCCCAATATCTTCTTCATTAATTAAATGCTCTTTTAATTTTTCTTTAATTTCATCAGGTATGGGTTCAGATTTTTTTTCAATAAAATCATAATGAACAATAACTGCTTTTCCTTTAGATTTAAGTTCTCCATCTTGCCAAGCTTCATGGCCAGTAGTAAAAGAAGAATTTCCAATTTTTAAAACATATGTTCTGATTTCAACATCTGTCCCAAAATACATTTGTGAAACAAAATCAAATTCAGTTCTAACCATTATAAGTTTCCATTTTTCATAGCTAAGGTCCAAATCAGGAGTAAAATATCGAAAAATACCATTTCTTCCAATTTCAAACCAATCTGCTACAACAGTATTGTTTACATGTCTTAATCCATCTATATTTCCAAATCTAGGAGTTACACAGTCTTTAAACATTATTATCACTAATTATTAATCATTACTTTAAAAAAATTACAATATTGCCTTAAAAACATCAAATTATTGATTAAAAGCCTATATTTCCCATCATATATTAAAAAGGAGTATATACAACAGCTAAAATCTTAGAAATTTCACCATTATGAGAATGTAAATGATGAGGAATTATTGAATCATAATAAATACTATCGCCTTTAGCTACAACAAAAGATTCTTGACCATATTTAACTTCAATTTCTCCTTCAAGAACATATATAAATTCTTCACCTTCATGAGAAGATAGATTAAATTCACCATCTTCAGTATGAACATCTATAATAAATGGTTCCATATGTCGATCGTTTTTACCTGCTCCTAAAGAGTGAAATTCCAAAGCACTTACATCAGTCTGATTTTCTTCACCAGAAAAATAAACAACACTATTAATTTCGCCTTTTTTAACAATTAATGGATCATTTTTAGGAGCATCATCTAGAAAAGTTCCTAAACGAACTCCAAGGGCTTTTGCAATTTTTGTAATTGGTGTTAATGAAGGTACAACTTCTCCTTCTTCTATACTATTTAAAAGTTCTAAACTTATATTAGTTTCTTTAGATAATTCTTCTTTTGTGATCTTTCGAGACTCTCTTAAATTTTTTATTTTAGCCCCTATTTCATTTTTATCAACCATTTTATCATCTCAGTCAATTTAGTTAATTTGAGTAATCTTAATTAGATAAATAAATTCATCTAATAAAAATAAATTTATTAAAAGATTCATAATAATAACTAAACAAAAATAATAACTAAACAAAAATTAATAAATTTAAATATGAATGAATTAAATTTAAACAATTATATAAATCAATCTAATATAAATTAGCCCAATATATTAATTTAATATAATTAATCTAATATAAATTGATTAAAAAATATTAATCTAATTAGTCCATTAGATTAATTAAAATGATTTAATATTTAAACTGATGTGTTTAAAATAATTTTATATGTTTAAAATAGTTTAAAATAGTTTAAATTAATTAATTCATAAATTTAATCTAGAAATTAATCTAGAGAAAAATTAGTTATATTCGTTGTATTTGTTCTATTAGTTCTGTTTGTATCATTAGTTTTATTAGTATTATTTTCAATTTTAATAATAGCTTGATTAGCTGTTAAAGCCGTAAAATTTCCATCTGAAACAGCTATTAATTCTGTACTCTCATTATTTTTAGTAATATTTAACATTCCTAAAATTAAATCCCCATTAGTGAAAGATGCTACCACTGTGCTCAAGCCAAATGCTAAAAGAGCTATCAATAATATAACCATAAGATTTCCTTTTTTTATAGGATTCAATTTATCACCAATTATTCAATACTACTAAACTTATCTAACAGTAAATTATATCAAGATTTTAATTATAATACTTTCAATATCATTTTTATAATATTATTTTTATCATAATTAATTTTATTCATATTAATATTTATATTTATTATATTTAAGCTAATTTATATAATAATTTATTAAAATTGAAATTTTAATAAATACTAAAAAATTTGTTAGATAATATGAATTTGTTATTATATTTGTTATCAGGATATGAATAATTGATTTTAAAAAATAATTAAACTTCTTTTCTAAAAATTAAATATTTCTTAGAATTAATTATATTTTCTATAAAATAATATTTCTAAAAATTAATTATAATTTTATATAGAATACTATTTCTAAAAATTAAATATTTCTTAGAATTAATTATATTTTCTGTAAAATAATATTTCTAAAAATTAAATATTTCTAAAAATTAATTATAATTTTATATAGAATACTATTTCTAAAAATTAGTTATAATTGTATATAGAATATTTATTAATCATCCCTTTTCTATTCTTTTTATTATTTTTCTGGTTATATTTGCATATTTTTTTTGGTTATATGCACTAGCTATTCTTTCAATGGCTTCTAAATTTCTTATAAGATTATCAAGCCAAGAAAATATATCTCCAGGATATGTTTGAATTTGATAATGTTTTAATAATTTTCTAGAAATATCTGTAGGGTCTTTTCTTTTTAATCTTTCATTTATTATAAATTTAGAAATTCCTATACTTAAACAATTACAAAAAGGTTTTTCTTCACACTCACATCTTAAAAAGTCTACTTGAATCTTCAATAGAGCTTCCTGGAATTTTTTATCTAATTTATCTATAGTTTCTCCAGAAGAGATTATATCTAAAGTTGAATCAGAAAATAATCTTGTTGAAAAATTTGTTTTTAAAGCATTCACTATTTGTTTGTGAACAGATGGGGCGATATAAGCATTTTCATAATATCCCAAATCAATAGCTATATTGATTATTTCATTATTAATTTCTATATTAACATTATTTTTATTCTTTTTATTATTATTTTTATTATTATTCTTTTCATTCTTATTTTTATTATTCTTATTTTCATTCTTATTTTTAAATGATTCATTGTCTTTTTTAATTAAATTTTCAGAAATCTTTTTATCAATATTATTTAAATTTTTATTTTCTTTATTATTTTTTTTAAGTTTTATTATTTTATTATTTTGTTTTTTTAGAATTTTAGAAAGCTTATTTAATGATTTTTTTATAAATTCCCCATTTTCAATTGATAAAAAAGACATGGAAACAGCTTTTCCATATTTAGTTGGCATTATCTTTTCATTGATAAATTTTTCATTATTTGATTTAATTAGTTTTTTATCATTTAATTTATTAAGCTTAATATCATTTAATTTATTAAGCTTAATTTTCTTTTTACTATTTAATTCATTCATCTTAATTAATTTTTTATCATATAATTCATTAATAGCCATTTCTATATTTATAGGAATTTGTATATTTTTATAAAAATCATTAATATCCTTAGTATTATTTAAAGAGTAGGAACATACATCAGCTAATAATTGTTCTAATAAATCACTTTCATTATAATCAATGTGAACTTTTTCTACATCACTTTCAAGTAATGAAATAGCCATTGATTCTTCGCTTTCATTATCAAATTTGTTAGATATTTCTGGGAGTAAATATACAACTCCCCTATCATGATAAGTAGGCCTTCCTGCTCTTCCAATCATCTGTGAAAATTCATTTGCTGAAATCCATTTATTTCCCATTATAAGAGTCTCAAAAATTACTTGAGAAGCGGGAAAATCAACACCTGCTGCTAGAGCTGCCGTTGTGACTACTGCTGAAATTTTTCCATTAGCAAAATCTTTTTCAATTCGTTCTTTTTTAAAATAAGATAACCCTCCATGATATGCAGCTGATTTAATCCGTTTTCTAGTTAAATAATCAGAAATTTGATGAGTTTTTCTTCTAGAATTTGTGAAAACAATAGTTTGACCAGAAAAACCTTTAGAAGAGTTATGATTAAATTCTTTTATAATTAATTTTCTAATAAGGTTTCTTTTCTCAATATCACTTTTTACAAAAACAAGGTGTCTTTCAAGAGGAACAGGACGTTGATCATATTCCACTAAATCCATTTTAAATTCATTAGATAGTTGTTTTGGATTTTTAATAGTTGCAGATAAGCCAATAATTTGAGCATTAGGATATATTTTTTCGATTCTTTTAATCATCCCATTTAATCTTATTCCTCTATCTTCATCATCTAAAGTATGAATTTCATCAATTAAGACAGTACCTAATTCTTTTAATGCAGATGAGTTTCCAGAACGTAGTAAAAAATCAATTCCCTCATAAGTTCCAACAATAATATCAGAATCAGTTAAATTTGATTCCGGAAATTTAATTTCTTCTTTAGCTTTTACACGATTCATCCCTACTTTTATAGATACTTTAAGTCCAAGAGGTTCGTATTTCTTTTTAAAGTCCCTATATTTTTGATTAGCTAATGCAACGAGAGGGGTTAAAAATATAAATTTTTTTCCATTTAATGCCTTTGGTATCCCTGCTAATTCTCCTACCAATGTTTTTCCACTTGCTGTTGCTGAAACAACAAGCAAACTTTTATCTTTCATTAGTCCTTTTTTTATAGATAAATATTGTATAGGCAATAAATAATTATTATCATCTTTATCAAGGACTTTTTTAAATTTATTTGGAATTTTAAGTCTTTTGATAGGTATCTTGGGAATTTTTGACTTTTTAACAGTGATTTTATCAAAAAGAGTTAAATTAGTGTTAGCTAATGGATCAAATTTATGATCAATTATTTTTAAAACTTCATTTAGATTTCCTGTTTTATTCAAAATCCTTTTAAAATTTTTATAAGTTTTTTTATCATATCCTTGTAATTTTAATTCCCTTTTTATAGTATCTTCTGCACAGGTTTTACATATTAATTGATTGTGGTAATCATAGCTAAAATTACTGTTTATTATAGTTATATATCCCTCATATGCACAATGAGAACATATTTTTGTAAATCTGGTTTGTATGCCATGAGATGTGAGGAATTCTTCTATTTTTTGATCTTTTGATACTAAGAATACTACTTGTTTCTTAAGTAATTTCATAGCTTCACTTGGAGGAAGCAATTTTTCTTCATCTTGAGGGTATTTAGCTATGAATTTATTTATAGACAATCCATTTGGAGTTTCTTTAAATTTTATAATTCCTATAAAATCAGGAGTCCTTCTTGTATTCAAAGCTCCTTTAGGACTTCCAATAGGGTATAGTTCCCATGATCTTTTTGCTTTTTTGAGAATTATCATTGATTATATGTTTCATTTGAGATTATATATAATTAATCATTCTTATTAATTATTAATTTTATAATAATCCATTAATTGATTATTAAATTTATAATAATCAATGAATTAAGCATTAATTTTATAATAATTATATAATTAAATATTATTTTATAAAATTCCAGTAAACTTAAATTTAAAATATATTTTAGAAATAAAATAATAACTTATTCTATTTTTAAGAATTATAATATTATAATCTAGTGAAATTTTATATAAAAAAAAAATTAAAAATAGATTTTATATTAAAATGCATATTAAATAATAATTTTAAATTAAAAAAATGGCATTATAAAAAAAATTTATTAATTCTTTAAAAATAAATATCTTATAAAATTATGTTAAGTATTAATTAATAATTAATAGTAGCTATTAAAATTAGTGTTATTAAAATTAGTGTTATTAAAATTAGTATAAAATATTAAAATTAGTTAAAAATTAATTATAATTATTAATTAATACTTAATGATTTAAATAAAAAATAAGAAAAAAAATTTTCCTAATAATAAAATCAAATTATCTATTAATTTTAGTTTTTTTGATTTTTAGTATTATTAGTTGAATTTTTCTCCCAGGTGTTAATAATATTAATAATAATTGCAGTTATAACAGAAATTATCAATAATATTATAATATTTGTATAAACAGGTTCCAAAACTTTATTCATCTCCATATTAATAAAAAACTAGAATAAAATCTTTCTAAATAAAAAAAGAATTATTTAGTAAAAAAAATATTTATTTAAGATATTAGTAGAAATATTAGTTAACATATTATTAAAAATATTAATAAAAATATAATTAAAAATATAATTAAAAATATTTCTATCTAAATAAACGTTTTTACAAAAATAATCCATTATAATTTAATAGATTTTATTTCTAAACAGCTTCTCTACCATCCTCACCAGTTCTTATCCTTACAACTTGCTCTACAGATGATACAAATATTTTACCATCACCTATTTCACCAGTTCTTGCAGATTCCTGTATTGTTTCTAAAACTTTTTCCAGATCTTCTTTTTTTATTACAACTTCAACACGTGTTTTAGGTATTAAATCTATGCAATAATTTGAACCTCTGTAACTTTCTTTAATTCCAAGCTGTTTTCCACGACCTTTAACTTCATTAACAGTCATACCTTCACAGCCAACAGAAACAAGAGCACTTTTAACATCTTCTAGTTTTTCTTGTCTAATTATAGCTACAACTCTTTTCATATTTTAGCTCCTTAATTTACTTTTTAATAATATTTGTTTTAATAACAGTTATATCTTTTTAACATTTTAAAACATTATATTTATTAATAAATTTAAATATCATATTTTATTTTATAATTTATCTTTTAAATATCATATTTTATTTTTTCAAATATATTATTAATTTTTATTTTTTTGAATATATTATTAATTTTAAATATAATGAATTTTTCAATATAATGTTAATATCCTATTGATATATTCTGTTTTATAACATATATCCAGATTCTTCATGAAGTCTTGTATCTAGTCCTTCAACTTCATCTTTCTCTTTGACTCTTAAACCAATAGTTAAATCAAGGACTTTTGCAATTATAATAGTTACTACAAATGCATATGCTAAAGTTGCTACAACAGCAATTATTTGAATTGTTAATTGTCCAGGGTTACCATATAATAAACCAGTTCCTAATTCATTAATGAATGGTGCGGCAAATATTCCTGTAGCTATTGCTCCCCATATACCAGACATTCCATGAATTCCAAATACATCTAAAGCATCATCATATCCTAAACGAGGTTTGAGGTAAGTAATTGCGAAGTAAGAAACAAATGCAGCTCCTAAACCAATCACTATAGCTCCACTAGCATCTACAAATCCTGCTGCAGGAGTAATAGCAACAAGACCTGCTATAGCACCAGATATAGCACCAAGCACAGTTGGTTTTCCTTCTTTAATAGTATCAATACATACCCAAGTTACAAGTCCAACAGCTGCTGCAAGATTACTTACAAGTAATGCTGATGATGCAAGTCCACCGGCACTTAAAGCAGATCCTCCATTGAATCCCATCCAACCAAACCAAAGGAATGCTGCACCAAGTACAGAATATCCTAAGTTATGAGGTAATAATGTTTTGCTTTTTCTACTACCAAGAATCAATACTAATGCTAATGCAGATATACCTGAGGAAATATGAACTACAGTTCCTCCTGCAAAATCAAGTGCTCCCATTTGCATTAACCATCCTCCACCCCATACCCAGTGGGCGATTGGGACATAAACAGCAGTCATCCATATTATAATAAATGCTATCCATGCAGAGAATTTCATTCTTCCTATAACAGCTCCTGATATCAGTGCTGCTGTTAATGCTGCAAAAGTTAGTTGGAATGCAACAAATAACATTGAAGGAATTGTTCCACTAACATCATTTACACCGATTCCACTCATCAATAGGTTCGCCGGATAACCGATCAGCCCATTAATATCTGCACCAAATGCAAACTGATAACCATAAATTACCCATAGTATACTTACAATTGCAAACGCAATCAAAGTTAAAAACATGGTATTTAAAACGTTCTTCTTCTTTGCTAATCCACCGTAAAAAAAGGCAATACCAGGAACACTCATCAAAAGTACTAAAACTGTTGATATAAGTATCCAAGCAGTATCCCCTGTGTTCAATACATCTACCATACTATCTATTTCTCTTGTTATTTTTTTGGTATTAATATACCTATTTGACATTTATAATATGCCAATGGTACTATATACCTTATTAAGTTTATTTCTTTAATAGTGAAAGTCTATTGAGAAATAAATAATTAAAATCAATATTAGAACTAATTATTTAAATAAAATTATAATTTTAAAATTTATTGTTATAATAAATTAATAATAATTTATAAAATTAATATCATTGAATATTATTTTAATTTAAATGTATTATAAAAACACTATTAATAGTATAATCCCTTAAATTTAGCTTATTGTTAATTTTGATAGCTATTAACACATTTCAAAACTTCGGGATTTTGAAAATAATTTTCATGATATGGATTTTATTTTTTTGTTAAGTTATTATAATTTAATTCATTAATTTTTATAATTTATTTTTTAATTTAATTCTTATAGATATTCTAATTTCTTATATTTCTCCTAATATATTATTTCAATATGATAAAAGAGATAATTTGTTTATTTATTAAATCTATGTGAGATTTTATTTGGTCTTAAAATAATTTATTGATTTTTTCTCTATTTTTAATAGAAGTTATTGAGGAATTATTTTTATTTTATATTAATTAAAAAATATTAATTCAATATAATAAAATTTATATCTCTTTTCCATATTGATACTTTCACTTCTAGGAAATAGGAAACCTTTTTCCTATGTAATTAAATTGGATCTTTTTATATATAAATTTTTTGGTGTTTTGTCTAGATATAATTTAAAAATAAGTATATTTAATTATGTCATATAATGAGAATTTTTTAATAATATCCAAAAATTTTTAGAAATTATTTAAAAATAAGTCAATGTTATTGAATATATTTATAATTTTTACTAATTTTTAATAGAATTGACATAAAATTGAGAAAATTTAATAAAGTTTTTTCTAGAATTACTATTTTTTTATTTTTATATTTGATTAATATTAGTTCTTTCAATAAAATTTTTTATAGAATTTTTTATAGAATTTTTTACATATTTTTTATATTTTTAAAATAAAATATTAATAATATATTTGGATAATAAATACAAAATAAATAATAAAAATAATAGTAAAATAAATAAGAATAAAAATAATAAGAAAATAAATAAAAAAGATATAAATTACCAATAAAATAATCATTTATTATATTAACTATTATTTATTATATTAACTATTATAAATTAAGAAATTTTATGAAATTTCAAAATAAAATTGAATAAAAATAGAATATTATAAAAGTAAAATAGAATAAAATAAAATTAGCTATAATTAAATTATATGTTCCAATTAAACCATATCAGTTTTTAGAGGATAAAAATAGAATTAATAATAGAAAAAATCTAAGATTAATTTTTATATAATATCCTCATCAAACCTTTCAATTTTAATAAATATCAAATTAGATATTCAATGCTTTAATCCTATTTGTTACTGAATTATCACTTTTACTTTTTTTCTCTGAAATTTACAAGCACAAAATATACATGATATTAATGCATAGATATGCACTAATTATTACATAAATATGCATTAATTAATATATTTAAATTTATTAATAAATTTAACTAAATATCTGCTTTAAATCTTTAAATTATTAATAAAATATAAAAAATAGTTTTTAATATGGATAATATTTAAAATAATATTATAGTGATAACACTAGGATAATATGATAACATGAGGGTAATTATATTTTAGATTTAATTTAAAAGCAGAAAAAGACATAATTTACAAATTAATGAATAAAAAAGTATTAAGTTAATAAAGAAAAAATTAAAAAATAGTAAATTAAAAAATAGTAAATTAAAAAATAATAGTTATATAAATAAAAAATTAAAAAATAGTAAATTAATAAATAATATTAAAAAAAGTAATATATACTAATTTAATAAATATAATGAATATTAATTACCATCCTCTTTCTTGCATACGTTCATTTTCAGCTATTTCAGAAATTTCTACTCCTTTCATAGCTTCTCCAAGACCTCTTGAAACATCAGCTAATACTTCTGGCTTATCATAATTTGCAGTAGCTTCAACAATAGCTTTTGCAAACTCTTCTGGGTTTTCAGATTTAAAAATACCAGAACCAACAAAAATACCATCTGATCCTAATTGCATCATAAGAGATGCATCTGCAGGAGTAGCTACACCACCAGCAGCAAAGTTTACAACAGGTAATTTACCAATTTTTGCAACTTCTTTTACAAGTGGAAACGGAGCTTCAATAAATCTAGCAAAATTTCGAAGTTCTTCTTCATTTTTACCTTGAATTTGACGAATTTCAGAAGTAACCATCCTCATATGGCGAACAGCTTCGACAATATTACCAGTTCCAGGTTCTCCTTTAGTTCTAATCATAGCAGCCCCTTCATCAATACGACGTAATGCTTCACCTAAATTTCTTGCTCCACATACAAATGGAATAGTGAACTCTTTTTTGTTAATATGGTACTCTTCATCAGCAGGAGTAAGTACTTCACTTTCATCAATCATATCAACGCCCAAAGTCTCTAAAATCTGAGCTTCTGCAATATGACCAATTCTAGCTTTAGCCATAACTGGTATTGAAACAGCCTCAACAATTTCTTTAACTTTATTAGGATCGGCCATTCTAGCTACTCCACCACTAGCACGAATATCCGCTGGGACTTTTTCTAAAGCCATTACTGCTACTGCACCTGCTTCTTCAGCAATAGCTGCTTCATTAGCATTAACAACATCCATTATGACTCCGCCTTTTGTCATTTTTGCAAAGCCTTCTTTTAAAACATCAGTTCCTTTTTTCATATATATTCTCCTTAGTATTACCAATATCAAATGATAAAATATATATTATTATTAACTTTCATAAAATTTATAGATTAATTAAAAATTTTTAACCATTAAATATTTTTAATCAATATAATTTTTTTCTTTATTAATAATAAAACTTTCTAAAAAATATATAAAAGATAATAGTTAGAAAAAGATTTAATAATGATAAAAAATAAATTTCTAGAATAAATATAGAAGTTCATTGAAATTTAATTCTAAATAAAATTGTAAAAAATCTAATAAAATAATAAAAAATCTAAATAAAATATAAAAAATAGTAAATCTAAATAAGGAATTAAATTTAAATAAAAATGAAAAATCATATCAAATAAATTACAAATTTTTATTGTAATATAATAAATATCCAATATAAATTTTTATTTAAACTGCCAATGATAGGTAGTTATTATATATCTAATAAAAATAAAATTATATATTTAATTTTAACTTTAATTAATTAAAATCAACAATGTGATAAAATGGCAACAGGAACACTTATATTTTCACATATTATTCCAGCAGTTTTAGGCTTTTTTGGAGTATTACTACTAATATCAGGAATTATGGATAATGAAAAGAGAATAACAATTATAGGGGCTGCATTATTTATAATAGCTGCTATAAGTCCATTTATTGTATTAAGTTTTATCATATGATAAAATAAATGAAAAAATATTTATTTTTTTATTTAAATTAATATTTTTACTTATATTATACAATATTTATAATTACATTAATTATAATTATATTATATTAATTATATTATATTTATGATCATATGATTTTTACATCCCCATTATGTAATGCAGATCCAACCAATGCTTTTTTTATTCCTAAATTCTCTAGTTCATGAATTTCTTTTTTGTTTATTCCCCCACCAATAATTAATTTATCTTTAAAATAAGAAAAATTATTCAACAAAGTTTTATTAAATCCTTTTTCTGTTCCAACACTAGAAATATCTAACAATATAATTTCATTAGGATTAATTTCAATTAAATTTTTTTTAAATTCATTAAGACCAATTTCAAAATTTTTAGATAAAATATTGTTATTTTTAATATCAATACTAACAACAATTCTTTCTTTTGGATACTTATCAAAAATTTTGTACAATTCCTCTATAGATTCAAGAGTTTCAGTAGCTACAATTAATTTAGTAGCATAATCTAAATAAAAATCAAAAGATTTGATATCTTTTATACCACTATCTAACATAACTGGAAGAATTGTATTCAACATTTTAATTTTATCTAAATTATGTCCTTTTTTTTCAATCAAATCTAAATCAGCAATATAAAGCTGTTTTGCACCATTTAACTTAAGATTATTAGTAATGGAAATAGGTTCACTATCTGAAGCAAAAATAGTTTTAAGAGGAGTATAACTATCTCTATTTCCAGATTTTCCAGAAACAGCAGTGAAACTCATCAAATCTAAAACAGGAATTATTTCTATCATTTTAAACACTCCAATTATAATTAAATAAATATTTTAATAAATTAATAAGAAAGATAAAATAACAATATACAAACAAACAAATAACCTAATTATAGATAAAAAAAATAACATAAGCTAAACTAATAAAAAGCTACACAATCAATATACAAATATAAATTACACAATCAATATACAAATATAAATTACACAATCAATATACACAGATAAAAAATTATATAACTAATATACAAAATAATTAAATAAAAGGTATATAAAGAGATATATAATAATAATTAAATCAAATATGCCCATATTCAATTAAAAAGAAGGTAGTAATGAAAAAATTCTATTTTTCTAATTTTTTAATCATTTCTTTTATCTCAATTAGCTCTTTCTGATTTTTTTCAAATTTTTCTATTAAAAGTCTGTTCTGTTCATCAATTTCTTTGTCCCTACTAATTTTTTCTTCACGGAATTTTTGGAAAATTGAACTTGCTAATGATGCAGTAGCAAAGGTAGCAAATGAAACACCACTAACAATTAAAAAAGCTGCTATGACCCTTCCAGCTAAAGTAAATGGAACAATATCTCCATAACCCGTAGTAGTTATTGAAACTAATGAAAACCAAATTGCATCTTCAAATACTACAATATTAGGATTAAAATTAAATTCGAATATGTAAAATAATACAGAACCAACTATAAAAATCGTAGTAATTGCAATTATTCCATAACCAAGCCCATTTTGCTTTGAAAATGAAATAAATTTAGATCCTAAAAATTTTAATGTGTAAACCAATGCAATTAAATGAATAATTCTTAAAACATATAATATACCAAATATTAATGGGTCCATATTATGCCCAAAAATAATTAAAAATATAAACTCAAAGGGAATAACTGCAGGTATAATTACCAGTAAATTTGATGAATATTTCTTAATATTTTTAAAAAAGAAAAAATTAACAGCTAAAAAGAATATTAAAATTATACAAATAATTAAATCAAATTTAGCAACAATATCTTGATTATTTTGCTGAAATGGGAATAATGACTCCAAAATTAAGAACATTATATCGGCTATAATCAAAAACAAAAAGATAGTTAATAATGCTTGAAAAATGTTTCCTATAGTATTTTTAAGTTGATAATTAATTATAAACACCCACCAATTATATTATAAGATAATTCTATTATTTTATTATCATAAATAAAAATTTATAATTATATATAATATGACTATATCTAAATTTATAGCTATAACCTGTTAATACATATCTAAATATAAAATATTATTTTAATATTATTTAATATATTATAATATGGTTAATCAAAAGTTTTGCTTTAATATTTTTATTATAACTATATATGATTATTATAACTATTATATATGAATATTTCTAAAATTAAATTAATATCTATAATAACAGATAATAAAAAAGCCAAAATAAAAGCAGAAAATTAAGAAAATTAAAGAAAAAATTAAAAATAAGTTAGGGAAATGTAAAAAATGTAAAAAATCAAATCTCATTCCTAATATAATGTAATAAAATCTGAGAAGTAATGGCTAAAACAGGCAACTCAATTAAAGGTCCAATTACTAATGATAAAGCAACTAATGGCTGATTTGGAAAAGCTATTACAGCAATAGCTAGAGCAATAGGAGAGTTTCTTGCAAGAGTAGTCATTGCCAAACTAACAGAATCCTCATAGCAAAAATTCAATTTTTTACTTATAATTCTACCAATTAAAAAGTTCATAATAAAAAACAAGAACATAGGTATAATTAAAATAAAAAGAACCCATAAATTATTGACTAATACATACCCATTAGCAGCAAACATACAAAAAATAGCTAAACTTAAAAAAATTATTTGAGAAGATTCAAAAAAACTAAAGAAATTAGTTTTATAAACTTCTAATTTTTTAATATTTTTAAAAATATATCTAGCAATCTGAGCTAATAAAAATGGTAGAACAACCATTAATAATATACTTTCAAATAAAATTCCATAGTCAAAAGATCCTAAAACTCCTAAAAATAAAAGTAAATATACTGGAAGAAGTATTATTTGCAATACTAAATTTAAAGGAAGAATTGAAGTAGAAAGTGAGATATTGCCTTTTGCTATTCCAGTAAATATGAGATACCAATCAGTACAAGGAGTTACCATTAACATGATAAATCCAATCCAAATATCAATATGTTGATTTAAAAAGATAGCTCCAAGAATATAAGCAAACAAAGGAGTCCAAACAAAATTCATTAAAAGACTAATTTTTGTAAACTTGAAATTAGAAAAACTCTTTTTGAAATCAGTGAGCGATATAGACCCAAATGTTCCAAATAACATTAAAAATAAAAAAGGTATTATAAAATAAGATACATTATTACCAATAATAGCAATTTGACCAAATAATAGACCACATATTATGGCAAAAAGTATAATTACAGATTGAGATTTTTCTAGAAAATTCATATTATCAAATGATAAATAAAGTAAATAAATACCAGTAATATTAACTCCTATTATTAAAATTCTATAATTAAAATTTTATAATTAAAATTTTTATAATCAAAATATGATTATTAGAATATAATTATTAAAATCCAATTAGTAAGATATAATTATTAGGATATAATTAGTAGAATATACTTATTAAAATTAGTATGTATTAGGATATTATTAATTAAGTAATAATTAAATTATTCTTTTTTTCTTTTAAAATTTAATTTATCTTTTAAAGAACCTATAAATTTAAATTCTTCTTCATATTCAGGTGAATTACCATAACCACAATTAGGACAATGTACTGTTTGGCACTCTTTTTTTCCACAACCTTGGCAACTTTTACCTACAATTTTTTCATCAAATTCATAGCCACACATTCTACATTGCATTTTTTCACCATTATAAATTTCTGTAATTAAATATATAATATACAATTTTCTATATTAAATAATAAATTTTTAATATGTAAATTTTTCAATTGAATTTTTAATTGAATTCTTATAATTTTTTATAATCTTTTTAAAAATAAATTATACAATCAATAATAATTTTAATGTTAAAGATTCAGTTTTTAATATAAAAACAAATTTTGTTAAAAAATTATAATAAAATTAAAATTATAATAAAAAAATTATAAAAAATTATAAGAATTATAATAAAATAAAAAAATTAATAAATAAAAATTTTAATAAAAAAATTTAAATTTATTAATCCTAATTTTCAATATTTGAAATTTAGGCAAAGCCCAAAAGTGTACCGCCCTGATAAATAATAAACGATACGATATATGCAGTTACTGTTGTAACAACTACCATGAAAATTGGCCATTTCCAAGAGTTTGTTTCTTGTTTTATAGTACCTAAAGCTGCAAAACACGGCACATATAACAACACAAACACCAAGAAAGAATATGCTGAAAGTGGTGTGAATATTTCATGCATAGCTGATTCAATTCCCGATCCTTCCTCAGCTACTCCGAACAGGGAACTGAAAGTTCCTACAACCACCTCCTTAGCAACTACTCCAAATAATAGTGCTACTGCAGGTTGCCATTCACCAAATCCAATTGGTCCGAAAATTGGAGATATTGCAGTACCAATTTGACCAATTACACTTTCTTGTGATCCATAATCAACTCCCATAGGCAGACTACTTAATATCCATACAATTATAGATGCTGCAAGGATTATTGTACCTGCTTTTTTAATGAATCCATAGCCTTTTTCCCAAGTATGAATAAGAACTCCTTTTACAGAAGGTAATTTATATGAAGGCAATTCCATAACAAAAGGACTAGTAATTCCTTTAAAAGTTGTACGTTTAAGTATTGCTGCTACAATAATAGCCACAGCTATTCCTAAAAGATATAAAGAAAATATAACCTCTCCTTGAAAAGCTGTAAAAAAAGCAGCTACGAATAATGCGTAAACTGGCAGTCTAGCAGTACATGACATGAATGGAATTATCATCATAGTCAAAATTCTATCTCGTTCATGTTCCATTGTCCTAGTAGCCATAATTCCTGGAACTCCGCAACCAAATCCTAATATCATTGGAATAAATGCTTTTCCATGAAGACCTACTAATTTATGCATAAGTTTATCCATAACAAAAGCAGCTCTTGCAAGATATCCAGAATCTTCAAGAATACTAATCATTAGAAACATCAGAAATATTACTGGTAAAAATACAAGTACTCCACCAACACCACCAATTATACCATTAACAAGTAGTGATGAAAGCCAAGTTTCACCAAGAACCGCAATTATACCATCTCCAAGCATTACAAATCCCGCATCAATAAGATCTTGGAATGGTGCTCCAACAGTGAAAGTAATCTGAAATATGGCCCACATTATAATTAAAAATATTGGAAGACCCAAAAATCTATTAGTAACAACCCTATCAATTTTTTCTGTGAGTGATTGTTTTTCTATTTCTGGTTTTGTTATTGATTCTTTAACTAGACCATCAATGAAAGAATACCTATAATTAGCTATTACTTCTTCAGTAGTTTCATTAAAAACATCTTGAAAATGTTTTTTAACTTTTTCTACTTCATTAAATATTTCAATGAAATTTGAAGAAGATTTAACTTTTTCAATTATTATATCATCATTTTCTAATAGTTTTATAGCTGTCCAAGAAGAAGGAACATCCATTAATTCTTTATTTTTTTCAATTAATGTTTTAAGATCATCTAAATGTTCATTTAATTCCTTACCATATACTAATTTTTTGCTACTATCTATAGGATTTTTAACAGCTTCTTGAACTGCTTTTAACAGTTCATCTTTACCAGTATTATCTCTAGCTTCAATTTCAACTACCGGAATTCCTAATAATTCAGATAATTCAGTTATATCAATATTATAATCCCTTTTTCTAGCAAATTTATTCATATTAAGAGCAATGACTAAATTTGCGCCCAATTCCATCATTTGAGTAGTTAAATATAAATTTCTCTCAATATTGGTTGCATCAATAACATTGACAATAACATCAGAGCTTTCATCAACAATAAAATCTCTAGAAACTATTTCTTCAATAGAATGAGCACTAAGTGCATAATTTCCTGGAAGATCAATTACATCGATTCTAGAATCATTAAAATTTAGATGCCCCTCTGCTTTTTCTACAGTTTTACCTGGCCAATTTCCAACATGTTGCCGAAGACCAGTCAATTGATTGAATAAAGTTGTTTTACCCACATTAGGATTTCCAGCTAACCCTACTTTTATATTATTCATTAATTTTCCACCTTACTAAAAATGATAAATTTATGGAAAAATCAAGTACGAAATATATAATTTTTAATATTTTAATAAATTATAACTAACTGAAAATTGTAAAATAATTATAAAAATTTATTGTTATGACTACCTTTCTAAAAAATACAAAAATTTTATAAAAAATATAAAAAGATTAATGAAAATATAAAAAATATTTCATTAAATTATAGAACTATTCCATTAAAATATAACTCTATTTAATTATAATATAAACCAATTTCATTAAAATACAAACTTATTTAATTAAAATATAGATATATTTTATAAATAAATATTAAATATAATAAATATGGAATCCATTAATAATTATTTCATTATTTAGTAATAATTTATAATAATTTAGAATATTAAAAATATATATTAGTTCAATACTTCAACTTTGATATTTTCTGCTTCATTTTTACGAAGACATATAGAATATCCTTTTAATCTAAATTTAATAGGATCTCCTAAAGGAGCTATTTTTTCTAAAGTGATTTCAGAACCTTTAACAAATCCCATGCCTAAAAGATGTCTCTTTAATTCAACATCCCCTCTATCAGAAAAAGAAACAATAGTCCCTTTTTCACCGTTTTTAAGTTCATTTAATGTTTTTATTGAATTAATCTTTTTTTCCTCCATCTTTTCACCTTCTCACACCTTTTAATTTAAATTAATTAGAAATTTATAAAAATTTTTAAAAATCCTAAATATAATAAAATTTAGTAATGCCTAAATAATGGCTTATATGAAATAAATAGATAAATAATATTATTAAATCCTATTTAAATCGATTTTATTATATTTAGAACAAATATATTTAGTTAAAACCAAATATTATTTTAAATTTAGGCATACCTAAATAATATTTTTTATTTAGGAATACCTAAAGACAATTTTATATTTCTATTAATTAGTATATAAATGTTTAGATAAAATTAGGTGAACAAAAATTATTTTAAAAATTATTTAATTTAGGTATACCTAAACTAGATTAATATAATATCTTCATCCTATATAAATGTTTAGGTTTACCTAAAAATTTTTCATAGTTGAATTATAATTATTTATAAAAAAATATAGAATAGAAGAAAAATGAATAAAATTAAAAAATAATATAAAAAATAAAAGAGGTATAAAAAATAAAAGAGGCCTAAAAAATAGTTAAAATATAATATAAAAAAAATAAATCAAAAAAGAGATTAAATAATCAAATAGCTGTATAATCAAGGTTACCTTCATTGTATAACTTTTGTAAATCAGATAAATGGCTAATCTCATAAGGATAATACCTATTAGATAAATAAGGCCAAATTAAACCTTTTGCAACATAATAATATGCACCAAAACGACCATACTGTTTCCAAGATATTTGAGTATAAAGTGGAAAACCACAACCAGGATTAAGGTATGGGCCTCCTTGCCTTACAGTTCCATGATAAAACATTGGAATAGGTCCTTCTTGCCCATAATTTTTAGCTTCTTGATCAACATACGCTAAAGCTTCATCAAGAGTTTGGAAGGATATTCCATCTGCACGATAAGTATACCTATCCTCAGGAATCCCAAACATAAAAGTATAAAAAACTTCTCCCCAATCAACATAGGTTTTATATGTCGAAGGATCCACAAATGCTAATTCTATAATCTTAACTTCGCCAGATGAAGAAAGTGGACTTTCTTGAACGAATTGACGATAATTAGAATCTCCACCATAATGAACTACTAGAACACACTTTGAACCAGTTTTAGCAGCATAATCACCAAGTACTTCTGCATTACCATGATCTGGAAACATGTCAGGATTACCTATTTTTGTTATTGTAAGGCGTCCAACTGGCTCTACAAGACTAATTTGAGTCATTCCCCATAAATATGCTCCAAAAATTAATATAAGAGCCAATATTATTGTAATCAAAGTTGATCTTTTCATTTTATCACAAAAGTAGAATTAGAAAATTGTATATGATGATATAGAATATTAATATAGAAATTTTGTAATTTCTACTATAAAAAATTTTAGATTTTTAGATATAAATTAAATATAAAAATAGCCAATATAAACTTTTATATTAAACATAAAAACTAATTGATATAATAATTTAAAAAAGAGAATAGCTAATTGAATAGAAAAAGTAAAAAATCTATAAAAAATCTAATTTTATAAATAAAAAAATAAAAAACCCCATTTATAATAGATTGGGGAAACACCCCAAATCTAATATATTATAGTTCATTTTATGATAAACTAAGGAGTTGGACCCATACTTATAATATAAACTTTATAGTATTTAAAGTTTACTTGAGATTTTATAAAATGAAGTTGATAAAATTAAAATAAAATTAAGTTAATCATAAATTTTCATTAAAGACAAAAGAATTAATATAAATCAAGATTTAGTAAAAAGTTATTAAAAAATATTTTAAAATAGGAAAATATTTTAAAATTGGAAAATAGTTTAAAATTAGAAAATAGTTTAAAGTGGATAAAAATAATTAAAACTGATTAAAATAAAACTAAAATCTCAAAAAATAAAAAAAATTATATTATTAGTAGATTAGAATCTTCAAGTTAAATAAATAATATAAAATATTATTCTCGGTAATTTTCGTCAATAAATATATCCAATTGCTTATAAGATTCTTCAATAGCAATTTCAATATCATCATTTTTAATCTTAGAAAGCTCATCAAGAGCAATATCAACATCAATATTAATATCTAATTCCTCACCATCGTAAGTTGCATCAATATCAAGATCTAAATCTAAAACTTCTTTTGATGGAATTTTGGACAAAATAATTTCATTAGCTTTATCCGAAAAATATTGTGATATAGTGTCTAAATCCTCTTGAGATAATTTTTTAAGTTTGTTCAAATTAAAACATCCTAATTATATCCCCAATTAATAATTTAAGGGATAAAATTTGTAAATAAAATAATAAATAAAAATAGCTAATAAAAATAGCTAATAAAAATAGCTAATAAATAATAAAAAATTCGTTTTTAAAACCTATAAAAATAAAAAACTTTCATTAAATTAAAATCTTCATTTTCAGATTTATAAAAATAAAAAATTTATATAAATTACAATAATTTTATTATAACTGAATAAATTTTATAATTATTAAAACTATTATAATTATTAAAACTATTTATTGTGCTTGATTTTGCATAGCTTCTTGAATTGAAGATTGCATCTCTTGAAGTTTTTTCATGACTCTTTCTTCTTGTCTAGTCATTGTTTTTTCTCTTAATTTAAGAGTTTCTATTTTTTCTTCAAGTTCTTCATTAATTTCATTTCTATCTACTTTAATTAATAAATTTCCAGCAGTTTTAAAAACATCAGCATTCTCATCGGTTTTCTTTAATTCTTCAAGAGCACTTTCAGTTTCCTGAATTTGAATGTCTAAATTTTGTTTTTGTACAGTTACAGCTTGAGCTTGCTGTTGTAATTGTTGAAATTGAGTTAATTGATGTTGTATATTTTGAGGTACTTCCATATTTTCACCTTTATTATTTTATGATAAAAAAACTAAATATAATAACAAATTTAGCCCATGATATTAATATATTATAATATATTAATCAATTGAAAGCTTAATTTAGCTATTAATTTATTTATTTCTATAGCTATTTACTTAATTATAATAAATACCTATATAAATTTAATGATTATTCTAATAAAATATACTTAATTTACAATTCAATGTTTTAATTTTATAATAAATAAAAAACTTGTAAAAAAGTATAAAAAAGTATATTTATTATAGTATTTATTATTATCTAATATAAATATAAATTTTATTATTCTTCAACTAAATCATTAATATCTATTGCTAAACTAATCCATTTAATAGCAGAGTTTATAGAAGCTCTAAAAGAAGTTGCATCTTCAGATTTAATATTTATAATAAGTTCAGTATTATTTAAAGTAATATTCATTTTAGACCTATAATCTGGAGAAGAATCAAATTCTAATAAAACAGAGTCAAAAACAATTTTAGCAACTTTTTCACTTTCTAAATCTATGATGATATTGCCTTTAACTGAATTTAAAGTGTTGAAAGAACTTTCTGAAATAATAACTCCTCCATAAATAAATAATAAATTAATAGCTAATAAATAATATATTAATAGCTAATAAATAATAAATTAATAGCTAATAAATTAATTAATAATTTAATAATTAATATAATATTTAATATACAATAAATTGATATATAAAATTAATATTATAAAATTAATATTAAGAATAAAAGAATTAAATTAAATAAAAATATTAAATATGCACCTGATTTATAAACATATTACAATATAATAATTTTTCTTACATTGATTTTAAGTCCTGTATCTTCACCATCTCTATTATAGAAATGAATAGTAGCTATTCTTTTATTAAAATCTTCAACTTCATCATCATATTCATAATCTAATTTTTCAACATGAATATGATTTTTATTATAATCCTTATTAGATTCATCAATAGGTAAAATTTCACTGAGGATCTCTAATTCTGGAATTTCTGACTTAAAAGATAATTCAGAGGTTTTTATATGTAAACGTCTGTTAGTTGTATTTACTGATCCTAGAATAACTAATAATTCCTCACCATCATTAGAAAAAAAAGTTATTTTACTTGGATTACCTTTCATTTCATAAACTAAAGCTATATTCCTTAGACCCGAAGTAGCAGATTTCAATTGTAATTCTCTCATACTCATTTTACCACGATTTACATAATCTGTATCAAGAGCATGTGATAAATTTTTACAAAAAGCACGAGTTTTTGATGATGGTTTTCTTGAAGTTGAAATTAACATAAAAATCCTTTAAAATACATTATAATGAAAAATGAATATCTAAAAATTTTATAAGAAGAAAAATAATTAAAAAATTAATCTTAAAAATTAATCTTAAAAATTAATCTTAAAAATTTGTCTTAAAAATTTTAAAAACTAAAATGATAGTATTAAATAAATCTGTTAAATCATAGATTAATTTTAAAAAATTAGTAATTAAAAATAGATATTAATATTTAAGATATAGATAAATATGAAATTAATATTTTATAAACTAAATATTAATCGATATCTACTAATCAATCTAAAATAAATAGTTGAATAAATAATATCATTAAAACAAGCTATTAATAAATAAAAAATTTAATAATTAATTATATAAAGCTATTATATTATTTTTAGATAAATAAATGTATAGCTAATATTTAAATAATTATTTTGAGCTTAATATTTAAGTAATTATCTTGCTTTAATATTCCTTTTAACAGCTGGAACTTTTTTGAAGAGAATCCTATATCTACATTTTGGACATTTGTTTTCCATGTAGCTTTTTGGATCAATTTCAGTTCCACATTCAGAACATTTATACAATTAGTCCCCTCCGACTACCCTCTTAATGTTTCTAGTGGCTGTTTTGAGCATTGGAGTTTGAGGAACATAAGCTCCACCAGTAAATACAGTACCACATTTACTACATTTCCAAATACCTACAGCTTGTCTTTTAACAGCTGGTCTATCACATTTAGGACAAACATGCTTCTTTTTCATGTTTTCTTCAATGGATTTTACAGTTCTTTTAGCTTTTCTTCCGTATCTTGCTCCAAATCTTCCTGTAATTCCCACTTTTTTTGTTCTTGCCATAATATCACTTTTGTAAACTTAAAATAAATTATTTTTTAAAATAACCATTATGAATATGTATAAAACTAAAAATATCTAAGGAAATTTATCTATTAGTTATAACTATTTCCTTAATTAGTAAAATTCATATGATATAATAAATTGGTCTTAAATAGTATATAAAGTTAATGTTTTTAAGTATAATTTTTCTAAATATTATTATTAAGGCCACTAAGATTTTATTTTAGATTAAAGATTAATAAAATTTAATTAAATATTTGTTAAAATAAAATAAAGAATTAATATATATTTTAAAATTTATAAATATTATTTAATATTCAATCAAAAATTTAATAAATAATAATTAATATTTAATCTAAAATTTATAATTAATATTCAATCGAAAATTTAATAGATAATAATGAATATTTGATCTAGAATTTAATAGATATTATTTAATTTATGATATTAATAAAATTAAATAATTAATTAAAAATTATGATAAGCTAATGAAGATTTTATAATTTAATCAAAAAGAAAAATTAGATTGTTAAAATGCTATTTAAGCATTTTTAACTTTTTCTAATAAATCAGGTACCTTGGAATATGCTGTTTTAACCGCTCCTAAAATATCTTCTTTTGTCAATGTATGGTCTCCACCTTTTTGCATAGCACATATACTACCAGATTCAGTTATTCCAATTGAAAGTCTAGCATCCAATATTGCTTCCTCATCTAGGGCAGGATCTAAAACCATTTTTTCTCCTATTTTAACAAAAGTACACATAGCTTCTTTGTCTTTCAAAGGTAAACCAGATGTAGATTCATTATCAACGACAATTTCACCATCAACCATTTTAGCTTCAGGCAGTTTGGTATTTAGAAGCGCACTCATTACAGCTAATGTAGCTGTATCAAAAAGATTTCCATCAAAATCAATTATATGTAAATCAATAAATAGCATCCAAACTTTCTTACCTGGTTCAATACATAATTTTTCAAGATCAACCATTCCACTTTCACGTATACCCCTATCTACAACACGTGCAAGTTCAACTGATGTTTCACTTGGAGGTCCTGGTTCAAAAGTTGGATCTGCCATAGGTAACATTTCTCCATTTGTCATTAAAACTCCTACATCAGGAGTATCGGGGAATGGTTCGCCAATTTGAGGTTTTATACCTACAATAACTTGACTATTACCAATTTTAACTCTTGCAGAACCTTCAGCTTTAGATATAACCCCAGTTTCAACAATAATGTCCCTATATTCATCAAGATTTCTACCATCTTCTCTTTTATCATTATTAATAAGATCAGTAATGCATTCTCTTGTAATTTCAGGTATAATATTCATATAAATCACTCACATAAAATTAGCTTTCAGATTCAACATCTTGAGCATATCTTGTTTTAAGAGCTTCAATTTGAACTTTATTAACTTGTCTGCAACCTTCCATTGCTAAATCAAGTGCTTTTTCAAACTCTTTCTCAGATAAGTCGCCATCACTTTGTAATAAAGTAATTTCTTCAGTCCTTGGCATCATAGCTATAGGAACATCAGCTTGACCTTCTTTATCTTCTTTTTCAGATAAGTCTAAAACAATTTCATCATTGACTTTACCTGCAGCACAACCAACCACAAGATCTTTCATAGGAATTCCTGCATCAGCTAAAGCAACAGAAGCAGCAGTAATACCTGCACACCTAGTTCCTCCTTCAGCTTCAATAATTTCTATGAAAACATCAACCATAGACCTTGGAAATCCTTCTAACATTAATGAAGGCCTAAGTGCTTCAGCTGTTATTTTTGATATTTCTGTTGATCGTCTGTCTGGGCCGGGTCTTTTTCTATCATCAACTGAAAATGGTGCCATATTATATCTACACCTAATAACCCCAGTATTAGGTTTTAGTAATCTCCTAATATAAGACTCACGTGGACCATAAACAGCAACTAAAACCTTATTTCCACCAACTTCCAAATAAGCAGATCCATCTGCTCTTTCTAATACTCCTGCTTCAATTTTTAAAGGACGAATTTCATCATATGCTCGTCCGTCATCCCTTTTGTCATTCTTAGTGATAATAATCACCTCTTAATTAAAATCATTTATTTTTGAATTTTCAATAAAGACTAAATAGTAAATAGTAATTAAAATGAATCAATAACTATACTATTAGACAATAACTGAATAATATAAATATTAACTATTTTAAATCGAAAATATGTTTTAAAGATAAATCTAACTTCTTTTTCTCCAAGTAGTAACTGGTTTTATCCTATTATTAGTTTCATTTTTAGAAGAATTTTTTATATTCAAAGTAGGAGAACTAACATCATTTTTATCAATTTCACCTAAGCTATTATCATCAGATGAATTTTGAGCTTTAAATTGATTAAAAGTATCTAAGTAAGTACTTTTTTTATTTTCAGTATCTCCCTTTTTTATTTCATCTTCTAAATCTGCTTCAATCTCTTCTTTAATATTTTCAAGTTTTGGTTTTTCTAATACATCAAATTCTTCATCATCATATTTTTTTTCTTTATTATTAGAATGATTGTTTCCATTTCTTGAATTATTATTATCATCATCATTTAATGGTTCAAAATCATCAGAAGTAATTTCAAACTCTTCATCTTGAGGTAATTTTCCATCAACTAAAAGATAAAGTTTATCTCTGACTCTGTTTGTAAGTCCAGATGTATGAGCTTGGGCTTCAATTAAATTTATAATGGTTTTAGTGATCTGTTCCATTCCTTTTTCACCTTTAACCCAAACAAGCCCATTTTGACCAACAACAATCTTACATTTAGTTTTATCCTTAATCATGTTGATCATAGACCCTTTTTTACCGATTAATCGTGGAACCTTAGTAGGAGTAATATCAACCAAAATTCCTCCTTTAAATTTGCCCATTCCTCGGCCCTTTAAACCTAGCTTAACTTTTTTAACTTCATCTACATCAACAACTCTTAAAAATAGAACATCTCCCACATTAAATACTTTACTAAGTTCTTTTTTTTCTCTTCCAAAAACTTCAGATGCTGGTAATATTCCAGAGTAAGGTGAGTTAATATCTACTCCCCACATTGAAAAACGAACGTCATCAATTTCTCCAATTACTACATCACCTTTTTTTGGAACATATTTACTTTTAAGAGGAATCACACTAATCTTTTTGTTCCTGAGGGAAACTAAACCCATTAAAGATGAACAGACCGCATTTCCATCTTTGAAAGTTCCTCTTCCAGAATAAAAGCCCTCTTCAGCTAATATTTGTCCTGGAACAACTAATTCTTTGTCTTCTACGTGTATCATGTACAATATGCCCCCATAGGGTAATAAAATTTATGAACATCATGCAATATAATTTATTTTGATTATTAAATCATATTATAATTTTAAATATTAATAATGTAATTTCAAATATTAACAATGATATCATTAATATGTCATTAATAAATATTATAAAATTATTTAATAAATATTATTAATGATAAATATTTAATTAAATTTTAAAAATTCAATTTTCAAATAAGAAAATGAAAAATTCTTATTAGATTTTAAATAATTATTAAATAACTTTAGTTTCAGCATCCCCACCAGAGAGTTCACCCATTTTAAGATTAAAATCCTCTTGCAATCCTCCAGGAATTTCAACTATAGCTATCCAAGAACCATCCTGTTGCCATTCTTCATTAAGAATTTTGCCAAATTTAGATATTACAGAAAAAGCATTTCCAGCAACTGAGCCAGGTAATCTTACCGCAACTTTGACATGCTCAAATCTAATTGGTATCTTAACTTTTATAGCTTTCAGAACAATTTGTACTTGTTCATCAACTGATTTGAAAGGGTCTATTTTAACCTTAGTTTCTTCCATAGCATTTTCTATCCTGTTTACAGGATGTGGAAGTCCATTTTGAGGATTTATAGATTCTTTAGCTATTTTATTTATTACCATTAATCTTTTTTCTTCCTGCATATCTCTTTTTTGCTGTGCAGTAAGTTGAATATGGCCTTTGTTAATTATTTCTTTTGCAACTTCTAAAATGTCAGTATTATCAAATACTTTAATCATTGCATCATCAGAAGACTTATCTCCTTTTTTAGCATCTTTAAATATTTCTTCAACAGCTAAAACATCTTCAATAATAACATTATCTTTTTCAGGATTTTTAAAGTCTGCAGCTAAATCAGGATCAACTAAAATTTCAAATTTCTCTCCATGAGATTCTAGCCTAGCTATAATAGCTTCATCAATATTTACCATTATTTTTCCTCTATATTCATTATCCTTTATCTAATTTCTAATTATAAATTGTTTAATATAAGAATATTAATAAAAGTTCTTAAGATAATAGTATTATAATAAATGAAAGAAATCTAATTAGTATTATATATTAAAAGATAAAAATACTTTAATAATATTAAGTTAGCTAATATTTTAATAATACTAATTTAACTATATTTTAACAACATTAATTTAACTAATACTTTTGTAATATTAATAGATTTTAAATAAATATAAAAAATATTTTTACAAATATAAAAAATACTAATTTAAATATCCAAATAATAACCTTTTAAATTACTAAAGTAAATCAAACTAATAAATAAGTCATCAACTTATTAAAATAATAAATTAATAATCGGTTTAAAGATAAATTAATATTAAATTATTCCTTAATTAATATATAACTCTATTTATTAAGCAGATTAATCAAAACTAATTTTTTAAAATATCGAATAATTTTAAAGACTACATAATTATAAAAAAATTAAATATCCTTTAAAATATAACAATACCTAAAAAATTTAATGACAATAAATAATTTAAATAAATAAGTCGATTTAATATTTTAATAAGTTAAAAACTCAAATTAAAAAAGATTGATAAAGATTAAATTAAAATTAAATTAAAATTAAACAAAAATTAATCTAAAATTAAATTAAAACTAATTTAAAATTAATTAATATTAATAATATTTAATTAGAATTTAACTAAAAATTTAATTATTCTTCATCATCAATTTCTTCATCTTCATCATTAATATTTTTTCTTTCTAAAAGGAAATCAACATGCTTTGATACTTCTTCATCAGAAATTTTTCTATATTTTTTTGTTTCTTTATCAATGACCGCAATTTCAACACTTTCAGCAGTAGTTTTGCCTTCAGTAGCATCATAAACTGCATCAAGAGCTAAATCAATAGCTTCATTAATAGTCATGTCTTCCTTATAGTTTTCTTCAAATAATTCCATAGCAGCAGATCTTCCAGAACCAATAGCTGTTGCCTTATACTCAATTAAAGCACCACTGGGATCAGTTTCAAACAATTTACATCCACTATTATTTACTCCACCAATAATAAGAGCAGAACCAAATGGACGTACTCCTCCATTTTGAGTATACATTTGTTTCATATCACAAATCTTTTTAGCTAAAGATTCGACTCTTATAGGTTCATTATAAGTGATTTTATTAATTTGAGATTCCATTCTTGCTCTTTCAATTAATGCCCTTGCATCAGCTACTAATCCAGATGTAGCTGCACCTATGTGATTATCAATTTGAAAAATTTTTTCAATGGATTTTGATTCTACAAGTTTGCTTGTAGTTCTTTTATCTACTAAAAGCACAATACCTTCTTTTGATTTTACACCTAAAGAAGTAGTACCTCTTTTTACTGCCTCTCTTGCATATTCTACTTGAAATAGTCTTCCATCAGGGCTGAAGACAGTGATTGCCCTATCATATCCAGCATTTTGTAAAGGTTGCATATTTTGATACCTCTCATTTTTTTAGCAATGTTATTTTTAATTGTTATTTTGATTTATTAATTAATAAATATTAAATTAAATATTAATTAAAATTAAATTATTTTTATAATATATTAGTATAAATTATTTTTATATATATTAATGGTTATAGTCAACTATCAATTATTAAAATAAATTTAAATTTCATATATTAACTTCATATATTTTCAATTTCATATATTTTTCATAAAAAATAAATAATAACCATGAAAAATATTTATATAAGTTTATTTATATAAAAAAGATTTCTTTAATTACTATTTTAAATTATAATTTAAATAGTTACTTTAATAATATATAAGATAAGTTAATAATTACATAATATATTACACAATTTGATAAACATAATATTATCAATTAAAATATTATATATGCATTAATATTTATAAACACATTATTACGAATTTTTTTATTATTTTATTTATATTGTTTATGTTAGGCATAATAATTTTTTATAATATTAATCTTTCATATTATTTTTAATATAATTCATAATAACATTTATAAAAGCATATTTATAATATATGTAAAAATTTTAAATTAAAAATCCAAATCAAAAACTAAACTAAACCTCCATGATTTAGTGATAGATATTTTTTTATGTTTTATCCTTTCATATTTATATACAACTTAGTTAATAAACTTTTCTATCGATGATGCTATAGTCCCTGATATACCTATAGTTGTTATGGCTATTTTTTTATTATTATAATTAGATAATAAAGCTAAGCTTCCACGAACATTATCTTCAAAACCTCTTTGACAACGAAGAACTGCCTTAAAATGATAATATGAAATTTCATTATTAAAATTATTATCCATAATTGAATTACTATTTTTAGAAGAATAGTTGTTTAAATCATAAAATCTCATCAACCAAAGGTTAAAACTACTAGTTTCTAATTCCCCATATAACCTTAAACATCCATACCAAATAGCTGAAACTAATTCTTCTTTTGAGATTTTTACTTCGGACTTTATATCTAATACCAAATAACGATTATTAGGACGTAGAGTAGGAGGTAATATTTTTAATTTCATAATATCTTCACAAATCATCAAATATTTTTTTATCAATTTTTTTAACACCAATAACAATCATATTTTCTCTATCATTGTTAAATTCAACTAAATTAGAAGGATAATCAACCAGACATAATTCTAAATCTTCTTGAGAAAGCCCCAACTGATTAAAAATAGCTAAAATATCCCTAGGAGATTTCATTTCCCATATAGAAGATGCACCCGAAGTTATTATCAATGGAAATTTGAATTTGTTATACAATTTAATTATTTCTCTAAAATAAGCTAATGTTTTCGCCCTATAACTTAAATAACTAGACAAAATATCATTGAAACAAAGTTCAATAGCTACATTATTCCTAACTGCTTCTTTAGCTAAAACATGATTAATACCACAAGAAGACCTATTTCTAAAATAAGGTCTTGAAAGAACATCTATTAACCTATTTTCACAAGCAGCCCTATTTACAGCTAAATCTCCCCCTAAAACAGTGACATATTTAGACTTATTCCTATATTTTTTAGAAATTTTATAAAGTTCATTTTGATTTTTAGGATTAATTTCAACCCCAAAGTCAAATTTTATTCCATCTTTATTCCCAATATTATGAATTTTCATTATTTCATTTATATCTTCAATTAATTCATTTTTATAATCAATAGCTTTTTTAAAATTTTCAGGAGAATAATTAAGATTAATATACTTCCATCCTAAATTATACGCATTTAAGATCAAATCTTTATCTAATTTATAATTTTTTCCCTTTAAATTTAAATCATGAAAATTCATTAAATACCTCATAGATAATTACTTTTAAACTCATTCATGTTTATATAATACTTTTAAAAGATTATTCTTTGATACTGCTTTTAAAATATAATTTTTAATGTTTAATCTTAAAGTTTCATATTATTATTTAACATATTAATATAATTAAAATATTGTTAAAGTTAATGAAATTATAAGAATCTCCTGTTAATCAACTAATAAATAATAATAGTACCAATAATAGTACCAATAATGGTACCAATAATGGTACCAATAATATTAATAGTACTAATAATATATAATCTTAAAATTAAAGGTAATCTTCTAAAACCTCATTTAAAATAGATATTGCCACATTTTTTTTAGCAGGAAAAGCAGCAATTTTTATTTTAAGATGAATTGAATCTCCAGTATCGCAAATTTCCCATTTTTCTTCACAAGCGGAAGTTTTAGAGAAACGAAGGAATAAATTTCCATTTTTATCAGTTTTACTTTCTAAATCAGCAGATAATTTAGATAAAGAATCATTATCCATCTTTAAAAGATTATTTAAAAATTCTTTTGTCTCTTTTTTCCTATCAATTTTTCCAGAAATAATGATAATTTCATCTTCAAGCATACCTTCGGCTACTTCACGATTTGGTTTAGCTGTTGGAAGAAGATTTTTTAACCCTTTAATTAGATCTTCTTCATTTTCATCTTCATAAACAAAAATTCTGTATCTTATATTGTGAATCATTTTAATCAGTGCAAAATTAATTTAATTAAATATCTTAATTATAATAATTTAATTATAATAGATTAAATAATTATTTAATCAAATAATATATTTTTAATTTAGAATATATTTTAGTTTAGAATATATTTTTTAGTCTAGAATATGGATTTCTATACAATAATAAAATAGTCTTTTTATAAATATTATTTGACTATATCCCTAGTTATATATTTGATTATATTTTTAGTTATATATTTAATTACATTTTTTAATTATATATTTAATTTATATGTTTAATAATTATCTAATAATCTATTAAATTAATCAAGTTAATAGTGTAATATTTATTATATATTTATTTTAACCAGGTTTAAATATTTAATTCATATCCTAATTTTGATTTAAAAAGATTAAATGAATAACTAATAAAATAAAAATTAAAAAGCAAAATTAATCTATAATAATAATAATAAAAAAAATAAAAATATAAGCTAAAAGTAAAATCTAATAATAAAAATAAAATCTAAAAGTAAAAATAAATTACAATAAATTACAGAATTGTAAAAATAAGATATTTTAACTAGAAATAGTTTGTAACTAAAATAATAAATAAAAATAAAAAAAGGAAAAAAGAAAAGGAAAGGGAAAACAAGAATAAACTTGTTTTATTAATTTCTCTTTTCAGAACCTTTTCCTCTTGTTTTTCGTCCTCGACCTTTCTTACCAGCACTGGTTAAACCTCTAAGAGCTCTACTTCTGTGCTGTTTTTCACAAATCCAATTAATTTTAGGATCGTTAATAATAGAAGGACTTTGTGGATCTACTAAAATAACTTCAAAGAATTTGAATTTACCATCAGACCATACCCAGTATGAGTTTAAAACTTCCATATTTGGATATTTTTTACTTACACGTTCTTCAGCTATTCTTTGGATAGATTTTGAAGGAGTTATCTTATTTACACCCATACGTTTTGGTCTACGACCTGCAGTAAAACGGCTTTTTCTCCTTCCACCACGACGTACTCTTGTTCTAACAACAACATAACCTTTTTTAGCTTTATATCCAAGGGATCTAGCACGATCGATTCTTGTAGGCCTATCAATTCTTTGTATTACTTTTTCTCGTCTCCAAACTGGAGCTCTTTCCCACATAAGTTCTCTTACATAAGACTTATCAGGATTTTTCCATGCATCTCTAATATATTTATACATTTATACACCTCTTGTTCAGCAATTAAGCCACATCCAGGGAAAATTCATGAGAACTATCCCAAAAAGAGTTTTTTATTTAATAAAAAACACACCTAAAACAATTAAAAGAATTATAAAAATTATAATTTACATTGAAAATTTTAGATGATATTATAATATTCAACAAAAGCCATATAAAAAGCTTTCTGTTAAAATAAAAAAATAATCATGAAAAAAATAAAACCTCATAACTAAAAGATTGTAGATTAATAAAATAAAAAACTATAAAACCAAGTAGAAAAACTTGACAAAATTTAATATAAAAAATGGGAAATATAAAAAATGAAAAGTACAAAAAATGGGAAATATAAAAATGAAAAATATATAAAATGAAAGATATAAAAATGAAAAATATATAAAATGAAATATATAAAAATAAAAAATTAATTAATAAATTATTATTAATTAATAAATATTTAAAATAAATCAATTAGTATAAATAAACTAATCAATTACATCATATAATATCTTAACTGCTTTTACAAATGGAGGCATTCCAGAAGTAAGAAGAACAATTCTTAAAACATCCATTATTTCGTCTTTTGTAGCATTAAACTCATTAACTGCACTTTGTATTTGTTTTTGAACAGCTCTATCATCAGAATTTGATGCAGCAATAGCGAGTGCAATGAATTTTTGTGTTTTATAGTCAAGTGCTTTACCTGTATAAACAGCATCATTTAAAGTTACAATTGATTCATATATTTCAGGATAATCTTTTTTTATTGGACCCATACCTTTTCCATAAAATACATTTTCTTTCACAAAATCACCTTTTATAGCTTCTTTATATATTTATTAATTATGTTTTAGATGATATAAATAATTTTTTATAAAATAAATAATCATAAAAAATAAAATAAAAGTTTTATATTAATAAAACCTTTTTATTATTCTTGTAAGTTATTTCATTCATTGTTTTTTTAGGATTTAAAATAAAATACTGTTTTTTACAATATTTATGGTGAGCTTTATCTGGATAATAAGTAACAACAATATTTATCTTCTTATTTCCAGATATAGGTTTTATATTTATATATTTAGCTCGAATTTTAATTCCTTTACGAATATGCCATAACTTTAATTGTGTTTTCTTAGATTTCAAACTACCTTTATTCTCAATTGTAACAATATATTTACTTACTTGCCGATTATGAGTATTTCTAATTTTTTTAATTTTTAAAATAGCTAAATCAACTTTAGGGTTTACAATTTGATATTTTGAAGTATTAATAGATGAATAAATAATATCTCCATCATACATTGCACTAATCTTATACTTTCCACCTTTTAAAGAAGGAATATTAAAAATCGCAACTCCTTGATTATTAGTTTTTTTGAAATATGTTTTTTTATTAATAATAATATTAACAGATTGATAAGCCAAAGGATTACCCTGAGAATCAGTCAATATAATTTTAATATAAGTTTTTTTACCTTGATTTATAGTAGGTGCATATATACTAATTTTAGTATTCTTTTTAGTTGAAAATAAGCTTAAAGTAACATTTTCATTATCAATTAAAAAGTTGTAGCTAGTGAAACAATTTAGAATTCCAGAATATAAAGTTAAATTATCATTAAATCTAGCATCAAAAGAATTAACAACACATGAGGTGTTTAAATCGACTAAACACTCAAAATAAGGCAATTTTGAAGAATCAAAATTACTATTATCATTTAATCTAAAAACATATTTAAATAATGCTAAACCTTCATAAGCCACAGGAGTAGTATTGGTAATATTTACAATAAAATAGTTATTTAATAAAATCCCATAATATGCAGACGGAGTATTGTTTCCCCACCAATTATAATCTGCTATGACTTCACTATTTGTAACATTTAAATCATAAAAATTATTGTTAAACAATCTATTATAAACAATAAACACATTTTCACTATTATCAATATCAATACTATGAGTGTTATTTATAATATTACAGGACATAACAGTTATATTCTGAGATCCATAAATATAAATTGCTCCTCCCATTATTGCAGTATTATTTGTAAAGTTTGAATCTTCAATTGTTAAATTAATTGTTTCTTCATTATATATAGCTCCTCCTTTTTCTGTTGCAAAATTATTATTAAATTTAGAGTTAGATATTTCAATTTGATTACCTTTAATATAAATAGCACCACCAAAACCACTGACAAAATTATTTATAAAAGTAGAATGGTTAATTTTAGTACCATTAATAATCTCACCAACAATATAAATAGCACCACCCCCAATATCAGCACTATTATTAATAAATGTTGAATAATCAATATTAAGATTATTTATAATTCCATTAATGTAAATCGCTCCACCAGGACCAAAAGCTTTATTATTGGCGAAAGAAGAGTTTATGATAAATAAATTACCTAAAATATCATTGTCAACATAAATAGCCCCTCCAGGGCCATTAAACAAAATACTATTACTATCAAAATTAGATTTGATAATTGAAAAATTTCCTGAGATACTAGTGAAGTAAATAGCACCACCAGGATAATTAGCATTGTTATTATTAAAGCTAGAATTAGTAAAATTCACATTACCAATTATATCTGCAAAGTATATAGCCCCTCCAGGAGAACCTGCATTATTATCATTTAATAAACAATTTATTATATTTACATCACCATATATAATACTAGAAGCAATAGCCCCACCAGGACCATTAACATTGTTGAAATTAAAGTTAGAATTTTTTAGAGTAAAATTACCCCCAATAGTACAAAAATAAATAGCACCAGCAGTTCCACTACCATTATTATAGTTAAATGTAGAATTAGATACAATTAAATTACCATAAATATCATTAAACGAAATAGCCCCACCAGGACCATCAGCACCATTATTATCAAATTTAGAATCAGTAATAGTTACATTATTATAAATAACTCCTGTATTTATAGCACCACCAGGACCATATTTAGCATAATTAGAGATAAAAGTAGAATTTTTTATTAAAAAATTACCCTTAACATCTAAAAAATTAATAGCACCACCAGTACCTCCTAAAAGATTATTACAATCAAAAGAAGAACTAATAATAGACATATTGCCCAAAATACTACTAAAACTAATAGCTGCACCAACACCTCCTGCAGAATTATTATTAAAGCTTGAATTTATGATAAGTAAATTACCTCCAATATAATTACCAAAGTATAAAGCACCACCAGGACCACTAACATTATTGAAATTAAAAGAAGAATCACATATAGTCAAATTACCATCAATAAGACCAAAAGAAATTGCCCCACCAATACCTACAGCAGAATTATTATTAAAATTAGATTTAATAATATCTACATTACCATAAATATTATTAACAAAAATAGCACCACCAGGACCATTCAATTTATTTGAACTAAAAGAAGAATTAAATATAGTCAAATTACCAAATATATTACAAAAATTAATAGCTCCACCCATACCAGAAGCATTATTTTTGTTAAAAGTGCTATTGATAATAATAACGTTTCCTAAAAGATCATTTCCAAAATAGATAGCTCCGCCAGGACCATTGATATTATTACTGTTAAAATTAGATTTAATAATAATTAAATTGCCTAATAAATAACTATTAAAACCAATAGCGCCCCCAATTCCACTTGAAACACTATTATTCTCAAATGATGAATTGAAAATAGTTAAATTACCATTAACATTACTATCAAATTGAATAGCTCCACCAGGTCCACTAACATTATTTTTATTAAAAATAGAATTAAATATATCGATGCTAGAATTGACACTAGCTAAAAAATAAATAGCACCACCAACACCAAAAGCATGATTTTCAATAAAATAAGAATCAACAATACTTATAAAACCACTTACATTATTGTAAAAACAAATAGCTCCACCAGGCCCATTAGCATTGTTATTTTCAAATTTAGAATTTGAAATACGAGTATTACCACTTACAGAATTATTAAAAAATATAGCCCCACCTACATAACAGGTATTATTATAAAAGCTAGAATTGATTATATTAATCCCATTAACTTTTCCATCAAAATATATAGCTCCGCCAGGCCCAATTGCATTATTAGAATCAAATGTAGAATTGATAATATTTACATCATTAACATCACTAAAAACAGCAATAGCACCGCCATAATTATTACCATAAGGATCATAATCCACAGTATTATTCATAAAAATACAATTTTCTAGAGTTATAGTGCCCTCAGAATAAATTGCACCACCCCTATTAGAATGACCATTTTTAATTGTAATATTTATTAATGTTATAGAATTCCCACTAGAAATGTTGAAAATACCTGAAATACCTTTACCATCAATAATAGTGTTTTGTTTATCTTTACCAATTATAGTAATATTTTTATTTACTTGTATATTAGTATTATTTTCACCAAAATAGACACCATTATCTAAAAGTAATGTATCATTATTATTTAAACTATCAACTGCATTTTTTATTCCACCATCAGTAGAATTATTAATATGAATAGGATTTGCTCCATTAACAGATGTAAATGAAACAAAAGCTAAAAATAATAATAAAATAGTAATATAACTAAAATGCCTAGAATTTTTTTTAATCATTTATAAATCCCCCCAATATTTATATAAATAAAAAAATAATAATCTAAAAAATTTAAAATTAGATTAATTAAATTTTTTCTAAAAAATTGAAAATTAAATTAACAATATTTTTAATAATTAAATTTAACCAGTAAAATTAATCTTAATAATAGTGATAATAATTAATTTAATTGTCATTTAAATTCAAGTTAAGAATGCTTATATTATTAAAATTAGAATTAAAAATGTTTAAATTAATAAACAAAGATTATTAAATCAGTAAAACTGAAAAAATTTTTATATTAAATTTATTTAAAAAAATCAATAAGATATAATATAAGTAATTTAAAAATAGAATTTTAAAAAGACTAAATATTAATTCTAAAGAAAATTTAATAATTTAAGGTTATTATACTATAGGCAAAAAATTTTTATTATTATAAATAATCTAAAAAATAGAATATCCTAATCTAAAAAATAGAATATCATAATCTAAAAAATATATAATAAAATTATAGATAAATAATATAAAAAGGTAAATAATAAACCAATAATACAAATAAAAACCTATAAAAATGCCTTAATTATTGAATAATTTAATAACTATAAAATTTTATTCCAATCAATATATTATACAATCAAAAATCAGTTATAGCTAAATTAAAGGATTATATTACAATTCAAATATAGCAATAGAAAAAGAGCAATAAGTAGTAAATTAATCCAATAATATAATATTTTAACCCCCCAAATAAAAAAATATCTTATCGAAATAAAATACAATAATTTTTAAATTTAATAATATAATCAAAATATTTCATTCTAATTATAATAGATATAAAGTATAATATAAAGATTACTAAATTTAAGTGAAACTAAAAATAAATGTAAGTAAACATTGTTAATATAGATTGAAACATTCTATCATTTTAATAATTAAAAATGAAAAAATAGACCGAAACAAAAATTAATTAAAAAGATAGTAAGTATTAAAATAATATATTTTTTAATAAAAAAGATAGTATGTAATAAAACAATGAAAAATTTTAATAAAAAAATAGTAAGTATTAAAATAATATACTTTTTAATAAAAATAATATAAACTGATGAAATTTAATTTTCTTTTTTAATTAAGTCATATAAGACCTTTTCGAAATTATCTGTAATAACATTCCAATCATTATCTTTAACAAAATCACGACCAGAATTAGCTATATCTTCATAGTTTCCATTTTTTATAATAGATTTAACACTTTCTAAAACATCTTTAGCTTCATTAACATAAACAATACCATTAGACTCTCCAAATTCTTTGAATATTCCTGGAAGTTTAGTTGCAATAACAACTTTTTTCATAGCTAAATATTCATATAATTTAATTGGAACAATATCCTGCATAATTTCTTCATCAATATAAGCTGGAAGAAGGCAAAAATCAGCTAAACTTAAAAACTCGGGGATTTTAGTATAAGGTTGTTTACCGGTTAATATTAATTGACCAGATAAATTATAATCCTCTTTAATTTTTAGTATATCTTCATAAGCATCACCATCACCAACTATGACAATTTTGATGTTTGGATATTCATTTTTTCTTTTACCTAATTCAATAGCTAATTCTTTCATACCTGCAAAATCATAAATCCATCCCATGAAAAAAAGAACAATATCATTTTCAGCAATATTTAATTCATTTCTTATTTTAAAATCATCTAAATCTGGATTATAAGAATCAAAATCAATTCCTGCATCAATTACAATAGTTTCATTTTTATTTGACCCTAAATCAATAGCTAAACTTTTTAACTGTTCATTAATTGTAATAACAAGATCAGAGTTAGAAACTGCTTTTTTATTAATCATTTTACCAAATGATTGAAAAGCTTTTTCCGGAATTAAAGTGTATAAAACATCGATAAGGTAATAAACAAAAGGTATGTTCTCTTTTTTAGCAATTTTAGAAGCTATATAAGCATTCATAAGACCAAGCGCAATAATAACATCAGGTTTGAAATCTTTAATCTGTTTTTTTATTTCCTTTTTATGAGAATTAGCTAATGATAAATAACTAATAACTGGAAGTTTAATAAAACTTGGACGAATAACCTGTATATTGGCCCTTTCATCAACTTTAGAAACATTATGAAAAGTTTTTTTAGGATAAACTAAACTATTATCTGATTTGTCCTTTGGCCAATCAATAGGATAATCGATAACATGAATTTCATGCCCCCTTACAGCCATTCTATCCATAAGATGATGTTGCTGATGTGGGTTTCTTTCTAACCAGTCAGACTCCTGAATAACTAAAATTTTCATAATATTCACTCTAATAGATGTAAAATAAAAAATATTCTCTAAATTTCCTAAAATAATCAATAATAAAATATCAAAATACAAAATTAATGAAATTTTAATTGTTAATCAATATTTAATAAATTTTTAGTCAATATTTAACAAATTATTAATTAATATTTAACAAATTATTAGTCAATATTTAACAAATTATTAATTAATATTTAATAAATAATGAAAACAAACAAAAATTATAAAAATCTAAAATTCAATAATATCTTTCGGATCAAGATTAGTAGCCATTGTCCAAAAATAAGCTTTTCCAGAAGAAATTCGGAATATAAAAAGTTCATCACTTTCAGCAGTTAAACCAAAATCTTTTAAAAATGGCCTATCTTCTAAACAAAGTTTTTTCATTTCAAAGTCATCAATAATCTCTGCTTTCCCTTCAACACGAAGCATTGTTCCAGTACCTTCATCAGGTTTGAAAAATGCTATTTCAATTTTATTATTATTTTTAATTTGATTAACTAATTCTTTCATAGAAGATGATTGAAAATAAAAACCAGTCTCATCAGCATACCACATACCCATAGCTCTAACATGAGGTTGATTATCTTCAGAAGTAGCTAACCATGCTACAGGGTTTTCATTTGCAAAATCAACACAATCATTAAAATCCATCTTTAAACCTCCAATTTATAAACCATATTAAAAAATAATTAAAAAAAATAAAAATAAAATTAAATATTCAATATTAAAAAATTTAATATTAAAAAATTAATATTGAAAAAGTAATATTAAAAAAGTAATATTGAAAAAGTAATATTAAAAAAATTAATATTAAAAAATTAATATTAAAAATTATTTAATTTAATAATCAAATTCTGCGCTTTCTTCAATATCATCCCAATTATCTTTAAACCATTTGTATGTATATTCAAGTCCTTCATCAAATGAAACTGATGGTTTATAGTTTAAGATATCTTTAGCTTTATCGATGGAAGATAAAAGTTTATTTTTAGCATCCCAATTTCTTCTAGCCCTATAAGAAATACCTTCTTTATTTCCAGTCAAACTATTTACTTTATTAGCCATATCAATAACTTGATGATCCTTACTAGAGCCTAGATTAATAGCTTCACCAATAGCTTTTTCTTCAATCCCCATAGCTAAAAGACCATTAACAATATCTCCAACAAATGTCCAATCCCTAGTTTCACTCCCATCTCCAGTAATCGGAAGTGCTTGATTTGTCATAGACCAATAGAAAAAATTAGGAATTACATTCCTATATTTACCTGGAACTTCACCAGGACCAAAAACATTGAAAAATCTTGCATTTACAATTGGCATTTCATAAAGATTATTAAAATAATTAGTATAAAGCTCTCCAAGGAGTTTAGTTACTTGGTAAGGAGTGTGTAATGAAATAGATATATCATGTTCTTCAAAAGGCATCTTAGAATCAAGACCATAAACACCACAACCAGAAGAAGAATAAACAAAACGTTCTACACCAATCAACTGAGCATGTTGAAGTACTTTAAGGATACCAATCCCATTAACCATTAAATCTTTCTCAGGATTATCAACACTATTTTGATTCGCAAAATGAGCTGCTAGATGAAAAACATGAGATGGTCTTTCTTTAAAAACTCTTTTTAGAACAGATTCATCAAGAATATCTCCTTTAACAAACTCAATATTGTCATTTTTTGGTATATTCCATTCATAAGCAGATGATAAATTATCTAAAATAATGACTTTTTCTGCACCTAATTCTGATATTTTTTTAGATAAATTACTACCAACACATCCTGCTCCACCAGTCACAAGAACTGTTTTTCCCTGATATTCATTAAAATTATTTTTACTCATTGTAATCCTCAATAATTAACTAAAATACATTATTTTCTTGCTTTGCCTATTTTTCTTGCAATAACAAGTTCTCCAACAGCAATTAAACCAACAAAAAACTTTTCAAGTCCTCCAGTAGCCCATATTGCCTCCCCAAAGGTAGCATTCCGAATATTTCTTTCATAATCTTCTGCTTTAACACGTTTTCCAGTTGCCCTACGAGTAATGATAGCTGAAGCTTCCATTAGTTCTTCCCATGTAACCCCTTTAAGCTCTTGTTGCATAGCTTCATAAAGTTTATACACTTTAACATCATAAAGAGAAGATAATGTATCAATAATATCAAAAGATCTGATTACTCCTATAACAACCTCTTCCTGATTGATAACAGGCATACTTATTAATTTATGATTTGAAGTTTCAATAACTGCCAATCTAGAAGGATCATTCTCATGAATATATAGAATTTCTTCTTTTGGATGCATAATTTCAGAAGCAGTTTTTTTTCCTTCTCTTAATCCCTTAGTAACATCTAATGAGGTTATCCAACCGATTAATTTCATATCAGGACTAACAACCGGAGTAGTGAATCTTCTTGATTCTTCCATCTTTATAGAAACATCAGTTACAGTATCTTCTGGTGATACATAGATAAAATCTTTATCCATCATTTCTTTTGCTTTCATAAAATCCCTTCAAAATATAATTTTAGTTAAGTAATTTTTAATCATTGTAATTTTAGTGTTTTTATAATTTTTCCTTAAAATTGAATATACAATTATAAAACAATTGATTTTTTTAATATAAATCATAACAGATAGATAATTATAAATAAATTTTAAGATAAATAATATAAATAATAATAGTAGATATATTTACTTTTAAATTAATCAATTTCCTCATTATTTGTTAAATTTTTCAAGCTTAGAGCATTTACTGGACATTTACTTGAGCATACATTACATCTAATACACTTGTCATTATCTAATACAACTTTTTCGCCATCTAATTTAATAGCATCAACAGGACAAGATTCTTCACAAAGATAACATTGTACACATGCATCTTGATCTATACAAAGAGATTTAGTTACAATCACAGGACCTAAAATTCTATCCAAAGTTATTGCATTAGTATCACACAGATTAACACATGACCCACAACCAACACAAAGTTTTTTATCAATATAAGGATATTCTTTATCCTCTAAATAAGGATAAGAAGTATCATCAGCAGCTTCGATTATTGATTTTTCTTTAATAGTAATAGCTTTTGTAGGACAGAACTTAATACAATTCCCACAATTATTACATTTAGTTCTATCAATACTAATATTTTCCATCCGAAGAACACGATGAGGAACTTTTACTTCTTTCAAAGAATATTCAACATTATTATCTTCTTTATTAATTGTCGATTTAGTATCCATTACATAAATACAAGAAACGGGACAGGTTTGTGCACAAATTTCACATTTAACACAATTATTTTCAACTCTAGATTTTTTGACCACACTAGAAGGAGAAATTGCATCAACAGGACACTCTTCAACACAAAGATCACATCTAACACAACGCGGAGAAATAGTTATAAGCTTATCATACCCATCATAAGCACCAATATCAACTTCAAAATCATCGATATCATCATCTAAATCTACTGATTTAAGAACAACTTCTCTTTGAAGATTCTCAATCTGTTTTTTAAGTTTTATTTCCATAAATCTTCCTCTATAATATGAGCATATCAATATTAATTTTTATAATAACCCAAATTATGTAATAAATTATTGAATATAAATAAATCAGAAATTATATAATAAATTACAAATTAAATCACAAAATACATAATAATTAATCTTTATGATAAATGTAAAAATCATAGGATTATATTATAAAAGATAAAAATATTTTTATTAATTCTAATATATATTATTATCTTCTTAATTCAGAAGAGATTGAATTTTTCATTTATTATTTTTACATTTAATTATTAAAATTACTGTCCTATCCATATTTTTACCATAGAACTTTAAATTTTTTACAATTTATTTATTTAAGGCAAATTAATAGTATTTATTTAATAAAAGATTATAAAATTTAATAAAAGATTATAAAGAGAAATAAAATAAATATTAACAAACTTAAAACTAACTACTAATTAAAAAATATAATATTAGTTCAATAAACTTTAAAAAAAATAATTGAAAATATAATTTGATTTTAAAAAGTCTAAAACCAAATTAATTAAAGATAAATAGCCATTATTAGATCTAAAAAATAAAATTAAATATAAAATTCATATAATCTATAAAATCCTGTTGAAAATAGAATAATAGGAGTATAATGAAATCAATATAATCCTATTAAATCTAAAAAAATAAAATTAAATGAAATATATAAAATTTATAAAATATTATAAACCTAATTATTTTCTTTTAATACTAACCTCATATCAACAGCTAATGCACCTTCACCTTCATCAAAAACAATTAGAGGATTAATCTCAAATTCATTAATTTCAGGGAAATCAGTTACAAGTTGAGAAATCCTTAAGATTACTTCAGTAATTGAATCAATATCCGCTGGATTTTCACCACGAGCTCCCTCTAAAAGTTTATGTGTTTTAATATTTTTTACCATAGAATAAGCTTCTTCATGATTTACTGGTGCAATTGCAAATTTAACATCTTTTAATATTTCAACATATATACCACCAAGCCCAAACATGATCATTGGACCAAATGTTGGATCTTTAACCATTCCGACAATAACTTCCTTACCACCAGATAACATTTTTTGTAATTGAACCCCTTCTAAATCAGCATCAGGTTCTATTAATGGAATATTTTCCATCATATCATTATAAGCTTCTTCAACTTCCTCTTTATTATTTAAATTAAGCTTTATTCCACCAACATCTGATTTATGAGAAATCTGAGGAGAAATGATTTTCATAACAAGAGGATATCCAATTTCTTCAGCAGCAGCCACAGTATCCTCAAGTTTAGTTGTAATAGCTGTACCTACAGCAGGTATTCCATAAGCTTTTAAAATATCAAAAGATTCCAATCCTAAAGATAAATCACCATTATCATAGGCATTTTTAATAATCTCTTCAACTAATTTTTTATCAACATCAAATTTAGGAGGTTCCTGATATTCCATATCTTTTATTTTACTATATCTATATAATGCTTTCATACTATTAACAGCCATCCTAGGATATAAATAATTAGGAATACCTTCCTTTGAAAGTATTTTCTCAGCTTTTTCAAACTCAGTTCCTCCAAAGAAACTACATAAAATTGGTTTGTCTGTTTTCTTAACAGCATCAATAGCTACTCTAGCTGTACCTTCACCATCAGTTACAGATTGAGGAGTCACTAAAAAGATCACACCATCAACATTAGGATCATCTAAAACCACATCAAGAGCAAATTTATATGTTTCAGGGCTTGCATCACCTAAAATATCAACAGGATTTTTAACACTAGCAGTAGGAGCTAAACCTTCTTTTAATCTATTTTTAGTATCTTCTGAAATTTCAGCAAGTTCCATTCCCTGCCTTATTATTTCATCAGTGACCATAATACCTGGACCACCAGCATTTGTGATTATAACTATTTTATTACCTTTAGGTAATGGTGATAAAGCAAAAGCAGTACTATAATCCATCATTTCAGCAAGAGAATCAATTCTTAAAACTCCTGCTTGGGAAAATGCAGCTTCATAAGCTGAATCTGACCCTGCTATTGTACCTGTGTGAGATGAAACCGCTTCTGAACCTTTAGAGGTTCTTCCTGATTTGATAATAAGAATAGGTTTCTTTTTACTAGCTTCTCTACATGCAGTTATAAAATTTGGACCATCCACAATTCCCTCAAGATATCCTATTATAACCTCAGTATTAACATCCTCAACAAAATTTTCAATACAATCCTTTTCATTAATAATTGCTTTATTTCCAAGACTTACAATTCTAGAAAATCCGATATTTTTTTTATCTGCATAATCCAAAATAGCAGACATTATAGCTCCAGATTGAGACATGAAGGAAATTTTACCCTTAAGAGCCATGTCAGCAGAGAATGATGCATTCATATCATTATAAGTATCTATAACTCCTAAACAATTTGGACCTACTAATTTAATGTCATATTTATTACATATTCCTATAAGTTCATTTTCTAGTTTAGCTCCATCTTCGCTAATTTCTTTAAATCCTGCAGATATAACTATTATATTTTTTATTCCAAGTTCACCACAATTTTCAACAGCATTAATTATATGTACAGCAGGTATAGCAATTACAACTAAATCAACAGGACCATATTCTTCTAATGATTTATATACTGTTAGTCCTAAAATTTCTCCACCCTTAACATTTACAGGAATTATTTTACCTTCATAACACTTTAATAGTGATTTTATTATATCATTACCAATTTTACCTTTTTTATCTGTTGCACCTATTACTGCAATTGATTTAGCATTAAATACTCCATGCATTCTATCACCTTGTACTTTTAAACTACAGATTAATCTTCGATATAGATAAAAAATCTAATTAAAACCTCTAATATAGATACAACATAAATTTATCAATCGAATAATCTTTAATTAATTTAATATACAATATTTTAATTTATTATTTAAAGTTAGGAATGAACATACATATAAAAACTAAACAAACTCAAACACTAAAATATAAATTTAATCAATAATTAGATTGTAATTAAATAAATATTAATTAAATGAAATATTAATTAAATAAAATATTAATTAAAATATTAAAACATCCGAATAGCTAAAATAAAACATCAATAATATTTTAATTATAGCATGCGAAAAAATGGATTAAAACATAAAAATAATTTAAAAATAATAATTATTAAATTAAGAAATATTATTAAATTAAGAAATATTATTAAATTAAAAATAATACACTTATTAAATTAAAAATATTATTAAATTAAAAGTAATATAATTATTAAATTTATTATATAATAAAATTTCATTCAAATATTAAACTTAAAATATTCAAATATTAATCAAAATTTCAAGAAATATTAAGAAGATATTAATATAAAACTTAATATGCTAAATATAATATAATTTTTATTATTTTAATCTACTTTTTTTATATTACACTTTTTATAATATAAACATTTTGAAAAAATAATGATAAATAAGCCAGTAATAATAAAAATAATTACTTTTACATTAATAATTAGGATTCGTATAAATTGTAAACCCTAAAACAAGAAATTATACAAAAAACATGAAAAATTCATGGAATAAAAAATAATAATAGAAAATTATTTAATGATTAGTATCATCTATATTATTTTCAAAATTTTCTAATTGAGTTTTATTTGGAAGACCAATAGTACAAATATTTTCAACACATTTTGAAGCAACCCAATTTCCAATTAAACAAGATTTTTCAAGAGAATATCCTTTTAAATAAGAATATAAAAATCCTACATTAAATGAGTCCCCAGCAGCAGTTGTATCTACAACATCAACATTGAAAACTGGAACTTTAACCTCCTCATCTTTATTATTAATGGCATAAACACTTTTTGATCCTCTTTTAACAACAACTGTGTCAATTCCATCGTCAAGGACATGAATAGCAATATCCCTAAATGATAAACCTTCATCAGAATCTATTAAACCATCAACTTCAGAATAATAATTTTCAAATAGTAATTTAAGCTCATTTTCATTAATAAGGAGAATATTTGTCCTATCTAAAAGTTTTTTTATATCTTTAATCTCTTTTTTGGCATAGAACATTCCTGGATCTAAACTCAATATAACAGAATCTGGAATATAATCCAATAGTTCCAATTGAGTATTAAATGAATCTCCTAAAAAAGAAGAATAATGAATTATTTTTGTATTTTGGATATTTTTAAGATTAATTTCATCAATAGATATTTCATCATTAACTCCTGAATCAACATATAATGCACGTTCACCATTCTCATCAATAAATCCAAGAACTTTCCCAGAATTACCTTTTTCAGACATGATTAAATTATTAACAAATACTCCCTCAGAGATTAGTTTTAATTCAATACATTCTCCTTCCTCATCATCAGCTATTTTACCAATGTAAGATGTGTTTAATCCTAAACGAGAAAGACCCATAATAGTATTAGCTGCTGATCCTCCAGGATTGGAATCTAAATCTTTAATATAACTTTCTTGGTCTTGACAAGCAATTTCATTAACATAATACATTTTGTCAAGATTTAAAGCACCAAAACCAATTACATCAACAGGAATATTATTATTTATAATACTCATATTTTACTCCCTAATATTTTAGATTATTTTATAGACATGAAAAATAATTTAATAATACATAAATTTAATAATACAATTTTAATGAGATAAAAATTTATTAATACACTCCTAGTAAGATAAAAATTTATTAATACACTCCTAGTAAGATAAAAATTTATTAATACCCCCTAGTAAGATAAAAATTTATTAATACCCCCTAGTAAGATAAATATTCATTAATACCCTTTAATAAGATAAAAATTTACTAATTAACCAATCTAATAATTAATAACTTAAATAATTAAATTTTAAATAAAATAGTAGGATATGATAATAAATAAAAGAATATAATACTAAAATTTATAAAAAATCATTTTATAAAAGATTTAATAAAAGATTCATTTTATAAAAAAATACTAAATGATTTATTTATAAAAGATCTAATAAATTAATATTATACTCTCCAAGTTCACCATTAAAGTTCCCAGCAGATATTTTAACAATATCATCTGCATATTCACTCTCTAAAACAGCCCCAATAGATTTTTTCATAGCTAATTTCGCAGTATCCATATTAATTCCATTAATAACAATTTCAGGAATATAATTAACTTCATCAGGGACCTTAGATAAATTTTTAATATCTTTCTTCAATGATGGACAATAAGGATGGTTTGTAGTAGGTCCAATCCAAGGATAGTTTGTTTCAACCTTAGAAGCAGCAGAACATATCCCAAAAGGAGCTATTGCACCTTCAACATCCATTATTGCATCTATAGCTAATTTCCCTGCTTCAAGAACTGCTTCTTTAGTTTTACACATATACCAAAAATTAGCACCCATTATTCCCTCACCATAATATAATTCATTTTCTATTTGAAAGTCAGGAACTGCAATAGGAACATTTATCATTTCACGATTGTAGACATTTTCAATCCATTCATATCCATCACCACAATGTCCAACTTGTTTCATCATGTTAATAGACCCTTTTCCATCAGCTATTTTAGTATAATTGAACATTTTCGTAAAAGGTTTAACCAAAACATCTTGACGAATTCTATAAGATAATTCTAATTCATATTTTTCCATATCATCAAGGCCAAACCAATATTGTACAATTGCACCAATACGACCATCAGGAGTTTCATCTTTATCAACAAAACATTCCACTCCTCCTTCAATTCGCCCAATAACTGCACTAGGAGTTGAAGTAGAATCATAAGCAGCTTGTTTTAGAGTATCTTTATCATCAGCAGTTATTAATGCCCTAATATATTTTCCAGAAAAGCATTCTGCAAAAGTATCTTCAATTAGATTTTCGTTTATCATAAAACACCTTATTATTACTATATAAATTATAAACAATATTATTATATTAATATTATAAATTATAAAATTTACTATAATATATATTATAAAATAAAAAAAATTAAGAAGTAATAATAAAAAGGAAATATAATTAAAAAAAAAAGGAAATATAATTATAAAAAAGAGATATAATTAAAAAAAGAGAATATAATTAAAAAAAGGATCTATAGTTTAAAATGAAAGTATGATTATAAAAAAGACTGTAAAAAATTTATTATTATATTATAAGATAATTGATAATGAATAAAATAAAAAAAAGATAAAATATATTAAAAATTTATTAAAAATTATCAAATTATCCTAAAGAACCAATATCTTTTCCTCTGAGTTTTTTTCTCATTTTTAAACTTTCAGAAACAAGCATATCAATATTATCTTCTTTAACAATCTCAATTATCGGCAAATCTTTATTCTTAAATATTTCATTAAACTCCTCTATAAGAGCAAACCCGATTCTGAAACTTTCAAAAGCCCTTTTAGTATCAGTAGAATAAGATTTAACAAATTCAAAAACATATTCCCTATTGAATTTACTATGAAGATCTATCAAAAAAGAAGTAGGAATAGTATTATCTGAAATTATAGCTATATCTGCTTCTCTTATAGCTACTTCATTACCATTAAAAGAAACAGCAATCCCTCCGTTTTCTTTTGCAAAATTTAAAGGTTCAACATCGGTATGACTATCCCCTACATACATTATACTAGCTTTATTAAGTTCCAATTTAGACATTATGTCTTCAATAGCATTTTTTTTACCAATTCCGCCAATACATTTAATATCTTTTATTATATTAAATATATCCATCATAGGAATTTCTTCAAAAAATATTTTATTTAAAGTTTCAGTATCTAATTCACCAGTTTTAGACTCTTTTTTAGCAATTTTAACAATATCTTCTTTAAATTTAAATAATTTTTCTCTTTCTTCATTAGATATCTCATAATCATCTAAATTATTTAATTTTGTAAAGTATGTATTTTCAAAAGGAAAATCAAGATAATCAGATATAGCTTCAATATATTGACCATAACTAGTACTTACAATAAAAGAGTCCATAGTATTTATAGCTAATTTGATTGTTTTTTCTGCATTTTGAACTAAAAAAATATGTTCTTTAGAAAAATTAATAATATCCTTATTAGATATATTGTAAGCTTTAAAAAATGGTATAATAAGTTTAAGAGTATTTCCAGAGTTATAACCTTCTTTTTTAACTACATCGACTAAATAATCATCAAATAAACTAATAATCCTAAAAAAATCGTCCCCAGAAGGAATAAATTCTTTTGCAAGTTCATATGCATTATCATTCAAAGATAATGGGCCTTCACAGTCAGTTACAAATAATCTTTTCAAAAAATTTCCTCCATTTAAAAATAATAATAATAATAATAATAATAATGATAATAAGAATAATAATAGTAAGAATAATAATAAAAATTATGATAATAAGAATAATAATGACATGAGAATAATAAAAAATTCTATAATAAATTGATACTTTAAAAATTATTAAGCCATTAAAAATAATTTACTAATATAGTTTTAGAAATATATGACTAAATAGTTTTAGAAATATATGACTAAATTTTAATTAATAATTTAAGTTAAATGATAAAAAAATTAGATGAATAAAATAATATAATTAATTACCATATTATAATCACTTATAATTGTTAATAATTAACCATTTTATAATCAAAAATTAACTATCATTTTTTTAAGCAAATTTTAATAGCATTAACAGGACATAAAGCTTCACATTCCCTACAAGATATACATAAATCTTGATCAACAGAAATTTCATCATCATCTAAACTCAATGCATCAACTGGGCATTGGTTTACACAAACTCCACATGCTTGACATAAATCTTTATGAATTTTAAATTCACCATCTCTAACAGATTCAATATTTCTTCTAATGAAATAAATATCATTTTCACGAGTTTCAAAAAATTCTTCAGTTAATTCAATAGCTGTTACAGGACAAGTTGAAACACATTTACCACAAAATACACAGTTATCTTCAATATGAATTGGTGATGGTAACTCTAACCAAATAGCATTTACAGGACAAATTGGAATACATTCCCCACAGCCAATACAATTATCCTCAAAAACTTTAATTTTACGAATAGGAGGGAAATATTCGACTAAATCATTCATATCAACTACAGAAATATCAGAAACTGTAATATCTTCAATTTTATTAATTATAGATTTAGTAACATTTATTTCAAAATCTTTATCTTTTTTATCAGATGATTCATGAGCCAAATCTGATAAAATTGAATCAACTTTTGCAATATCATTTGATAACTTTTTGATATCTTTATCAATAATGCTGGAAGCTATTTCTAAAGATCGAATTTTATTAAAAGATTCATAAGCTTTTTTACGAGAAGAATATTTAATAGCTGAAGATGGGCAAACTTCCATACATTCCTCACATCTTGCACAATAGGAAGGGTCAATGTAAGGTAATTTACTTGTTTTACCAACATTAATAGCTCCCCTAGAAGGACATATTCTTGTACATGTCATACAACCAATACAATTTTTTTGATTTACAACAATTGCTCTTCCACCAGAGACAGTTCTAGGGAGTATTTCCCCATATTTAATTGCATCTGTTGGACAAGATCTAAAACAATAGCCACATCTAACACATTTATCTTCATCAATTTCACTATGAACCTCTTCACTCCCAGAAGAAGTTAAATGAATTGCTCCTGTTTTACAAGAAGAAACACAAGCCCCACATGCCCTACAAAGTTTAGAATTTATATTAGGAATATTTTCACTAATAGGATCAGCTAACTTTGTTTTCATTTTTATAGCATCATATGGACAAGCTTCCCTACATAAAACACAACCAAAACATTTTTCATTTATTTTAGTAGTGTCATCATCTGAATCGATATAAATAGCTTCAACTGGACAAGCTTTAAGGCAAGGTTTATCTTTACATATTTCGCACTTACTATTGTCGATTTCATAATCGACTTCAACTTCCCTTAAAGGCTTAGTGCATTTTTTAGTAGAAACCTCGATAATAATCATCCCCTAATATAATATTCACCTATTAGCTAATTGAGATTCTTTTAATGTGATTAAAATTACTTTTTCTCCATTAACATCATCAAGTAAAAATTTTGCTATGAAATACTTAACAACAGAGAAAGGACAAGTTTGATAACAATTACTACATCTTAGACATTTATCAGAGTCTCTTTTAACTTCATTCTTTTCAGAATCATAACTAATAGCTTTTGTTGGACATTCATCAACACATAAACGACATTTTTTACACTTAGATTCATCCCAAGTGATAATTCTAATTTTTAATCTATCAGTAGCATTTTCAATTATTTCTAATGCTACTTCTTCATCAGGCAATATATTTAATGCCTTATCCCAAATTTCGGATAAAGGCAATTGTAATTTAAGAAGTTTTTCAGAAGGCAAATTATTGAGTTCATCTTCTTTACTTTCAATAAACTCTTCAAGAGTGTTTACAACAAGTCGAATTATTGCTTTTTGATCTTCAAGGTTATCAATAAATACTCCTTTCATAGCTCCTTTCACAGGACATGCCTCTAAGCAATTCCCACAAGAAATACATTTTGATTGGTCCACCATAATTTTATTATCTTTTTCAATAATTGCTCCTTCTACAGGACAGGATTTAATACATTTTTTACATTTAATACATAAAAAATCATCTACAGTATACTGTCTTTTAGATGGAATTATATTAAATTCTTCCCTAATTAAATGATTCTCACCACAAAGCAATGTTTTAGGTTCTGTTGGACAGACTTCTGCACAAAATCCGCACCTAATACAAGCTCTTTTATTTATAACAGGATATGCTTTACCTTCACCATCATGATCATCTCCATCCCTAACAAGTTTAATAGCATGAGGAGATGGACAAGATTGAGTACAAGCCCCACAACCGATACAATATTCTTTAAGAACTTCTGGAAAATCCCTAAACCTATCCGGCTTTTCAACAATATCATGTTGAGATTTTGCATCAGTAATCCCTTCTAAAAAAGATTTCCTAGCAAATTCATACAAATACCAAATTACAGAAGACATATTTTACCCTTAATTAATAAATTAGATAATAAATTATAGTTTAATAATTAATTACATTCAAATTAATAATTAGATATAATTATACTTACAATCCATATTTAAATACAATTAAATTTAGAATTATATAGATTACTTCAAATTATAAAAATCTTTTGAAGTTTCACCTTTATCAACATCTATAATAGCCACCCTTTCAGCACAAGCAATACAAGGATCTGCACTTGCATAAGTAGCTACAGCATCTGAAACTGTTGCAACATCTTTAAGCATATATTTAGCACATGAGTCAATATTCATAATACTAGGAGTTCTAATAGAAATATGCTTAATTAAATTACCATTAGTTTCAATCATATAAACAACTTCACCTCTTGGAGCCTCATTTCTCCACTCAGCATATCCAGAACCAATCTCAACTTTAGTTCTGATATCGCCTTCAGGCAAAACATCAATTGCTTGCCTTATTAAATCAATAGAATTAGAAATTTCTGTAAATCTATTCATAGTCCTTGCATAATTATCTCCTTCTTTTCTCCAAACAGGTTTAAAATCAAGATAATCTCTGTAAGTATGATGTTGTTCTCTTAAATCATGCTTTAAACCAGAAGCTCTTCCAATAGGTCCAACTGCCCTACCTTTTAAAGCTTGATCTCTTGTCATTTTACCAACATCTTTAGAACGAAGACCAACAAGAGGCCCTTCACTGAAAATTTCAGTATATCTATCTAAATCTTTTTCAATTAAGCTAATATTTTCCAATATTGCATCAAGGTGGACTTTTTTTGCATCCATACGAACACCACCAACAACATTCCAACCCATATTAACCCTATTACCAGTTAAAAGTTCAATAGAATCCATTGCATGTTCTCTCAAAGATAAAACATACATAAATAAAGTTTCATGTTCTATAGTCTTGAAATATGTAGAATTAGCTAAAAAATGACTTTGAATCCTATCTAACTCATTAGTAATAACTCTCAAAAGTTGAGCACGTGCAGGGGCCCTAACATCAGAAATTTTTTCTATTGTTTCTGCAAATGTTTGTGTATGTTCATAAGAACAAATTCCACAGACTCTTTCAGCAAGGTAAATACATTTTTGCCAAGTTTTACCTTCCATAATCTTTTCAATTCCTCTGTGAACATAACCATAATCAATTTCGGCTTTTAAAACTCTTTCACCTTTAGTTTGTAATTTTAACCTTAGAGGTTCTTTTAAACCAGGGTGAATTGGACCAATAGGTAATATCATTTATTTGCCTCCATTATTAGATTCTTTTGCAGTTTCTTTTCCATTAGCTTCCCTTCCTCTAGCTGCAATTGCTCCAGGAGCAACTGTAAGAATAGCTTCTAAAATTTCACTAGGTCTTGGAGGACAGCCAGAAATCTCAGCATCTACTGGAATAAAGTCAGAAACAGGAGCGTGGACTTTTCCACCTTCTTGGTTAAATACATCCCCAGATAATGGACAATTACCAACACAAGCAACTACTTTAGGTTCAGGGGCTTTTGTATATATTCTTCTTATTTTTTTAATCCATTGTTCAGTAACAGCTCCAGTTATTAATATAACATCTGCTTCACGAGGATTATTGTGAACATAAATTCCATATTGTTCAAGATCATATCTAGGAGATAATAGTGAAACAATCTCTACATCACAACCATTACATCCCCCACAATTAACTAAACAAACATGGATGGAACTTTTTCTAACAATATCTTTAAGAGTATTTAGCATTTACTGACCTCTTAGATCAAACTTAATTTTAAATTAGATTTAAATAATATTTAATGATTTAAACAATCTTAATATTTAATGATTTAAACATTCTTTAATAATATAAACTAAAAATTATTATAATAACTATAAACTAAAAATTATTATAATAACTATAATCTAAAAATTATTATATTCTATTATAACTATTTATAATTAGATTATATTTATTTATATTTATTTGATTACTATTTCATTAATTTTTATTAATTTTTTAATAAATATATTAACAATTTTTAGCAAATGTATAATTAAAACATTAATAACATATAATAATAAAAATATTTACATAGACAATAAGTCTAAAACTTGCTTTTTGCCATCTTTTAAAACTAAATCATAATCTTTTCCATTAATTATTTCTTTTACTAATGAAAATTTAATCCTATTAGCTTCTTCAATAGTTATTATCTCCATTACATCACATAACCAACAAAATCTTAAATCTGCATGAAGCTTTTCAGAAAGGCATTTCGGCTTAGCTGATTCAAGAGTGGCATGAAGAGCTTCTAAACTAGACATATCTAAATTATTCATTAAGATTTTTTCAAGTTCTTCATTTGAAATTTCTAATTCATTAGCTAAAGGAGTAACAACATCTTCTTTCCACTTAAAACTCCGAAGAATTCTTAATTTCATTGTTTCCAATAGCTTTTTATCCTCATCCACATTATCACCAATATAAAGTAAAAATTTTTAAACAATAATTTTTAAACATATTTCCTTAAAAATCTAAATCAATATATAAACACCAAACCATATTAAAGCAGATATGATTATTCCTATAAAAGTTTCTTTTCTCCCATAACCTGGCCTCATACCCATTACTAAAGCTATTAGGAATAAACCTATAGATATCAATATTTCTGGAGAAATAAAACCAATTATAATAGAAATAATTCCATAATTAAATAATAATATCCATCCAATTATAGCAATTATTAGAGAAACTATTTCAATATCATTTATAATAAAAGGTTCTCCATGCTTTTTATAGCTTATTAAAAGACCTAAAATAGATCCTATAATAAAGACAAGTATATATATTAAATAGGATAATTCATTCATTCATATCACCCAGTAAAGATTATAATTGGTTAATAAATACTACATAGGCTTATAAAGTAGTATAAATGATACAATAATGATAACTAAAGTTATCATAAATATTATATTTTCTAAATTTTCAGTTATATGTGCAAATTTTTCTTTATTTTGAAGTAATATCAAAGGAAACATGAGAAATCCAAAAATTGTTACAGGGATAACCTCCCATCTTTGAATTACCATAGCTAACCCACTAGCTATTATAATCCCAAGAGCAACACATGAGGTTAATACAATAAAATCTTTTTCTTTATTCATAATATATCCTCTTTATTCATAATATCCCTCATTAATTAATTCATTGATAATTTTAAATCAAATCTAAACAAAACTTTAAATTAAAGTCAATTATAGTTTTAATACTTAAATCAAATGATAAGCCTATTAAATTATAATTTAATCAATTATAAATTTAAATCAAATATAATATTTAATATTAAATTATATCATAACAATTCATATTATAATAATTCATATTAAATAATTCAAGTTATAATCATTTAATATTATAATAATTATATCTTATAATAATTTTATTTATTTTTTAATTATGAACTTAAAAATGATGAAAATTAAATATATTCATTTTAAATTAAATATATTCATTTTAAATATATTTTATCATATTTAAGCTATAAACATTAGTAATAGAGATCCAACTATTCCAATAATAGCTAAAGAAATCTGACTCATGACAGAATGATTAGGGTTTAAAATTGGAGTAGTAACATTTATAAGCGCAACTATAGCAGTAATCAATATCATTCCAATTAAGTATCCAATTATTGAAAGAGGTCCGAAGAAAACTGTTAAAAACACCCATAACAATATATACCATGCTATGGACTCTGAAAGCATCATATAACCTCTTAAAACACCAAAGTGCTCAGTTTCAAAACCAGAAATAATGTCTTTTCCTTTAGTTATTGAAAACGGAGAATATGGTGATTTAGAAACTATAAGAACAAAGAACATTAGTGCCGCTAATGGTATTGAAAATATTAAAGGACCATTAATTGATTGATATGTTACAATCTCTCCCAAATTCATAGTTCCTGTTTGAAGAAATACAATGACCAAAACTGCAAATAGCGGAATTTCAGCTGCTGCTGAAAAAACTGCCCTGACACAACTCATTTTACCATAAGGAGAACCAGATGAAGATCCTGCATTGTGTTCAACAATTTTATAAACAGCATATACACCAAATATTATTAATAGTGAACCATAAGAAACAGGTCCAGCAATCACAGCAACTACCCATATAGCACAATACATACAAGCAATAGCTATATAAAATGGCATAGATGCAGTTTTTGGGAATGAAGATTCTTTAAAAAAGAATTTTAAAGAATGAAGAAAATGTTGTATAATAGGAGGCCCTGGTCTAAGCTGTATTCTTGCCATTACTTTCCTATGGAATCCTAACAGCAAACTTCCAAGTAAAAAAGCTATTACAACATTAATAATGATATTAGCCATTAAATTCATGGTATCAACTAAAGATGAAAAACTAAACATAAAGACTTAATATCCAATGAATGGTTCTTCAGTTCTTTCCTCCTTCTCTTCTTTTTTAGCTTTTGCCATAGTTATTAAACCTAATGAAAGTATAAATATTGGTATGAATACAATAGCTATCCCATAAACAATCCAAGCAGATGGACTAAATATTAAAGCATATAATATTAGTAGTATTGATATTATTAACAATGAGTAACTAGTTAACATTAGTTTATTCATTTTCACACCTAATTATTCTAAATTTTATTTAAATTAAATTTTTATAATTATTTATTTTATATAATATTATTTTATATAATATCTATTTTATATAATATGATTTTATATAATAGATAATAACTAATATAGATCTGAATTATGTTACAATTATTAGTAGTACTTCAATCACCCTTATAATTATCATTAAGGAACTTAAATGAATAATTAATAAAAATGGAGAACCAGGAGTCCTAAACATTTCTGCTTTTGTAGCAAAAAATGGAGCTATACCAGTTTCACCAGCTACACCTATTAATATAAGTATTGCTCCAAAGATCATCATAGGAGATGTACCAATTCCTGAAAGTACAAATAAGCTTAAAGTACCAGTAGCAGCAAGAATTATAGCTGCTCCACCAAACAATGGAAGTGATGAAATCATAGCCATTATACCATATTGATAAGCGGCATCAAGAACATCTACCTGTTTTACTGCAGAAACTATACCTACATTAACAATACCTATTAATGCAATGAATAGAGTCAAATTGAATAAATCTCCAGTAATCATTGCTCCAGCAGTAGCTAATCCACAAACAATAGCTAAAAATCTTCTTATTTTAAATTCACTTAACCCTATTGAAACTTTATTTTCTTTTAAAGTTCCAAATTCTGCCTCGACTTGAGTTTCAGTTCTACTAATAGCTATAAGAAATGTGAATATTAAAACAACTGCAAACATGAATAGATGGAATGGGGTTAAATATAATACAATATCCCCTAAAGGTATTGTTCCAAGTAAATTACCACCTAATGATGTAATATCCATATTAATCCTCTTTATTTTATGATAAATTAATCCATTATATATTATTTTTTAATAAATTTATTTTATAAATTATTTTTATAAATTTTTTTTAGTAAATTTTTTAAACTAATCTTTTTTAATAAATTTTTTAAACTAATATTTTTTAGTAAATTTTTTTAAACTAAATTTATTAATATTTTTAATTTGAATCTTCTTTCTAGATTCATTAATCTCAATAAATCTATTATTCTCTTCTAAATTCTTCAGTGAGAATTGATCCAATTAAACCTAATTTTGAAGCTACTTTTAGAACTAACCCACAAGCAGCCATAAACAATCCAAGAAGCCAATATTGAGGAACTAAGAATAATAGAACAAATCCAACTATCCATAAACACCATGAAATACCAGATACTGCCCCAATACCTTCAATTACAAATACAGGCAATCCTCTTGCTTTTCTACACATCATATAAAACAATATTCCCCCACCAGCTACTGCACCACCGGTAAATCCAGTTAAAAATGCTCCATAAAGTATCATTACAAGAGCTAAAAAATTTGGAGCAGTTTCCATTATTTCCATGTCTAATTTTAAAGGAAGTGGGAATACAGAAGGTTTTTCTGTAATAGTCCTATCTTTAGGAACAGCATTTTCAGCTTTTCTCATTTCTCGAGATATTAAAATTTCTGAAATAGCCATTATCTCTGCTAATTCTACAACTAATCCTGGAAGTATCAATGCTTCAGCTAAATCAGTTCCAACAGCAGCAACAACTATTAACATTGCAAAACCGACAAGATCAGTTAGTATTAAAATATGAATGTCTCTTTTTTGAATTGCAATTCCAGTTAAACCAATGAATCCTACTAAAATAGCTACATATAATGCAGGAAGATATAAAGATGCTGTAATAGCTGGAACAACTTCTGGAACTAAAGTTACCATATCACTGCTCCTCCTTATTTAAATTCAAAGAATCATTTTTAGAATTACTATTACCATTATTTTCTTCTTTTTTTCTATTTATAGTAAAATTAAGGGCTAACCAAGAAGCTATAATAAATGCCATCATCAAAATAGATGATTCTAATATTGTATCGAAACCTCTTGTATAATAAAGAATTTCATCTATAAGGCCTCCAGGCGAAGAATATATCGAAGTTCCAAAATAAGGAGAAATCGACGAAACAAGAATCGCTTGAGGAGTCATATAAGAAGTTATCATACCTAAAGACTTAGCATTTTCAGGATATTGAGCTTTTGTAATTCCTGGAACTTCTAAAACAACACCTCCTCTATCATAAGGAGCAAGTGGAGAACCTTCTTCAACTTGAACTTGAGGTGCGGGACGTGGATATAATTGATTAACATCTAAGCTCAAAGGAACTATAAAACCAACCAAAATAACTACTGCCAAAATTATAGAAAATAATTTAGGAATTTTATCAGGATTAGCAAGAGAATTCCACAGACGTCCAATCCGACTCATACATCTGCCCCCATTTCTTCTAATCTGGTTATAGCTCTAAGTAATATAAGAGTAATAGCAGCAGTAGCTGCTACAAAAGTCATTAGTGCTAATGTATGATTATAAACAAGAAATATTAATGATATTCCAACTGCAGCAATTTCTGTATTGAATGTTCTAACAATAGGATCATTGACACCAGGGCCTGCTACAGTAGCTATACTTCCAACTATAGCCAATATACAACCTGCATAAAATAACATTTGAATTTCAATCAAATAGCTCACCTTCAGGATTGTTTTTATTTCTCTTTCTAATATCATTAATTTTTATTATAGATAAAAGGAATATAACAGTAGAGATTGGTCCAAACAAGGCAATTACTAAAGCCACATCTAAATATCTAAATGAAACAACAGCCAATAATAACCCTGCTTCCATTACTGCAAACATTATAAGTTTATCAAGTGGCTTAACAAGCATTATGATACCTGCAGCACCGATAAACATTAGGATTATTGATATTGAGGTTACATTAAGAAAATCTAAAAAAATCATTAAATTCACCAATTATAATAGTAATATATTATATTTCACTCCTCAAGAATAATTTCATTTTCTAATCTATCTAAAGTATAAGCTATTGCATTAGAACCAATAGTAGAAGTTATGAAAAATGTAATAGCAATTACAAGACCAAAAGGACTATTAACAGTCAATGCAATAAGTGCTGAAACAGCAAAATCAATTACATTAACATAAAGCATTCTTTCAGCTTTATTCTTAGCTAAAAGTGTTCTTATAGCCATTATGATAATAATTACTCCAATAATTTCTTCTATCATACTTAACATTCCAATAACACAATTTTGTTTATAGATACAACTTACATCAATATAATTTTTACATTATCTAATTTTTATAATATAACATGTATCTATAAAATATAATTTAAATATAAATTTTAATTTAATATAAAATTTTAATATAATTTTGATTTAATATAAAACTTTGATTTAATATAAAATTTTAATATAATTTTGATTTAATATAAAACTTTAATATAATATAAAATTTTAATATAATTTTAAATAAAATACCAATATTATAAAATTTGTACTAACTATAATATAAGTTTAATATATTTTGTCTAACAAATAAGATTAATTATTATAATAATTTTAATCTTAAAATTTATAAATCTTATAAATTTTTATAAATTAAATACTAAAATCATATATAAGTTAATTAGCTAATTTTTTACCAAATTTCATAATATAATGATTATTCTAATTTAGTATGTCTATTAAATGATTTAGCAATACATCCAATTAATTTAGATGAGCTTGGATGATGTAAACCTTGAATAGTAGTTATAGCTATTACCATTCCTACAACAAACATTTCTGGTGTTAAACCAATGAAAGATGTAAGATATATTAAAACTATTGTAGTCAAAGCACCAGTAGTCCCAGCATATCCAGGATCTGCACATAACCTATTTCCAATATACACAAAGAAAGCAGCTATTAATCCTCCTTCAATTCCAATCAACATATAACCGATTGAAGCTAAAAGAGTTCCTGCAGAAGCGTCCGGAGAACATAGTATGTTTCCTTGGAAAAATCCCCCTGCTAAATCACCACCTCTCTTTTTAATTTCATGACCTACAATATCTGCACCTTTAACACCAGGAGCCTCGGGTAGTCCAAGGTAAGTATCAATGAGAACAAAATTTAGCCAAGCTATAATAGTTGCAAATATGATTCCTAAAATTTCATTCATTAATTACCCTCCTCTGTTTTGGAAATTTCATTAGAAGAATTTATATCCAAATCACTCTCACTCTCATTATTAGAAGGCTTTGGAAAAACATAATCAAAGGCATATTTAACAAATAAACCAGAAACAACACCCCAGAACACAGCTAATATCATTCCGTTATAAATCCAATAGAAATTCACTGAAAAACAAATTGCTAAAAATCCCATAGCAAAAATAGGAGTAGGAAATATCGCACTTTTATCAAAAGAAAACCTAATAGGTTTTTTTGGAAGTAGGGGTAAACCTAGCCCTAAAGCTATTACTATAGATACAATTACGGTAATTAATATATTTAGTAATAAGTATGTTTCATCAACATGAATAATCATGATAAAATGTAAGCTCTATAAGATATATAAATGTTGTTACTTGAAGCTTGAGTAAACCAATATAAAGTTAATAATTTTGTATACCTAACATTGATAATTTATACATAACTAAGCTAGAATCAAAGATTAAAACTAAGAAAATTTGAATATAGAAATATTTAAACATAAAATGATAATATTTCACCAATTATCTTAAGATATATTGAGTATTCTAAGCTATTTATTAAGATTTTCATAAATTTTATTAACAAAAAAACTCGAAATAAGAATTAAAAGTTATTATTAATTAAATAATGATTATTCTTAATAGCAATCCAATTAAACATACATATTAATCTATATTTAAATTGAATCAGAATATTAAATATTAGTATTTATATCAATTGGCATTAGGGATCATATAATATAGTAGATAAAAATAGTAAATTCAATCTATATTTTACTAAATTAAACAAAAAGAATATTAAATATTAATAATTTTGATAATAGAACTAATAAAAACCAATAAAACTAAACAAAAAAATTAAAAAATTAAAGATTAATTTAAAAAATGATTAAAAAATTTAAAATTAAATTTAGAAAAAAAATTAAAAAATTAAAGATTAAAGAATTTAAAATTAATAGATTTAAAATTTAAATTTAAAGATTAA
>NZ_CALGFC010000028.1 GCF_937881195.1 uncultured Methanobrevibacter sp. | reverse complement strand
TTTTAGATATGGGTTTTTTATATTATAATTTAGTCTATTAGGTCTGTTTATTTTAGATATGGGTTTTTTATATTATAATTTAGTCTATTAGGTCTGTTTATTTTAAATATTGGTAATTTATATTCTATTATTATTATTATTATCATTATTTGAAATGTATTGAATGATTTATAAATTATATTTTGATTTTAATATTTTCAATATTCTTATTATTTTATTCATAATATTATTTTCATAACTTATTTTTAATTTCTATCTTATTGATTTTCTATATTAAGTGATTTTTATACAATAGCTAACTTTATTAATAAGAATTATTATAATTATGAATATTATAAAAAATTAATGTTGATTATTGTATTAATAATGTTTATAAATATGATATAATTAAAGAATAGAAGGTTGTGAAGCTAGTGGAACTAATAGTAGCTAAGTTCGGAGGAACTTCGATAGGAAATGGAGAAAAAATAAGAAAAGCAGCCCAATCAGTTGTTAATGAATATATGAAGGGTAATAAAGTAGTTGTAGTAGTATCTGCAATTAACAAGACAACTGACAACCTTATAAAGATTGTTAAAGATTCTGTGGATTCTAATGTTACTGATAAACAGATGGCAGAAATATTATCTATGGGTGAAATGACTAGTGTAAGAGTAATGTCTTCAGTGATTGAGTCTTTAGGGGTTAAATCTGAATATATTGATCCTTACTCTGATAAATGGCCTCTTTTAACCGATAATAAAGTTCTTGAAGCTAAAATTGATTTTCAATCTTCAGAGATTATGAGTAAAGAATTGACTAAAATATTAGATCAAGGTATAATTCCTGTTGTATGTGGATTTTTAGGTAAAGGGCCAGATGGAGAAATCACTACTCTTGGTAGGGGTGGAAGTGATATTACAGCTTTCTTCTTAGGACATTGTTTAAATGCTGATGAAGTGATAATTGTTACTGATGTTGATGGAGTAATGTCTACTGATCCAAATAAGATTCAAAAAGCTAAAAAGCTTGATAAAATATCTGTAGAAGAAATGAGAGATTTAGCTACACATGGAGCCCAAGTACTTCATCCGCATGCTTTAAAATATAAGGATCCAATGATTAATGCTAAAATTATAAGCCATGAAAATGGTGACCTTTCTAAATCAGGAACTGTTATTGTTGGTCCTTATGAAGGTGAAATGATGAAAACCACCATGTTATATCCAGAACCAATATCTGTTGTAGCTATTGTTGGAGATGGAATGCTTAAAAGACCAGGCTTACTTTCTAAAATGACTACAATATTGGCTAAAAATGATATAAACATATTTGGCATTTCAGCAGGTCAAAATTCAGTAACTGTTTTCATTAATAAAAAGAATTCTGATAAAGCTTATCATTTATTACATGATATGGTTATTGATTCTGAAGAACTTAGCTCTCTTTCTTTAGGTAAAGAAATAGCTATGTTGACTCTTGTTAGTCCCGATTTTGTTGAAACTCCGGGGATTATATCGGATATCACTGTTCCATTAAGAGAAAATAATATCAATATTGTTGAGATATCTTCTTCTCAAACTGCTGTTGTTATCTTTGTGGAATGGGCCGATGGGGAAAAAGCTTTTGAATTGGTTAAAAACGTTTTAAAATAATTATAAATTTTAGATAAATTTGAAATTTAGATTTATAAAAATATAGGGATATTTAAAGTTTAGAGATATTTGAATTTAAAGTTTGTAAAAATTTAGAGATATTTAAAATAATGAATGTAAGAGGGGAAAAATATGAATTTTGAAGGTACTGCAGTAGCTATGATTACACCGTTTACAGAAGAAAATGAAGTTGATGAAGAGGGGTATAGAAAAAACATTAACTTTTTAATTGAAAATGGTGTCGATGGTTTATTAGCTGCTGGAACAACTGGGGAATCAGCTACTATTACGATTCCTGAACAAAAAAAACTTATTGATATTTTAATTGAGGAAGTAGATGGTAGGGTTGCTACAATAGCTGGAGCAGGAAGTAATTCAACAAACGATGCATTGGAGCTTGTTCAATATGCAGAAAGTGCTGGTGCTGATATGGCTCTTGTCATAACTCCTTATTACAATAAACCACAACCTCATGGGCTTGTTGAACATTATAAAGCTATAAATAACAATTCTGATATTCCTATTATAGTTTACAATGTTCCTTCTCGTACTGGTACAGATATTGATCCAGAAACTATAGCTAATGTAGCTGAATTTGAAAATGTTGTAGGTATAAAAGAAGCCAACCCTGATCTTGATAAATTATCTAAAACTAAAAAAACTTTAATTGAAGCAGATTTAGATGATAAATTTTCAATTTTATCTGGAAATGATGATTTAACTCTTCCTATGATGTCTATGGGTGCTAAAGGAGTTATCAGTGTTGTAGCTAATGTTGATCCTTTTAGAATGAGTCAATTAGTTAATAATTGTTTGGATGGTAGCTATGAAAAAGCTATGGAATTACATTATGAATTGTATGATTTAATGAAAGTTTTATTCATTGAAAGTAATCCTGTTCCTACTAAAGTAGCTTTAAAAATGTTAGGAAGGCCTTCTGGGGATATAAGATTGCCTCTTGCTCCATTAAAAGATGAAAATCTCTCAAAAGTTGAAAAAGTTTTAAATGATTTAGATTTATTATAAAATTATTTAAAATTATTGTAGGATTGGAATGAAAAAATTAAATTTAAGATTAGAATAAAAAATTAGATTTAAAATTGGGATTAATACAATTAAATTTTAGATTATGGGGCTATAATATGTTAAAAGTTGCTGTGACTGGAGCTGCTGGAAGAATGGGCTCTGGAATTATTAAAAAAATTCTTGAACAAGATGATATTGAAGTAGTAGCTGCTATTGAAATACCAAATACTCCTCTTGAAGGAAAAGATATTGGGGAAGTTATTGGTATTGGAAATATTGGTGTTGAAACAAGTGGTGCTGAAAATTTAGAATCAGTATTAAAAGAATCAAAGCCTGATGTTTTAGTTGATTTTACAATAGCTAATGCTGCATTTGAAACTATAAAAATTGCTGCTTTAATTGGTGTTAATCTTGTTGTTGGAACTACAGGTTTCACTGAAGACCAATCTAATGAAATTACCGAAATTGTTAAGAAATCCAATATTAAGGCAGTAATTTCTTCAAATATGGCGATTGGGGTCAATGTTTTCTTTAAAGTTTTAAGGGATTTATCTCCAATTCTTAATGATTTTGATATTGAAATAATTGAAGCTCATCATAATAAAAAGAAAGATTCTCCATCTGGAACAGCAATGACTGCATTTGAAGTGATAGCAGATTCTCTTGGTAGAGATACTGAGGATGTTGGTGTCTATGGTAGAAAAGGTCTTGTTGGAGAAAGAACTAAAGATGAAATCGGTATTCATGCAATACGTGGGGGAGATATTGTTGGAGACCATACTGTGATGTTTGTTGGTGAGGGCGAGCGCCTTGAAATTACTCATAGGGCTCATACAAGAGAAGTTTTTATAGCTGGTGTTATGAGGTCTTTAAGATTTGTAATGAATTCTGAATCTGGTAAAGTTAGTGATATGGCTGATGTTTTAGGAATTAAATAATATTCAATTAATAAAAAAATAATATTAAAAAATTATAAATTTTAATATAATCTATTAATTATAGTTATAATTTTATATAATTGATAAATTTTAATATATAGTATTAATTATAGTTATAATTTTATATAATTGATAAATTTTAATATAAATAGTAAATATGGCTATTTAATGAATAATAAATGAAAATTATAATAATAAATTATAATAATAAATTATAATAATAAAATTAGAATAATAAAATTATAATTATTTAAATTATAATAATAATAATAATAATAATAATTTGGTGATATGATGGTAAATGTAGGAGTACTTGGTGCAACTGGAATGGTCGGACAGAGATTTATTCAGCTGTTAGATAAACATCCTGATTTCGAGATAAGTGCTTTAGCGGCTTCTTCTCGTTCAGCAGGTAAAAGATATGAAGATGCTACAACTTGGTATCTTGATGATGCTATGCCTGATTCTGTAAAAGACATTGTTGTATCTGAAACAGAACCATCTGCAATAAGTAATGATGTTGATATACTATTTTCCTCACTTCCTACTGAAAATGCAGCTATTGTTGAACCAAAATTTGCAGAGAATTTTATAGTTGCATCTAATGCAAGTGCTATGAGGATGGAAAAAGATGTTCCTCTTGTAATTCCTGAAGTAAACCCTGAATTTCTAGATATTATAGAAGTACAACAGAAAAATAGAAATTGGGACGGTTTTATAGTTACTAATCCTAATTGTAGTACTATTGCACTAACTTTGACTTTAAAACCAATCTATGATAAATATGATATAAACAGGGTTTATGTATCAACTATGCAAGCTGTTTCTGGTGCTGGATACAATGGTGTTCCTTCAATGGCTATTGTTGATAATTTAGTTCCATATATAGGTAGTGAAGAAGAAAAAATGGAAAGTGAAACTCTTCATTTATTGGGAGATTTAGATGGTTTGGAAATAAAACCTGCTCAATTTGGGCTTACTACTTCTTGTCATAGAGTAGCTGTTTTAGATGGTCACACTGAAGCAGTATTTATTGAATTAGCTGAAGATATTGATATAAACAACATAAAAAGTGATATGGCTAATTTTAAAGCACTTCCTCAGGAACTCGACCTTTATTCTGCTCCGAAAAATCCTGTAATCGTTAAAGAAGAAGAAAATAGACCTCAACCAAGAATGGATAGAAATGCCGATGGTGGAATGGCTGTAACTGTTGGTAGGCTTAGAAAAGATCCAGTATTTGATAATAGTTTTAAATATGTTTTAGTTGGTCACAATACTATTCGTGGTGCAGCTGGAGCTTCTATTTTAAATGCTGAATTGATTAATAAAACTATTTTATAATTATTTTTTTTAAATTTTATTTTATTACATCTTTAAACTTTTTCTTTAAGATTTTAATATAATAAATTTATTTTTAATAAATTATAATAAATTTATTTTTAATAAATTATAATAAATTTATTTTTTAATAATTATGCTAAGTTATTTTTTAATAATTATTTCAAAATATTATTTCATGATTTACTTTATTTTCTAAATTTTATTTTTTAATTTTTTTATTTTCTACTTTTTATTTTCTATTTTTTATTATATTTTTTATTATATTTTTTTTAATAAGGCTAAATAATCAAATAATTATATATATGACTTTAAATAAACAATTTAACATTAATTGGAATATGATTTAAATCATAATTTATTATTTCAATAATTTCTCATTATATTTGATTATGATGAATATCATGTTTAATATAAATTAATCTATAGTTGTTATAAATTAACTTATATTTATTATTAATTAGTTTATATTTACTATAAATTAGCTTATATTATTATAAATTAGCTTATATTATTATAAATTAGCTTATATTTGTTATATAATTAGTATTTAATATAAATCATGATTTAATCATATTAATTTTAAAATTATATTGAAATATTCATTGAATGCTTTTAATGGTATTAAAAGGTATAAATTTTATTGAGTTTTGAATTATATATATGGATTTAATTAAAAGATTGTTAAAAATTGGATTTATTATGCTTTTTATGTATTATCATTATTAGGGAAATGTGATATTATGGTAGAAGATAAAGAGAAGATTAAGCTACAAAATCTTGTGAAATCTTGTTTATTAGAAATTAATGAGCTTAAGATAGATCTCATGAACCTTGAAAATGAAAAAAATCTTTTAAAAAATGATGATACTGCTGAAAAATTAAAAAATACTCTTAAAGAGAAAGAAGATTTAATTTCTAATCTTAAAGTTGATTTAAACAATCTTCAAGTTTCTCTCAATAATAAAGAGAATATAATAAACAACCAAGAATTAAAAATCCAAGATTTAAGTGATTTTAAAGATTCTTTTAATGATATTAAAATTGCTCTTGAAAACGATCTTAAAAAATTTAAAACACAGGAACTTAAAGAGTATAGCGATAAATTAGAGTCTTCTTTGGATACAATTGTTAAAAAAGATGAAAGAATTAATTCTCTCTTAAATGATATAAATTCATATAAAGAAAAAATTAATGATTTAGAAAGTGATATACTCAGTAAAGATAATTTAATAGGGCTTCAAAGGGAAATTGATTCTAAAGATAATGAGATTAAAATTTTAAAATCAGCTTCTGTAGATCAAGAAGTTTTTAAATCTATTAAAAAAGAATTAGAAGATAAAAAAATTAGAATTAACGAATTAGAAGAGATTCAAAAATCTTTTGAAGAAATAAAATATTCTTATGAAGAAAAATTGTCAGATAAGGATAATCGAATTGAGGAATTAGAAAAAATTAAACTATCTTTTAATGATATTAAAAACTCTCTTGAAAATGATATTGAACAATATAAAATCAAGGAATTAGGAGAGATTAATGCAAATTTAAAATCTGCACTTAACAAAATTGTTGAAAAAGACAATAAGATTAAATCGTTAGTTAATGAACTTAATGAGAAAAAATTAGAGATAAGAAAAATTAAGGATCAAAATGTTTCTAAAGCAGAATATGATAGAGTGAAAGATGAAATTAATATTAAGGATTTGAAAATCCAAAGATTAGAAGAGATTAAAGGATTATTTTCAGATTTAGATAAAAATTTCACTAATAAATCTCAGGAATCTTTAGATAAAAATAATGATTTAGATTCTGAAATATTGATTAGTGAAAAATCTTTTGAAAAAAGTGATGAACTGAAAAATATTCAAGATAGTGAAGATAATATTATAAATAATAATAATAATGAATTAATAAATCTTAAAAAGGAATTAGATTCTTGTAAACAAGCTAATAAAGAGCTATTGTCAATAAGAAATAATTATAAAAAAATAACTTCATCTCCAAAGAGTGATTTAACATCATTCCAGTCTCAAATTTATTATTTAATTCCTGAAAACCCAATGGATTCTCAAGAAATACATAGCTATATTCGTAAAATTGCATTTAAAGATATTTCTTACAACAATATAAACAATATAATAAGAGGATTAGAAAGAAAAGGTTATTTAAAACCTGAAGATCCTGAAAACCCTCAAGAAAGTAAATGGATTAAAATAGATAAAAAATAGGAATCTTATTTTATTGAATTTTTTATTTTAATTTTATTTCTTTATTTTTTAATTAATTTATATTAATTTTTTATTTTTAATTTTTATAAAAATTTTTAAATTTTATATAAAATTCAATTTATAAAATCTATATTTTTGTAATTTTTATTATATCTAGAATATAATTATATCTATAATATAAATAATATTTAATTAGTTTTATTCTTAAATATTATATTTTGATTGCTTTTTATCTATTCTGAAAAATTTTAATTTATTCACTTTAATTTTTATTCATCTTTAACAAAAGCTCGGATGTATGAAGCTTCAGCATCTATATTCATTGGAATAAAATAAGAATAATAATTATTTTTTGATAACTTATTTAAATTAGTAAGATTCTCTACAATCCATATATCATTTTTAAGAAATCGTTTATGGATTTTTGTTTCACCTATTTTATCAACTGAACATGTATCTATAGCTACTCCTTTAACTTTATTTTCAATTAACATGTCAGCTAATTCATTGGAGATATAAGGGTTTTTAGTAAAGTAATCATCATTGCCCCAATGTTTATACCATTCTGTTTTTAAAATAACAATTTTTTCAATTGGATTTTTGATATCAATATCTTTAATATTTATACTATCATTAACTATTTCTCTTTTTGTTTTTAGGATCGTAGCTTTCCCTATTAAAGTATTAATATCTAAATCATCGACTTTTTTTCCATTTTTAATATAATGATATGGGGCATCTATATGTGTTCCAGTATGTGGACTTCCGTTTATATTTGATAGAAAATAATCATCATCAGCTGTACTGAATTTTTCTATAACAAATTTAGGGTCCCCAGGATAAACTTGTGTATCTTTATTTAATTTATGGCTCAAATCAATATATTTCATTTTATATACCTATTAACATTATAATATTAAAATATTTATAAATTTAGTATTTTAATTCAAATATTTTATATATCTATCAATATTATAATATTCAGTATTTTAATTCAAATATTTTATATATCTATCAATATTATAATATTCCTTATTTTAATTCAAATATTTTATTATTTAAATATTCTATTTTTTATTTTTTAGAATATTTTAATTTTTAAATAAAATTATTAGTACTAATTTAAGATTTTTTTATTAGTTTAAATTAATTGTACTAATTTAGTATTATTATCACTAATTTATAGTATATTTTTAATATATTCTGGATTATTTTTGGGTATTACTTTTTTTAATAGTTATATTTAAATTATTAGAAAACTATAGAACTTCCGTAAGATTTATATATAACCTCAAACCCACTTTATATTGTAAATTTATTAAAGTTAATAGAAGTTAATAAATTTTAAATATCTTTGATATATCTATTTATTTAAGATAATTTTTATTTTTACAATATAAATGCTATAACTCAATTAATAGATTATATAAAATATTTAGCTATCTTGTAGCTAAATATTATCATATTTAATATCTATTAACTTTTATCATTATTGTAATTAAGTGGGAAATTATTTTAAATATAATATTAGTTTATTTAATGGATTTTAAAGTAATATTATGGATATATTAATTAGATATTAAATTTTTAAATATATTATTTAAAAAATAAATTATGAGGTGATTTTTATGGCACAAGGCCAAGGACAACCAATATTAGTTTTACCTGAAGGTACAAACAGAATTTTAGGCAGAGATGCTCAAAGAAATAATATTTTAGCTGGTAAAGTATTAGCTGAAACTGTAAGGACTACACTCGGTCCAAAAGGTATGGACAAGATGCTTGTAGATGGATTAGGAGATATTGTAGTTACTAACGATGGAGTAACCATTTTAAAAGAAATGGATATTGAACATCCTGCAGCTAAAATGCTTGTAGAAGTAGCTAAAACTCAAGAAGATGAAGTAGGGGATGGAACCACTACTGCTGTAATTATTGCAGGAGAACTCCTCAAAAAATCTGAATCTTTATTAGATATGGATATTCATCCAACTATAATTGCTATGGGTTACAGACAAGCAGCTGAAAAAGCTCAAGAAATTTTAGAAGAAATTTCTATTGATGATGTTGGAAAAGAAACCTTAGTAAAAGTTGCTATGACTGCTATGACTGGTAAAGGAACTGAAAAAGCTCGTGAACCTTTAGCTAAGTTAGTTGTTGATGCTGTACAACAAGTAGCTGAAGGCGATGATGTAGATACTGATCACATTAAAATTGAGAAGAAAGAAGGAGCTACTGTAGATGAATCTACTTTAGTTCAAGGTGTAATCATTGATAAAGAAAGAGTACATCCTGGTATGCCTAAAGATTTATCTGATGCTAAAATAGCTTTAATTAACTCTCCTATTGAAGTGAAAGAAACTGAAATGGATGCTGAAATCAGTATTACTGACCCTGCTCAAATGCAAGCTTTCATTGAACAAGAAGAAAATATGGTTAAAGATATGGTAGCTAAAATAGCAGATTCTGGTGCAGATGTTTTATTTGCTCAAAAAGGTATCGATGATTTAGCACAACATTACTTAGCTAAAGAAGGAATTATGGCTGTAAGAAGAGTCAAAAAATCCGATATTGAAAAATTAGCTAAAGCTACTGGTGCTACTGTTGTATCTAACATAGATGATCTTTCTGCTGAAGATTTAGGTTCTGCTGGAGAAGTAACTGAAAAGAAAATATCTGGTGAAGATATGATCTTTGTAGAAGATTGTAAAGAAGCTAAAGCTGTAACTTTACTCGTAAGAGGAAGCACAAAACATATCGTTGATGAAATCCAAAGAGCTGTTGAAGATGCTATTGGTGTAGTTGCTGCTACTGTAGAAGATGGTAAAGTTGTAGCTGGCGGTGGAGCTCCAGAGATAGAAATGGCTAAAAAATTAAAAGATTATGCAGAATCTATAAGTGGAAGAGAACAATTAGCTGTAAATGCATTTGCAGAATCATTAGAAGTTGTTCCTAAAACTTTAGCTGAAAATGCAGGTCTTGATAGTATTGATTCTTTAGTAGATTTAAGAGCTTCTCATGAAAACTCTCCTTATATGGGACTTGATGTCTTTGAAGGAGAAGTTACTGATATGAAAGAAGCTGGTGTAATCGAACCTAAACGTGTTAAAAAACAAGCTATTCAATCTGCTTCTGAAGCAGCTGAAATGATTTTAAGAATAGATGATGTAATTGCATCTGTTGGTGGAGGTGCACCTGATATGGGTGGTATGGATCCTTCTGCAATGGGTGGAATGCCTCCTATGATGTAATATTTTTACATCTTTTTTTCTTTTTTTCTTTTTTATAATTTTTTCTGGTTCATTTTTTTTGATTCTATTTTTCATATTCTAATTTACTAATTTTAATTTAAATATTAATTCTTATTTTAAAATCAATTGCTAATTAATAAAAAGTTATTTTAATAAAGATAAGATAATGAATCAATCAATATTTAAATTAAAATTAGTAAATATCATATAAAATTATTAAAATTAGTAAATATCATATAAA
>NZ_CALGFC010000027.1 GCF_937881195.1 uncultured Methanobrevibacter sp. | reverse complement strand
TTTTAAGTATAATTATTCTATTAATATAATTATTTTTTAAGTATAATTATTCTATAATGTATATTTTGCTTAATAAATTTCATTTAATATATATTTTAATATTTTATTTAATTTGTCTAATATTATTTTTACATTTGAATTTATTTTGATATAATGTTTTGTTGGTTTAATGTTTTATTTAGTTAATGTTTTATTAATAACACTTTTTTAATAACACTTTTTTATTTTTAAGATGATTTTTATTCTAAAGACAATTTTTATTTTTAGAATTTTTTATTAAATAAATTTTTTATTTTTTATTTTATCTTATTTTTCCACGTTTTATATTACTTTTCATAATCTCTCTCATAAGATATTTAAAGCTGTTTTACAATATTAAATCACATGGATAAATATATTGAACATCCTTTCATTAAACCAAATACTGCTGAAGCAAGAATTTATCAGCAAATTTTAGCAGCTGATGTTCTTAAAAATGGAAATACAATGATTGTTGCTCCAACAGCTTTAGGAAAAACTCTTGTTGCAGTATTGGTATCTGCAGACAGGTTGAAAAAAATTAAAGGATCTAAAGTCATTATATTAGCACCAAGTAAACCTTTAGCTATCCAGCACGAAGAAAATTTTAGAAACTTTTTGAATGTGCAATGTTCATCTATTACTGGAGCTATTAAACCTGATGAAAGGAAAAAACGATGGGATGAGTCTCAAATTATTTGTGCTACTCCACAAACTGTGGAATCTGATTTACTTAATGGAAGATATGATCTTGAAGACGTATCACTACTTGTTTTTGATGAGTGCCACCATGCCATCGGGTCTTATGCTTATGTATATCTTGGACAAAGATATGTTAAAACAGCAAAAAATCATCTAATTTTAGGATTGACTGCTTCTCCAGGCTCTGACAAAAATAAAATTCAACAAATTTGTGAAAATCTTTTTATTGAAGATGTTGTTGTTAAAAATGAAGATGATCCTGATGTAAAACCTTATTTTAATCCTATTGAGATTGATTGGATAAAAGTAAATATGAGTAAAGAGCTTGAAAAAATTAAAAATCACATTAGTAAAGCTCTTAAGCATAGACTTATAATGTTAAAAAATTTGAATGTTATTTCTACTATTTCTGTTAATAAAATTGATATTCTAAAAGCAAGAGGAAATGTTCAAAATCGTATTGCAAGGGCAATTAATCCTCCTAAGGAATGTTATCAGGCAATTTCTATTTTAAGCGCTGTTATAAATCTTCAACATGGTTTAGAACTTTTAGAAACTCAAGGTGTTTCTACTTTTAACAAATATGTTTCCAGAATAAAGAAAAAAAGTACTAAAGCAGCTAAAAGCCTTTTAGTGGATGCTGATTTTTCTCAAGCCATTCTCTTAAGTGAACAAGCTGAAAAAAACGGGTGGGAACATCCTAAATTAAAAAAATTGATGGAAATTTTAAAGGAAGAATTGGGAATTTTTGACAATAAACAATTAAAATTGATTAAAAAAACCTCTAAAAAAGATAATGGTTCTAATATTAATAAAAATAAAAAAATTATCGTGTTCACTCAATTTAGAGATACACTTGAAATGATTCACCAAAAATGTGAAAAAGAAGGTATTAATTCTGTCAAGTTTTTTGGCCAAGGATCAAGAGATGGTGAAAAAGGTCTTACACAGGCAGAACAGAAAAAAATCATTAAATCATTTAAAATGGGAACATACGATGTTTTAATTTCGACTAGTGTGGCTGAAGAAGGAATTGACATCCCATCTGTTGATTTAGTTGTTTTATATGAACCAGTCCCTTCTGAAGTAAGAATGATCCAAAGAAGAGGAAGAACTGGAAGGAAAAATACAGGTAATATGAAAGTTCTCATTGCTAAAGGTACTCGTGATGAAGGATATTATTGGGCAAGTTTAAACAAAGAAAAACAAATGAAAAAGCATCTAATAGATAAAGATTCTCTAAAAAAATTAAATAAAAATACTTTAATTAATAATAGAGATGTCAATTCAAAAATTATTGGGAGAAAAGCTGAAATTGGGGTTATTTTAGATGATTCTAATGAAATAAATTCTAATGATATTGAGTCTAATAATTCTATTAATGGGCAATCTATTAATAAGCATTCTATAAATGATGTTTCTGCAAATGAACTTTCTAATATTAATGATTCTATAAATGAATCTTTGGAATCCGAAATTTCTAAAAATAAGATATCTAATAATGATCTAGACAATTCTCCAAATAAATATATATCCAAAAATAGTTCTGATATTTTAGTTTTTGCAGATTCAAGAGAAGGAAATTCCAATGTTTTACGTGCTTTAGATACTATAAATGTTAATGTAAGAATTAGAACAATGGCTGCAGGAGATTATCAAATCAGTGATGAAGTTGCTATTGAAAGAAAAACAACTAAAGATTTTCATGATTCAATCATTGATAAACGCCTTTATAAACAAGCTCGAATAATGCAAGAAGAATTTAAAAAACCCATATTAATTTTAGAAGGTGAGGATATATATTCTGGATTTTTATCTCCCGACGCTGTTAGAGGTTCAATTGCTTCTATTGCATTAGATTTTGGAATATCAATAATACCAACTAAAAATCCTGAGGATACTGCTGCAATGATTAAGAGAATAGCTATTAGGGAACAAACAGATAATAAAAATAATATTCAAGTTAGAACTGAAAGAAAACCTAGTAATCTTTGGGAACAACAATTATTCATCGTTGAATCTTTACCAAATATTGGCCCTGTTACAGCTAAAAAACTGCTTGAAAATTTTTTAACAGTTCAAGGGGTTATTAATGCATCTAAATCAGAATTAATGGAAATTGATGGCATTGGTTCTAAAACTGCTGAAAATATTAGAAAAGTCTTAGATGCTAAGTATTTAAATTTTAAAAATAATGAAAAAATAGATAAAAAGCTTATATAATTAATTAAATCTCATGTATTAATTAAAGTTTATCTAATTAATCAATATTTATATAATTAATAAATGCTTTTATAATTTTTTATTTTAAATATAAAAAGAATTTTTTATAAATCTTTAAAGAGTTCCCATATTTCAGGATACTTTTTTGAAACAGACTCATCTATTAATTCTGAAGCTTCTTTACTTATACTAAACTCCGGACGTGTTTTTCTTAGATATCTAAATACTGCACTTGATTTAGCAGACCATAATGTAATACGTGGGTTTTTTTCTATAATTTCTTTTACTTCTGCAATACTGGATTTTTCATATTCACTCAGTTCAGTTTCTTTTTCCTTTTCTGTTTTTATTTCAACAGATTCAATTTCTTTAGATTGATTAGATTTATCAATATCTTCTATATTTTCTATTTCAACTGATTTTTCAAGATTTTCTTCAGTTTTTTCATTTTTTTCTTCTTTTATTATATCTTTCTTTTCGCTTGTTTCATCTTCTATTCTTTCTTCTTTTTCTATTTTTTTATTTTCTAAATTCGCGCTCTCTAAATTACTTTTTTCATCAATTTTGTTTGTTTCATTAATCTCTTTTTTTTCTTTGCCCTTTTCATTATTCTCTTTTTCGATATTTTCTGAAGATTTTTCTAATTTTTCAATTTCTTCATCTTTTTTTTCTATGATGTTTCCTTCATCATCTTTTGAAACTGTTTCCCCTTCATCTTCTGTGTTAGAAAGAATATCTTCTAATGTAATTGAAGATTTTTTATTTTTTTCATCTTCTCCATCATCAATTTTAGGTATTAATGAGTCTAATCCTCTTCCTAATCCTCTTTTATTCTTTTTATCAACCATTTTTTAACCCCCTTCTTCTTCTTCCAAACTTAATACTTCTTTAGCTAATTTTAAATATGATCTAGCCCCTCTACTTTCTTCATCATATGCTATACATGGCATACCATAACTAGGAGCTTCAGCTAGTCGTATGTTTCTTGAAATCACTGTTTTAAATATATTTTCTTTATCTCCAAAGTATTTTTTGAGTTCACTATATACCTCTTTACCAAGCCGTGTTCTTGAATCATATAATGTTAACACAATTCCTTTTATTGGTGAAGGACTTTTCAATCTTTCTTCAACAAGGTTTATTGTATTTGTTAAATCAGCTAATCCTTCTAATGCAAAATATTCTGCTTGAATTGGTATTATTAGACTATCACTAGCTACAAGCCCGTTAATTGTTATAACTCCTAATGATGGTGGAAGATCTATTATTATATAATCAAAAATATCTACTATAGGTGCCAATAATTCTTTTAAAACTAGATGATAATTTTCTAATTTACTCAATTCTACTTCTACTCCACTTAATGATATATTACTTGGAAATATAAATAAATTTTCAACAATTGTTGGAATTATAGCTTTTTTCACACTTACCTGCCCACTAATTGCTGCATAAACAGTATTTTCTAGTTCTTGTTTATTTATTCCAAAACTTGTTGTCGCATTTCCTTGTGGATCCATATCTACTAATAAAACTGACTTATCAAGAGTTGCAAGTGATGCAGCTAGGTTAACAGCTGTAGTAGTTTTACCACAACCACCTTTTTGGTTTATTATAGCTATTGTTTCTCCCATTTTATCATTTCCTATATTTTATATTTATTTTCTTGGATTCTCTAACTTATATATTATCATTTATACTATATAACTTTTAAATTAAAACTGAGCAGTTTTTATTTATAAGATATAACTTTTTTCTTATTATTTATATTTTATAATTTATAATTTATATCTTATTTTTTATAATATTTAACTTATATTTTATACTTTATATCTTATTCATTATAATATTTAACTTATTTTTTATAATTTATATCTTATAACTAATATGTTATTTTTTATATGTTTTAATAAATAAGTTTTATCTTATATCTTTTAATTTATATCTTATAATATTTAATTTATAAGTTATTTTTTATACTTTATATCTTATTCATTATAATATTTAACTTATATTTTTTAATTTATATCTTATAACTAATATGTTATTTTTTATATGTTTTAACAAATAAGTTTTATCTTATAACTTTTAATTTATTATTTATACTATTTAACTTATAACTTTTAAATTATTTATTATATATTATAACTTTTATCTTATATCTTTTAAATTATTTATTATAACTCATAACTTATTTGATAAAAGTTATATTTTATAACTTATAACAAATAAGTTTTAATTTATTATTTATAATTTATTTCTTATTTATTATAATTTTTAACTTATCTAAAAAAAGTTATATTTTATAATTAATTTCTTATAAGTTCTCTGAGCTCTTTTAACATATTTGCGACAATTTATTTAATATAAAAATAATAACTTATTAATTATAACTTATAAGTAGATCATATAGTAAAAATTATAAAAAATATTATAGCTAATAAAAATAGTAAAATTATAAAAAAATAGAGTTAATAAAAATAGTAAAATTATAAAAAAATAGAGTTAATAAAATTATTAAAAATTAAAGAAAGTATGAATAATAAAATTATTAAAATTAAAAAGAATAATAAAAATAATAAAATATTTTGAAATAATAAATAATTAAAAATTTAAAGATAATAGTATAATTGAAATTTAATTATACTTGTTCATCTTCATCAAGAGCTAATCTCATGTTGTCTGGATCTTGAGGTAAATGAGCTAAGAAATCTTCTGCAGATCTTCTTACATCTCTTGAACCAATAATATATCTTCCAACAACAATAATATCTGCTCCAGAATCTATAGCTTCATCGACTTTTTCAGGGGTTATTCCACCAGCAACAGCAACAAGGCCATCACCAATTAATTTTTTAATTTCTTTTATATTACCCCATTCGGTCATGTCACTAGTATCTTGACCTTTTTCTGCCATTGAAGTTTCAAGGTCAACATTTCTATGTAATAAAACAATGTTTGGTTTAAGGTTATCTTGTAATTTATTGATTTTTTCTTTGAAATTGTCAACATTCATCATATCAAGGATTGAATATATTCCCTGTTTTTGAGCTTCATGTATAGCTTTTTCAATAGATTCAATAGTTCCTAAACCAGAAATAGCAACAGCATCAGCAGTTTCATCAGCAGCCATCTTAATTTCAACACGGCCAACATCTAATGTTTTTAAATCAGCAATAATGAATGCATCAGGTCTAAGTTTTCTAATTTTGCTTACAACTCCAACACCGAATTTTTTAATTAATGGTGTTCCTGCTTCAAGCAAAACTCTTTCTCTGTCTGGAACAGCTGAAATAATTTTTTCCATTGCATCAAGATTGTCAAGATCGAGTGCAACTTGAACATAAGGAGGGGACCATAATCTTGTAACTTTGAATCCCATAATTGGGTGAGTTCCTCTATCTTTTTCAGCTAATACTTTGTCAATTCCTGGATAGTCAGACATTGCTCTCCTGATAGCTAATTTAGTAGCTCCATAATTGTATTGATAAATTTTCCTATAATCTTCAGCATCGGGGTGTATAAATACACTCACCATAACAACAATATCTTCTGCAATATCTTTTGGAATTAGTCCTTCTTCTACTGCATCAGCTACTGCTCTTCCTACAGCTGTTTGTGCAGGCCCAAATATTTTACTAGCATCATCTAAATCACCAATTGTTACTTTTGGAATTATTAAAGTTGATGGCTTAGTCATTAAATTTGGTCTAATAACAGATAATAATGGTGTATGTCCAATTGATAGTTGTGTCATACCATTTGCAAAAGCAGTTCCCGCAGGACCTTCTTTATCACCAATTATTAAATCAACATGGGCTAATTCATTTCCGTCCCCAACAAGGGCTTCTCCTATTTTATACATTTAAGGTGTCTCCAAATATTTAAATAAATATTTAATAAGTTTAAATAAGTTTAATATATATTTTAATTATAATTTTTAATTAATATAATATTTCCTATAGAAATCCCTATAGAAATATTTACAATAGAAATATTCATAATATAAAATATTCTATTATAATATTCCATTATACTAATAAAAATGTTATTATTATAAAAATTTTATATTTATAAAAAGTTTATATTTATAAAAAGTTTATATTTCTATAAGTTTAAAAATATTGATTTTTTATTATTTATAACTTTTTTATAAGCTAATCAAATTATTAATTTCACTGGAAATTTATCCTTTCAGATAAGTTTCTTGGAAGAGGTAATTTTCTGAATGGTTTTTCCATAGTTTTAGATAAAACTTGGTAAATAACTTCATCAAGTTCCATATCGCACTTTTCTTTAGTTTCTCGAATAGTGACATTAAAAACATTAGTCTCTATTTCTTTATCACCGATAACAATTGTATAAGGGACCCAATCAGTAGCGGAATTTCTTATTTTCTTTCCAACACGTTCATCCCTATCATCAACATCTACTCTAATGTTATTAAAAGCGATTTCATCAGCAACTTGATTAGCATATTCTAAATGTTTTTCTCCAACAGGTATAATTCTAACTTGGATTGGTGATAACCATACTGGCAACATTGGAGCTTTTTCATTTATTTCAATCGCTGTTTTTTCAAGTAAACTACATATAACTCTTTCGATACTTCCAGTAGGGCTACAGTGGAGAATAATAGGATAATCTTCTTTTTCATTTTTATTCAGATAGCTAATATCAAATCTTTTTCCACTTTCAACATCAATTTGAACAGTAGGATTTTCAATAGGTCTTCCAAGATAATCCATTGCTGCAAAATCCATTTTACAAACCCAATAATGCTTTCTTTCAGGTAATATTTCTATTATAACTGGTTTATTAAGTTTTTTTGCAGTTTCATACATCCAATCTTGATTTTCTTCATAAAAATCTTTTGTAGCTCTAAATATTGCTTCATAATTTACATCAAAATCTTTTCCAGTTTGAATACACATATCGACTTGATTTTCAAATTCTATTAAGGACTGGCCCATATCTGCACAAATTGAATGCATATCTGGCATTGTAAACCCTCTAAGCCTTTTTAAACCTACAACTTCTCCTCTTTTTTCAAATCTAAAACTATAAGTTGATAACTCGTATACTCTAGCTGGAAGATTTTTCCAGGTTAAAAATGAATCAGATAAAACTCTAAATGCTCCAAAACAACAAGCAAAACGTAGCATTAATTCTTTTTTTGTTTGAATTTTATATTGCCTTTCACCAAATTTTTCAGCATGCTCTCTTATAGCGTCATTAGCTAAATCATACATTACTGGAGTTTCGATAGGCATTGCTCCTCTTTCCACAACAAGATTATAAACATAGTCGGACAATAAATCTCTGATTAACCTACCTTTAGGATACCATTTAAGATGTCCAACATCTGCTGCACTTTCATAATCAGCTAATTCTTTTTCTCTCATTAGTTTAACATGAGGAGGTTCAGCATCTTTACTTTTTCCAGTTCCAAGTTCATATTTAGCTAATTTTTCTAAATCTGATTTTTTTTCATATTTATATTTTTCAGCATCTTCTAAAACATTATCTTTTAATATATAAAATTTAGAAGGTTCTGATTCTTCTTCTCCAATTCCATCAGCACTAATATCAACAGAATCAATTGATCTTGACAATTCTGATAGTGGATGACCTTTACAAGAAATTTCAAATGATTTATACCATCCAAAAGGAACTCTTGAAACTTCAAAACCACGAACTGATAATTCTTTTTCTGCCATTTTTAAAATGTCTATAGCTATTTTTGGAGAACTAAGAGAAGAGGATAAATGTGCATAAGGATATAAAACAATCCTTTCTGGATTAATCTGATCATTAGTTGATTTTATTTCATTTATTAAATTATTTACAACTCCTGCAGGATTTTTTTCATCTGCTTTTTCAACAGCTGTGAAAACAACTAATGCCTCATTGAAAGTTCCTTCTTCTTTGTCTTTTTGAATTTCTTCAGCTATTGGAGTCTTATTTTTTGTTTTATATTTTAAATAATCGGAGTGTATTAGTAATACTCGCATTAAATCACCTAATTTCAAATAATATAAATCATATAGGGTAAATAGTATTATTCTACTAAATAATATCTTTATAATATTAAATATCTATTAATAAAGCATTATTATAATAATATTTTAGTTTAATTATAAGTAGTAAATATTATGCTATTTAAATTAATATTTTAAATTAATATTTTAAATTAATATTTTAAATTAATATTTT
>NZ_CALGFC010000026.1 GCF_937881195.1 uncultured Methanobrevibacter sp. | reverse complement strand
TATAATAGCTAAAATTTAAAAAATAAGTAAAATAAAAAGATTAAAAAAATGAAATTTAAAAATAAGAATAAGAATAAGAATAAACACTAAAGATTCCTAATCTGTAGATCGAGGGTTCAAATCCTCCCAAGTCCGTTTACAGTAATTGATGAATTATTTTTATTTTTTAAATAGAAAATTATTAACTATTTATTAAAATAGTTGTATAATTTGGTTATTTATTAATTTTTCAAAAAGCCATATAAGAACATTAAATAGATTTAAACAATATAATTTGATAAAATTAAGAAAATCTCATTTTTTAAAATCTATTTTATTATCAATGCCTAATGGACTTTATTTTGAACATTTGATATAGTTAATATTGTTCTATAAACATTCCCTAAAACATAAGATAAACATATTCTTAATATCTAAATTCTATACTATATGAATTTGGCTTTTCAGGAAGTTTTTCAGTGAAAAATATATCTATTTTTCCATTTTCTGTTTTTATATTATAAAAAGTCTTATTTTTTATAATATCCTGAGAATTAGTATCTTTATAAAATCCAATTGTCATCATAAGATTATTATAATCTTTATTATTTGTTGTTTTAAATGTTTCATTAACTGTAATTTCACTACTCTTTTCATTCCAACTAGGAGGAGTATTATTACCATAAGGAACGACACCAACTATTTCAGAACCTAAAATTTCAGTATCCCATAATAAAAAACTAATTGAAGATACTAATATTAAGATAATTAAAAATATAATTATTTTATTGATTTTTTTCAATATATCACCTTTTTTATAATTTAAACCTATATGAATAACAAATTCACAATTATATTTTCTGAAAAAATAAAATTATTCGCAATGCTTTAATAATAGCATAAAATTTTTTGATAGTTCAATTACAAACCAAGTTATAAAATGAAAATATCATGTGTTAACCTGACACATGATTTAAGCTAACTTAATTATCATTACCAATTTATCCATGGACCATACCCATATATAAAACCATGATGAGGAATATACCCCCAATAAGGCCTTTATCTATATTTATAATAAACCGTGTAATAATAAACAGTTCTATGTTGAGTAAAAGGCCAATTGAGAATATATCTGCGAACTGATTTTTTGTAATATTTTTTCATAGATCCTATTTTATGCCAATTATATTTTGCAGACCCCATACCAACAATCGTTTGCATTTCTTCATCATTTAAATAAATAACATTTATTAACTGTGAATTATTAATATTATTTGTTATAATGATAGCTTTTCTACTGTAAATATTAGTGAAATTTTCTATAGCCATATTAATATTTTATTAAAATATGAACAATATCTATTGATAATTATATAAAAAAAATTTGAAATAAACATTTTTTACAATTAATTAATAAAACATTAAAAATTTAATAAATATTATACTATTATTAATAATTAATACTAATTTAAATAATTTAATATATATAGTTGTCGATATGATTCATGTATAATATTGTAAAAAAAATTAAAATGACAATTTTAAAACCTAATATTAAAATAAATTGGTTAAATAAATATATTATAATATTTATATGTATATTAAAACTGTTTAATTGAGTTAATTTATATTTAAATATATATTTATAGAAAAATTAGTATTAAAAAAGAATTTACTACATATGATTTCACATCATATACATTCAATATAAACAAAAAATCTTAAAAAAATATAAAAATAATAGTGAAAACTTTAATATCAAAACAAAACCCACCCAAACTAGCTATAAAACGTGGCCCTGAAGATAAAAGCTTTGTAGAAAAATTAAATAATAAATTTAAAAAAAATATAATAATAATTTAATATTAAAAAATAAAATAAAAGATAAGAACTATTATTCATTTAATAGACAATTAAATTAGCATATTTTAATTGAAATAATTTATAATCTTAAAATCAAAGGTTAAAATCCCTCCAATTCTATTCAGTATTTTTTAATAATAGATGCAAATATTACTTTTCATTGATCTCTAATAGTTTATCGAGCTTAGCTTCAATTCTATTTAATCGTTCATCAATTTCATTTTTGTTTTCTTCCTCAATTCGTTTAGTATATATTGATGAGATTGCTCCAGTTAAAATACTGAAACTTAGTATGCCTATAATAATAAGAACAAATCCAATAATTCTACCATTAGTTGTGGTTGGAACAATATCTCCATATCCTACTGTGGATAAAGTAACTATAACATACCATAAACCATCAATAAAGCTATTTGCAGATTCATCCACTATAAAAAATGCAATACTTGAACTGACAACCAATATTACTAAAAATGTTAATAATTTATCCAAATGAGTTTCTTTTATAAAATCCGTGAATATTTTAATATTTTTCTTAAATAAGATTAATACTCTCCCTATTCTTAATAATCTTATTAATCTCACAAATCAGGATATACCAGCAAGACCAAATAAACTTAAAACAATATTTAAAAGATAATCCGGAATCATAGCTATAATATAATACCAATTCTTTTTAAGATAATGATTTCTATTATCAGATTTATTTAACTCATAAACAAACTCAATAGCTAATACAAAACAAACAATCAAATCAAAAATATAAATAATCTGTGTAATCAATGGAGAAAAATTATAAAATATCATTAACATTAGCAGAATAGAATCAGTTAAAATTAGAATAATCATTAATAATTCAATTATTGACTTTTTATTCAAACCCATAAATGTACCCCATATAATAATATTTACTATCTTATAACAAAAAGACTTTAGATCATAATCAAATATAATAGGAGATAAAAATAAATTAAAATCTCCTTAAAACTTTTAATTCATAAATTAAAAGTTAAGATTACTAAAAGCCCATTTGCTAATTTTAATAAGAAAGAAATTATAAATAGAAAAAATAAAACTATTTTATTAGCTAAAACTTAATTTAAATTATAATTATTCAATATTAAGAATTTTATGAGTTTGAGGGATTGTAAAAACTTCAAAATATTCTCCAAGTAATTCAGAAAAGTCAAAAAGAATGTCTGAATTATTTTTCCACTGTTCTATTGGGCTTTGAGGTTGGATTACAATTGTAAATTTCTCATCCATAAATTTATCATGTAATTTTTCCCCAATTCTTTTTATAACATCCAAATTAGTTGAAGGAGAAATTATAATTTTACAATAAAATTTTATATTGTTTTCCACTAATGATTTTAATGATAGAAATTCATTATTAAGTATATTCTCATCCCAATCCCCATCAAAGTGTTCAGGAAGCTTAATATCTAAAGATACACAATTCATCCTTTTGATTTTATATAAAGAATCAGGTAAAGTACCATTAGTTTCAATCATTATCTTCAAGTCAGTTTTATCAACGATCTCATTTATAAAATCAGGGAAAAGTAAAGGCTCTCCTCCAGTAAAAGATATAGAATGTAAATCTGGAGTCTTAAGTTCATTTATTTTTTCAAGAACTTCTTCGGGTGATTTTAGAACACCATTGCTAGCATTTTGACTATTAGGAGTATCACAATAATTACAGCTAAGGTTACATCCAGCAAAACGGACAAATATTTGTCTTTTACCTATCCACAACCCTTCTCCTTGAAAACTGGAAAAAATTTCTACTATTGGTGCTTTCATTAAATCATTCCTTTTTACAAAATGCCCCTTGACCAATTCCTTCATTTACACAAACAGAAACAGATTCAATTTCATAGCCTTTTTCTTTTAAATCTTCAAATATAATGTTTGCAAAGTATTGTGATAGCTCTTCAGCAGAGCTATGTTTTAGAGGCAAAAGAACACAATCTTCCATTGGGAATTTATATTCTTTATTTTTAATACTAAATTCTACATAGTCTTTGTTACAGAAATCAAGAACAGATAATTCTTTGGAATCTTCTGATTTTTCACAATCACAAGTATCAGATTCAGAAGATTTTTCACAATCATTATTATCAAATTCAGAATTTTCTTCATTAGAGTTCAACTCTTCAGAAGAGTTTATTCCTTTAAATTTCATATTTTTGTTATTAATTGGAATTAATACCCTATGATCCAATTTTTTACATATAGACCTTACAGAATTTTTAACATCTTTGAAATCAACTACAAAATCATAATCTCCAGAACGATTTCCTTCAATTTCCACATCTACAAAGTAAGAATGGCCATGAATAAAGCCACAAGAAGCATGTACTGGTATAATATGAGCTGATGAAAATCTTAAACCTGCATTAATCCCATTAATCATTATTTTCATATTTTTTACTCCAACAACTAAATAATTAATAATTAATAATAAATTTACCTATAAAAATCAAACATAACCTAAAATATATGCTCTAAAATCTAAATTAAATCAAAAATACAACTAAAAACATGGTGAAATATATAAATAATTATAGCAAATTAGTTTTACTTATATCTAATTCAATGTCAATTAATTCATCAATGTAATTTTTAACAATATTATCTATAAAATTAATTAAATTTTTACTACTTGAATTAAAATCATCTGATAATTCAAATAACCCAATAGCATCAACATCTTCTGGAGTTTCATCACTAGTTATATTAATCCCTAAATGGATTTTCATAGAACTAGGAGAAATAGTAGCTATTGAAACCGTGAGCTTCTTATAAATTGATTCAACCGAATTATCTTCTGATTTATATTTGGAAATAATATAAATATCATCTCCTTTACGAATAGAATCAATCCCTATTTTAGATAATTCTTCTTTTAGTATGATAACTAATAATCTTTGGCGCATATAAGCTATTCTCAAGTTAGCAGGTTGCTCATCAAAGTGTTCTACAATAATATTAATAATTTTACCTGACTTTATTTCTAATCCAACATCCTCGAAATCTTTCAAATTATTAGGAGTTATATTCATAGATCCAATCCAAGATATTATACTTGATCCTTTTATTCCAAAAGATTTAAAAGCCCAAGAAGGACCTATCTGACTTCCATCATACTCCAAATTTTCTTCAAGATGTTTATGAGTGATTAGCATACAAAACTCCAAATTTAAAAATTATAATTTTTAGAATATATTTTTTACAAAAGATAATATACTTTTTAAAAAATGATAATACATTTTTCTAAGAAAGATAATAT
>NZ_CALGFC010000025.1 GCF_937881195.1 uncultured Methanobrevibacter sp. | reverse complement strand
ATATAAAAGTTATAATAGCTAAAATTTAAAAAATAAGTAAAATAAAAAGATTAAAGAAATGAAATTTAAAAATAAAATAAAAACACTAAATATTCCTAATCTAAAGATTGAGGGATGGAGAATTTTCAAGATTAAAACCAAAAGTTATAAAAAAATAATCCCATATATTAAATAAATAAAATTAATAATTATTTTTAATCTTTTTTAAAACTCTTTTATGGCCTTCTAAATCATCAATATTATCAAAATCTAATTTAATAGTTTTTTTATAATATTTAGATGATTTTATATAATAACTATATAAATAGATAAGCTCCAATAATAATAATTGTCTCAATAATATAAATTATTTCATAACAATTTATTTTAAAACTTATTTTCCTATTTCAATTAATAAATATTATTTAAGTAATTATTAAATTAGTTAAATAATTATATAAATATACTAATATAAAATATTAGATAAAGCTCAGTAAATTATATTATAAAAATAAAAAAATGATTATTCAGATAAAATATAGTATATAAATTTAATAAAAAAGGAGTTAGATTATGCCTAAATTAACTAAAAAAGAAAAAGATATTGTTGAAGAGTTAAGTATCGATTTACAAAAAGAAATAGAAAAAAAATACAAAAAATTAATAAAATGGGGGCCTTATCCAAGTAAATATAATTTTGGGTTCCGTTTTGGAATTGAAGATGTTTTTAATAATTATGCTATAAGATTAAAACAGCAAAATGATCTTGGATTATCAATAGGTATAACAATAGATTCTGACTATGATTTTTTTGAATACTTAAAAGATAAAAACAATATTACTTTTCTAGAAGAAGAAATTAAAGAAATATTAAAATATTCTGAAGGAAACAACACTCATAAACGCATTTATTTCGACTATTTAATTGATTTAAATAAAATAACTGATTGTGATAGAAAAATATTATTGTGCGAGTTATCCTATAAAGCTACACTTTTAATGAAAGCTGTTTCAAAATTGCATGAAAAATATAAAACAATTTAAGTTTACCCCGTGGGGTATAAAGTTATTTTAGAAGAAAAAAATTTTCTTCATTTCCTAAACAAATGATTTTAAGAAATTTTTGGCTTAATGATTTGGACTTTTGCCAGGACACAAAATATTATAAAAAAAATCTTAAGATCAAGGGTACAAATCCCTCCAAGTCCGTTTATTAGATTTTTTATTTTGAAAAATTTTATATGATTATGTTCCTCCAAGTCTAGGAGGTAATAATTCAGATATTGGTATCTGTAATATTAATACTAAGTAGCTATACATAAATACAAACAATAGAATAATCAATGAAATGCTAATTATTCGAAAAACATTCTGCCCCTTTTTAGTTCTAACATCATAAGGTATAAATCTATTAAAATAATCTGGAAATAAAGGAACCAAAGAAGAAATCAAACTTAAAATCAAAACAATAACCCCCAAGTCTAAATGAACTTCACTAGAAAAAAATGCAGGAACTAACATCAAAAAACCTAAAGAACCTAAAAAAGATAATACATAACTTTGAATAAAATTATAACCTATTCCTGTTTCAGGTAAAATATTATCATCACTGAAAGTGCGAGTTCTAAGTGCAAGCATCAATGATGGGAAAAATACTGGAAATATTATCATAAAATAATCAAATCCAAATACTAGAAGAAATAGAAGATAATAAACACTAAAATTTAAAAAAAGAAACAATATCCTGCCTTGAGAAGTTACCTCTTCTTGAGCATTTCTAAATTTGTAATTACCTCTTTCTCGTAAATATGGCAAAGGAGATATTTTATCCAAAAATTTCCCAATAAAACCCCTACCAAACCACATAATTAAATAAAAAATAAAAAATAAAAGCAAATAAAACATAACTTTTAAAAGAGCAGTCCCCGAATCCATAATTACAACCTCCAATTATTCAAACACTAAATATTCATTTTAGAATATATAAAATTTTTCAAAAAATCTAAAGATCGAGGGTTCAAATCCCACCAAGCCCGTTAAACACATTTTATTTTAAAAAATACTAATTTTACATAATATACAATATAAGAGCTTTTAGCCTAATTTGGATAAGGCAAACGACTCTTAATCGTTAGAGCGCGAGTTCAAATCTCGCCAAGTCCGTTTTTCAATATTGATGATTTAAGGTTGTTTTAATTTCTATAAATTGCAATTGGCGAAAAAGTAACTGATGGGAATTTTACTCCATTTTCACGATAAACTCCATCAAATGATTTAAAAACATTTTCAAATGCCACTTCTAAAGATTTTGACTTTATTTGATAAAAATCATCCTTGGTTAAACCTAAACTATTCCAAATTTTCATATTTTCAGTTTCAATATCTTCAAAATTTTCGTATAAATTTGTAATCGAAGTGATTTTATCATAATTATTAGTAATTCTTTTGTATTTTGTATCTTTTATCTCATTATCAGGATCATAGTTTTCAGGAAAAATTGTAGATATTTGCCCAAAAACGTACCATTCAGAAACAGGAGACAAACCATACTTAAATATTATGCTTTCGATACTTTCTCTTAAAAAATTTATATTAATGTTCCCTATGAAATTTAAATCGACATTTTTTGAAAAAGGCATGGATTTAATAGTTATCCTATTCCTATAAAAATTTTCTAAAACAAAAAGTAGCCCCTTAAGATAACTTTTATTTAATAATTTTCCATTAATTTCCATTTGTTGCTCTATTACATCCCATTGTTTAATTTTATAATCTAAAGGAGGCATATTGGGTGAAGTTATCACGCCTAAAGCAGTTTGAAGTTCATTGATATTTTTTGTCATTTTAATAAAATTATTGTAATCTTCAATTTTTACTTTACCTTTTACTAATATGAATGATTTATCATCTAATTTCTCATTGAGCTTACCTTTTTTCCAATATTTTTCTATATCTTCTGATTCATGGATTTTAATAATTAATTCTTCCTCAATTAACTTTTTTTCAATATAATTGTACATATGATCATGAAGAGTTCTTGTTTCGGTTTCCTGATTTTTCATTAATAAATCAACTGCTCCCTTTGCATCCAATCCTAAAAATTCTAAAACTTTTCCAGTACCAACTTCCCCACTCAGTTGTGTGTCATTTCCCTTTGTTTTTGTTTCTCTTTCAAGTAATCCTTCTTCAACTTGCGAAAATATAGATTTTAATCTTTCAATATCTAAATAAATAAATTCCCTAATATCTTTTTTCATAGAAATCACCAAATAAAATATATCTCTAATATATTATTATAAGTAATCCTAGATAATGAAAAGTAATAATTATATAAAATATTTATTCAATATATTAAAACTTTTTTTCCTTTTTATCTGCTAATTTGATAAATACCTTGTTTAATTTTTTATAAATTGTTTTGTAGGCATTAATAATCCTAATTAATCTAAAAATTCTATTTCACTAAAACCTCTATCTTCAATAATATAATATTTAATAATTCTTCTAAAATAATTTAAAATTGCATTGTCAGACAATATTTTTTTTTCAATTTTCCCATATTTTTCTTTTTTAGTATTGTGAGCAGATGATTTTGATTTACTCTGATTTAATGTTGTTTTAATGTCGATCCATTCATTTTTAGTGATATTAACATACTTATAATATTTATTTCCATCATAATCATCCAAAGCTTCTTTAATCTTTCGAAGCATTATTAATAAGTTTGTGCTATTAATTTCGCTGAAAAGAATCATTATATATCTAATATTTCTATCTTCTAAATTTTTAACTTTAAACTTAGGTTTAGGAGTAATAATAATCCTTAATTTTTCATCTAGTGCACTACATCCACCTTCAATGCTCAAACCTTCAACATATATTGCAGATCTTGATTCTTTTGTTTTTCCATCAATTCTTATGTTTGGCTTTTTTTTAAAAGGGATTCTGTTATTTTCATCTAAGTAAAATAATGCTCTAAGAATTGAAATTTCTTCAAGTATTTCTTCATCCGTCAATTCATTTGAACAATCTTTAAATTTTTTTAAATAATGTTTATTATCTTTCTCATAAATAAGATCATTCACATACTCATTTTTCATATAATTTTTGATAAAATATTTATCATTATCTGTTATATGCACATCAACCATTAGAAAACCCTTTTTAAATTTTAATTTGATAAAATTCCTTGTTTAACTTAATAATATTTATATACAATTATCAGTATTTTTTATTATTATAATTTTCTATATTAATCATACAACCATATATAATATAGAGGTAATGATTATTAAAAAATATTATTAAATGATAATATACAAAAAGTGAATTATGTTTAAAAAATTGAATTTAAAGAAAAATACCAATTTATTTATAATAATTATTGTTATCATTACATTATCTATTTTAGGTATTGTATATTTTCTTACAAATAATACTGAAATTAAAAATTTTTTGATGAACTTATCAACTGAAATTATTGGTGCTATATTCATATTTCTTATTTTTGACTATATTTTAAAATCAAAAGAAAAAAGAGATAAAAAAAATAAAAAAAAATTAGCTATTAAACAATTTAATAAAATAATATTAGAATATATAAATATATTATCAAAAATTTATAAAGCATCTTCTAAAAAATTGCCTAAAGATACTGCAACAATTTCTAGCCTTTTTTCATCCGATTTTTTTGAACAAGTTAAATATTTGGATGTAAAAAGTGAAGCACCCATATTTATTGGTAGAGATAAAAATGGTAGAGATAAAAAAATTACATGGTTAGAATATTTAAATTTTGAATTTAAAAATTTAGATGAAGAATTAAACGAAAAATTAAAGATGTATTCAACATTCTTAGATGATGATTTATTAGATAGTATACTCAATATTCAAAAAGGAAAATTACAAGAACATATTTGGCTTTTAAAAAAATTTGGAAAAAATGCAATAGACCTATATCCATTTGAAGGAACTATTAGGTCATTGAAAATTACTGTAAATGGACTAAAGTCTTATGAAGATATTTTAAATAAAAATGAAGATAAAAGCTTGAAAATAAAATTAAGTAGAATGGTTTGGAGCGAAAATATGAGTCCAAAGTTAGGAGAATCTAGAATAAATAATTTAGGTAGAGATAAATAAAGACTAAAAATTATCTTTAAAAACACAAAACTAATAACTTTTAATAATATTATAATGCTAAAATAATTAATATTTTTTTATACATTATTATAATTTAGTTTGCATATAACTCTAAAAATCCTTTTCCTTTATCTGTTAATTAATTATTGCAAGTGTTATTTATGTTATACTTATTCTATCTCATTAAAAGTAATATATTATTCAATATACTTTAAAATTTCTTTTTTATTTATAATAAGATCGCATATAGGTTAATTGCTAATTTATTGCTTTTAAAATCTTTTTTTCAAGTTTTTTAGAGTTTTCTAAATCTTTTGAATACAATTCTAGGAGTTTAATGCCATGTTTTTTACAAATTTTCTTTTTTAATTTTGTTTTTTCATCATAAGCTGGATTTCCTTGTAAACCAAAATATTCAATAAATATATTATTAACTAAAAAGTCGGCTCTATAATTTTTTTCTGGATATTTTGGCTCTTTTTCATGTTCGATTCCTAAAGAATATAATAAATCGTCAATTGTTTTCTCCCCTAAAGATAAACAAACATCCCCATCTTCAGCTAAACATTTTATACCTCTACTCATTTTTTGAGCATCATCATTTAAAATGCCAGATTCTACAAGAGCATTGAACCAAGACCCAAATTTCTTTTTAATTACTTTAATTGATGGTTTTCCTTTTAAAAGTTTCAAAATAATTATTTTTTCTTCAACAGATAAGCTATATAATGGAGGATATCTTGTACCATCACTTTGTGAAGGTATTTTATTTATAATATCCTTTAATTCAATGATATATTCTAATATTCTCTTTTTAGAAATATTATTTTGACCTTCATAAAATATGCTTTTATTTAAACATATTGTACAAAAATCTAAATTGTCTATTCCCAGAATTTTAACTAAAGGATATGGTAAAGAGTCTTCACTAAATTTTTCACTACATAAAGGACATTCTTTTATTTGTGGTGTTCTTATTAACTTTGTTAAATTTAAATCTTCAGCTTTAGAAATAGCAAAATACATTATAATATTATACCATGCATATTGTCTACAAATAGGATCTTCTTCTCGCCATTTGTTAATAATTTCTTCCCCAGTTAATTTTACAATTTTATCTGAAATATCCCATGGAAACATCCATTGTTTTTCAAGAATTTCTTTTTTTATTAGGTTATTATGTTTTTCACTCCACCATTTAAGAATGAATTTATTTTTAAGATAATCAGGATTACCTTTAAAGTTATATGCTGATTCAGTTCTTCGGGAAGGATCATCATATATTCCCATGATAAATCTCCTATTAAATTTTAAACTATCTGTTTTATATATTCCAAAACTTCTTTTCCTTTTATCTGTTAATTAGATAAAATTACTTTTATAAATCATCATTCAATATTTAATCCATACAATAATATGCATTTTTTATTATTATAATTTTCTATATTAATCATACAATAATATAGCAAGAATGAATACTATTTTTAAAAAGAGAGGTTAGAGGATAAATATTAAAAATGTTAAAGATTTTAGTAGTATTTATCTTGGCCTGATTCATAAAATTCTTCTTCAGACATAGCTGTATCTTTAGTACCATCACCCCTAGGATCATTCATAGCATCTTCAACATAACGATCGTACTTGCTTTTATCACTTTTTTCACTTTTATAAGTATTATCACTTGTACTGGTGTTTGTGTCCGCAGAAGTAAAATTATTATCAATGGTTACTATTTTCAATCCAGTTGTAGTGAATGTTTTTAATATAAAAGAGCTAGCTAACTTATTAATAAGTTCAGAACTATTATCACAAGAAATTATGACAATTGTCTGCTTATTTGCATCAAATATTAATGCAATATATTTATTTTTTTCACTATTATAATAAACTGTGTAATTTTCAGTGATATTAACAGCTTTATAACTTTGATTTTCAGTTAATTCTAGAATAGTTGCTGATTTAGTCATTCCAAATACATCTAAAGGAATTCCTAGAAAGCTAATATTTTGATTAGAGTCCAATTTACATATTTTTATACTAATATTATTTTTATCATTAGACTCATAATTAACAAAAGTCCAATAATCATCATGAGTTGCATTAATAGTAAATTTTGTTTGAGCAGGAACAGATATACTTATCCTGTCATCTTCATAAGTATAATCCGCAACATATGTTAAATAAGCAATACTACCTACAATAGCTATAATAGCAATTATTATACCAATTATGATTACTCTTTTTTTATCCATTTCAATCACTTTAAACTTTATATTTTAATAATTTTTTTTATGAGTTTATTATTCTTTTAATGAATTTTCAATTATTTCAATATCTTCAGGACTTAAATCATATAATTCATAAACTAGTTTGTTTATTTTATCATCGGTTGTTTTTATTTGTTTTTCTAATAATTTTTTATCATGAGGGGTTTTACAATTAGCTAAATCTTTATTCAACTGAATCATCTTATCTGATAAATCAATAAATACTTTTTGCTTATTCCTACTAATAACAACAATAGGATAATCTTTGATTGTTCTGCCTTCAAAAGAATAATATCCTCCCCTCATTGATTTTCCTATTTTTTTATTTATGAAATCCATCAGAGAAGAGTTCAAAATTGCTAATAAATAATATTCATTAAAAGTGGCCCTATTTTTTAGTTTTAATGCATAACCGCCCGCAATTCCGGCAGTTATATAATATTTACCTTCTTTATCTAGGGAAAATGAAGATTTGAAAGCACTATTTGGAGTCATGATTTTGGGTTTTTGATAATCTAACATACTTTTAGGATAAGTAAAAGCGTACCATTTATTTTTAATATCCAATTTTCCATTTTCGCGATTTTTTAAAGTTTTTTCATTAATACTAAAATATTTCCATGCATTTGGGTATTTTTGTTCCATTTCATCAGGACTGATTAAATCAAAGCTATCTTTAGATAGTTTATATGGGAAAATTAAATATTTATTTTTATAATTAAAATTATATCTTTTAATCTCTTTACCTTTAATATATAATCTTAAAATATCTTTTTCAATTAAATGATAGTCTTCTGTCTGTTTCGAATATATTTTTATTAATTCATCATTATTTTCTATAGAATCTACGATATATATTTTATCTGCACTAGTTGCTAATCCCTGAAATATTTTTTCAGTTATATCTCCTAAATTAATTGGCATTTCCAATAAATTATTAACTAATTTTGCTGACTTACCAATATAAAATCTCCATTCTGGTTTCGAGTAAATATCTTTATTTAATAAACCAATACTTAAATTTCCATCATCATATTCATTATTTTTAGAGATTATATTAAAAATTTCAGAAGGGTTGTTTAAGTCATTTATTTCTACATATTTAAACTTTTTAGAATTTTTTTCTAAAAATAATAAACAAGTATATGTACTAGCTCCTTTGAAAATTTGATTATCTTTAAAATTAATAATGCAATCTAATGAAGAATTTTTACTAATAATTTCACGAAGTCCTTTTCCATAGTTGGCTAGAATAAACCTATTTGGTAAAATATATCCTAGTTTTGAATTTTCATTGATTAAAATTAGTCCTTTTTCAACAAAAAGATTATAAATATCATAACTACCAATAGAAGAATCATAATTATTTTTAAAATAATCAACAGAATTTTTATCTTGTTTTAGAAGCTGAATACGAATATATGGTGGGTTTCCTATTACTGCATCAAAACCTCCATTAGCCATTATAGTAGGATATTCTTCTTCCCAATCAAAAGGATTTATCTTTTTTATCTCTTCCTGTGTTAAATCAGGATTTTCTAGTATATCTGTTCCTATGAGACTATTACCACATTTTATATTATCTCCAAGATAAGGCAACACTCTTTCTTGTATTAATTTTTGTTGTTGTTCAAGAGCATCTTTATTCTCATTCTCCAATACTTTCAACAGTAAACTGAGTTTAGTTACTTCAACTGCCTGTGTATCAATATCAACACCATAAATATTGTTTAATAATATTTCTTTTTTCTTTTGTATTGTTAAAAAATATTCTCCTCCATTTCCTTGATATATCGTATTTTTAGGATGTTTAGTTAGCTTTGAATAATAATCAATATGCCATTTTAAAAGATAATTATATGCTCCAAGTAAAAATGATCCACTTCCACATGCAGGATCCAGAATCCTTATTTTAGCTACTTGTTTCGGTGTTTTACCCTTACATAATTCCCCAACTGTATTTTCTACAATATAATCCACTATGTACTGTGGAGTGTAATAAACTCCCCCTGCTTTTTTCACTTCTGGTTTTTCTTCAATTTTAGCTTGATGTGAAGGAGTTAATCTTATTATTTTCCCTAAAAATTGTTCATAAACATTTCCAAGTATCTCTGGAGATAAAACACTGAATTCATATGGTGATAATGGATAGTATAAATTTTTTATTATTTCTTTAAAAACACCATCATCAATTTTTAATTTTAATGTAAAAGTATCAGCAGGTTGACTTATATTTTTCTCTTCTTTAAAATGAAATAAACCTGAATTGTATTTGGCATCTGCTTTTATGCATAATTTTCCAAATTCAGCGTAAATATCTGGTTTTTCAAGTATTTTTAATAATTTTTGGTAAGGTTCTACTCCTCTGTCTTCAGCCATTCTGAGGAATATTATTCTGTCTATTGTTTGTTGAACTGCATAGTTTAAATCTTCAACTGATAATTCTTTATTTCTAAGTGCTATGTTTTTTGCTAATATTAGTCTCCAATTTTCTATTTCTTTCAGGAATTCATCATCAACTTCGCTTGTTCCTTTTTTACCTGTGCCTTTAGCATATTTATCGAAACTTCCTTTGAGAACAGCTTCTTTTGATAGTATGTTGTATATTTCATCCCATTTTTCTATATAATCTGTGTATTTGTATAATGCTACCCTTCCTGTTGAAACATTATCTTTGTTTGAAGGTCTTGTTTTTGATTCATATATTGCTAATTCTTCAAAGTCAGTTAATACAGATAATGCTAATTTTGCACTCCAAGCATATCTTCTTAATTGATGAGCAGGATTTTTATCTTTAGCAATATTTACTGATGGTTTTTTTGCCTCTACAAAGAACATTCTCCTTCCATGTAAAGTGAAGCTATAATCAGGAGCTTTTGTTTTACCTCCCACTTTTATACTATCTTCAAGAATAACATCTCTATACTGTGGTGCAGTGTCTTGTTCGTTATTAACATCCCATCCTAATGCTATAAATAATGGATCTATGAATTCTTGCCTTACTGTTGTTTCATTATAAGATGTACTTTTGTAAGATTCAATATTTTCATTAAATTTCTCAACTAATTTTTTTATGTTACTTGGAGCTTCTCTAATAACTAACACCCACCAATCATTAAAAATATTATTTTCTTAATTTTATGTTTTGATACTTTTTTATTAAATATTTTTCTAAGTTATATTAATAAAAAATATAAAAAACTAAATAATAATTTAAAAAAAATTATAAAATTAAGAAAAAAAATATATTCTCTAATAATATAAAGATAGAATATTAGGATATTTTATCTTTTAGACATACGAAAAAAAATATTATTTTGAAATAAAAATCCCAAAAAAATAAATAAAAATAATTAAGAAACCTTAATGTCAAAACAAAAACCAAACAAAGTATTAATAACTTGTACAATTGAAAATAAAAAGTTTTCTTTAAAAAAAATTAAAAAAATAATGAGACATAAAAACTATAATAACAATATAATATGATAAAATAAAACAAAAAATAGATAATACTATCTATTTAATAAACCATTACTTCAAAAATCTTAATAGCATATAAAGTTCTTATAGTTTTACTAGTTTAAATATAGATAACTTAAGAGAATTATAGAATTTAGTGACTTATATTAATATTTTCAATAATATTTTTTTTAATTAAATATGTTTTAATACTTCTTTTCCTAAGTCTGTTATTTTATATAGTCTTCCTTGTTTAAAATCTTCATTTAAACAAATAACTAATTTTTTATCCATTAATTGTTTCAAATATCTACTTACATGATGAATGCTTATGTTTGTAGATTTAGAAATTTTAGATGGTGTTTTTATATTCTCCTTTAAGTCTTTCAATACTATTTCTTTACATTTACTTCTCTGTATTATAGCTATTCCTTCAATTAATTCTCTTTCCATAATATATTAGATGTTGCACAGTATAATATTTTTAGGTGCATTAAACTTGCACAGTATGTACACAATATTTATATATTCTTAAAATAATTTATAATTATATTTTACAAAAAAGTTTATAAAAAATTTATATGAGGTTAAATTTTATGGAGAAAAATAAAAAAATTGTCTTAGGAGTTATAATAATAGTTGCTGTAGTAGTTATTAGTATAGTTATTATTAATTATGTTAGTGAATTAAACAATGAGGCTGAAATGGAGGCATTGAATAATAATCCTGAAGCTAAAACTCTATTATTTTTAGCACAGAGCGATGTTAATAATGATAATTTAATAGATCGTTCCGAATTAATAACTTATTTCAATTCTAGTAGTGACCCTGAAAGTATAGCAGATGGATTCTTATCATACGATTCAAACAATGACGATGCATTAAATAAAAATGAACTATTCAATTATATGTCCAATACTACATAAAAAAAAGGTTTTAAAAAATTAAGAAAAAAGAGGTACAAATTTATGGAGAAAAATAAAAAAATTATCTTAGGAGTTATAATAGCGGTTATTGCTGTTGTTGGTGTTGGAATTTTAATTAGTGCTATGACTGCTGGTCCTAATGCTGAGATTGGTGGAGAAACATATCACGTTGGAGATTATATTAATTTTAAGGCTTATAATACAAATCTAACCTTAGACACCTATGTAACACAAATTGATGAAAAAGCCATGTACAGTGAAACTAAAGACGGTGAATACATGGTACAATGGGATTTAGAAAAAGGAAATGGAGAATTAGTTAAATACCCCGATAGCTATTTATACAATTATTAAAGGTAAGATAACATATGAAAAAAATATACATACCACTAATAGCTATTTTACTAACATTAGGACTAATTGGAGGCATTATAATAGGAAATATACTCTTCCACCCACAAAATACTAATAATAATATTGATAGGACAGATTATAAAATTCAAAACACTAATAACATTAGTTCCAATCCCACATGGCACAAAATAGGAACATATAACGGCATTAGTGATGATAGCATACAAGTAAACACTAAAGGAAGTAAAATAAAAATTGTTTCAACTGCTATGCCTATTAAAAACTATGCTGATAATTCACTAATAACTATACTCAATCAAGGAAGTAGAACCATTGAGATGTCGCAAATATCATGGAATAGTAAAAGTGCAGTAGCAACAAAAACAAAAACTATAGAAGTTTCAGATTCAGGTAACTTTGAAATTGAAATTTCAACTTATGAACTAGAATGGTGGAATATAGAAGTATACGAATACTATTAAAAAAAAAAGGAGATTGAAACATATGGAAAAGAAAAAGAAAATCATAATTGTTATTATAGTAGCAATTATTGCTGTTGTTAGTGTTGGGAGTTATTTTGCTTATGAAATATACATGGACTCAAAATACGATGAAGCATATAAATTAAGAAGTAACTATGCAGTAAACTCTCTAAGCTATCTAAATGAAAGCAATCTTGCTATGAATAACACAGCCCTACTCTATCAAAACACAACAGACTATTTTAACAATATATTTTACTCATTAGACCTAGCTATTGAATCAACACAAAAAGCAATAAATTACTCAGAAGAAATGAACAAAACCGCCACATCAAAAGTTGAAAAAGAATACGCACAAGCACAAATAAAAGAATACAAAACCAAATTAAAACGGTTTAAAGAAATAAAAAATGAATTTACAAAACTTAAAAACGATTTAAATTATCAATTCGATAGTAACAAACTATTAACACTAAAAAAAGAATGTGAAAACTCCGAAAATTCAAGACATGAAATATTATTAAAAAACCCAGACTTCAAACAAAGAATCAACAAACTATACAACGAAACTACCAATTAAACAAAAATAATTGAAGGAACTTAATTAAAAAAATTCTTTCAATTATTATATTTTATAGATTAAAAATAAATTTAAACATTCTAATTTTCAATATAATAATTTCTAAATTCTTAAAAAAAGAGTTTACCGTTTCATCATAAATAACCTAATAACAACCATTTATAAGCAATATTATTATTTTACAAATATAACAGCTCTTAAAAACTAGTAAAAGAGGTATGAAAGATGCTACGTACTGCTATAACTCCTTGAAGTTGCCGAATATTCCCCATTTGGTATAGATAAAAAGGGACATAAAAGATAAACCATTGCACCAACCATATAATAATATACAAAGTAGAGAATATTCTTTATATTAATTTAGAATAAAACTCATTTAATAAAGGTTTACTGTAAGTATATACCTCTTAAATAGTTAAATAATCGATTGAAAAAGTTTAATAGATATTTAAATATTTTTAAATCATTTTAATATTAATATAATACTAATATTTTATCCTATTTACAATTAAAAAAAGCTACGATAAATAAAAATTAATATAAATACATTAATCTCAAAAAACAACTTAATATCAAGTAAATAATAGGTTATTTAGGCAGTATAGATAACCAATGATTTAAAAACATTTATAATAGTAATTTAGCTATTATAAATAGTGAATTTAGTTAAATAAAAAAATTATAAACGGTTTGAAAATAATTAAAAGTTATAGGGGAATTTTAATTGGTTTTTACTTGAAAATATGGGAAAACGGTTTCAAAAAGTTAATCATTATAATATAAATATATAATTATTAAGATGTTGTAAAAAATGAAACCGAATTTGGTTTAAAACTATTTATTTTCAATAAAATCATTATATAATCCTCTAAATCTTTTTAAAGAATTAATTTTTGCTTTTTTCATTAAAATAATATAATTTTTATTTAAATAATCAAAAACACCTTTGGGTAAGCATTTATATTTTCTTTTGTATTTGGGAGACAAATATTTTTTTGCCAAATTCATAACTTCCTTTCTAGCTTCTTCTTTATCCATTTTCTCAAGTTTACTACTTAATTTTTGTTTTGTTTCACAGGACATTTGAGAATATGAATTATAAAACTCTTCTTCTATTTTCTTATTATAATAAATACTATCAAGGAATTTATTTATTATTTCTTCTATGATTCTTTTTGAAGAAGTAGCTATTGTTCCAGAGTTTGGAAATTCTTCATATACTTTTAATGGAAAAGTATATTTGAAATATTCTTCTAAATGAGGAGGTAGGTATCCTTCAATTATTACTATTCTTTTTTTCATATGAGGCATATTACGGAAAATAATTTGCTCCATACCACTGTTTCTTTGATGTTTAACCAATTTATCAAATAAAAAATCCCTAAACTCTTGTTTTTCTAGATTATATGATTTTTTAAGTTCTTGTAGTGATTTTTCACCATCTAAATACCTGTATAAATTATATGAAGCTGAAGAATCATGAAGATCTGTTCCAATAACATGAATTATTTCACACTCATTTAAAATAGACATACCCCTATAATTACCATAATATAATATATTTTCAATACCATTCTCTTTAAGCATTCTAACTACATCTATAACTAAATTATTTTTAAATCTAATACTTCCATAGGTAACCACACCATATTTAGCATTTTTACCACTTATTCTATTATATTCTTTTATTAATTCATTAATTTTAAAAGCAGTTATGTAGGAAATATCTTTATCTAAACCCAGATTCTTATTAGAAATTTTATTAAGATTTATATTTTTCTTTATCCTAGTTTTCACTGACATTCTAGAATTTTTAACATAACCTCCTTTCCTTTCAATCCTAAACATTAAAGACTGTTTTTTGAAGAAACCGGCACTTACTCCAATTTCTTTAAAATCATCAACTTTATCTTTAATCCTATCAACTATAATCTTTAATGGTGTAGCATCAAGTAAAATAATATTATGCTCACTTCTTTTTTCAATTAAAATATCAATGAATAATTTTTCAAGTTGGAATAAATCAAAATCATAATCTCCATTTTTTCCTTTTTCGGGTAAAGGAGCTGGTTTTTTATCAAGATAATCATATATTTCAATATTATTTTTTATCTTATTAAAAAATAGTTCTAAATAAGCTTTTTCATCTAACTTACCGTATTTTTTATTATATTTTGAAAAATCAAAGCCACTATTTATTATTTCAACATAATTAACCCTAACTTTAAGCATTTCTTTAATTAAGTCAATTTTATCAATAAAATCATTATTATTACTTATTAAATCATTAGAAATCCCTAGTGTTAAGCTATATATTTTATTGAATAAGTCAATATCAACATTATTTAGTTGCTTATAATATGTTAACTGAGGTTTATCAATTTCTTCATCATAAATAATAGACCTTTTTTCACCATTTTTATAGAATAATTCATCATCATCGATGAGGACAGTTCCAATATTATGTTTATTCATTAAAATAACATCATAATCTTTCACATTTCTTCTTTGCCATTTCCAATAACAATCTTTATGATAAAAACATTTTTTGCAATGATTAACTCCTTCATTAATTTCAGATTTAGCATTAATAATATATTCATTATTTTCTGTTTCTTCTTCACTAAGTTGCATAATATAACAAGAAATGGCCTTATTTCTCCAATAGTATAGCCTTTCCTCATCAACTCTAATTGTACCAATTAATTTATTATAAAGATCCTTGGATTGTTTCTCATTATCTACAAAAACAATAACTGGAACATTATCCTCAATATGTCGTGAAATAGTATTAATAGTCTTACCTACACGCGGAGGAGAAGTATTTAAAATAACTGAATGTTTATGTAGATATTTTTTATTAAGCTTATTTAACTCGGAATTAATTTTTTTCCAATTATCTTCTTCAATATCCATAGCCAAAATAACAAACCTCCAAAACCAACCCAAAGTACAACAATAAAAAAAATTAGCAAATATGCATTCAGACACTACTAAATAAAAAAAAGAAAAATTAATTTAAAAGAGATTTAATTTATTTTTATTACTTATTCTATCATAAGGTCATGACTATTATCCAATTCACTACTTTCCATAAGATCTATAATTAATCCCATATCTTTAAGAATTTGGGATACACATTCATCAAAACTATTTTTAATAGTATAATATTTAATTTCATCTAAAAGACGACTATCATAATAGCAATCCATGTCATATCCATTTGGATTAATAATTTCTAATAATCTTTTAAATTCTTCACCTATAACTAAATAAATTATAGCCATGTTTACGATGGACTCCTTCATTTCCTGTTTATTTTCTTCTGTTGTTGTTATTAAATTATTTTTTTCACCATAATCCAAAAAATAATCAGCAATATGATTATGTTGTTCATAAATCAGTTTACATAATGCTCCACCTAATTTTACTTCAAAATTCTTATTTTTACCAGCATTTATTATTTCTTCCATTTTATTAATATCTAAATAAAACCCCATATATGTAAATTTGTAATGTTTATTGAACTGAAAGTCATTATTAGGAGATAAAATTTGTTTTAAATACGCTGATAATTCTTTAGAAATTTCAATTTCTAAATCACTATTAAGACTGATATTACTTTCAACAATACTAGACACATCATTTTTTAAAATATTTTTATTCTTATTAACATTCATACTTATGTCCTCCTTAGACAACAATTTATAAATATAATAAAAAAATAAAATATTAATTGCACATTGAAGATTATTGACTAGTAAACTTTTTATTAGCCAATAACTTCTATTAATATTACTTTTTTTATATATTTTTAATACTTGTTTATCTTTTTAAAAATTCTTTAGCTACTATAAATAAAAAATTTATAACAACATATATACTTGATTTTTATCCTTATATAAATGTTTTGCATGTTTTTAAGAGTTTATTTTCTAAACAAAAGTCATATCATTCTTATTAAAATTAAACAATCTAATAAAATAGAATAAATTGAATCTATTGTGATATATTGCGATATATTGCAAATACATTGCCACATAACACTGTTATGTTACATTATTAGTTAAAAATATGCCAATTGTGGACGAGTAGTGAAAATTCTAAAAATGAACAATTGCATAAAAAACTTTAAAAAAATGAATTAAATAACAAAATGTTTATCAAAAATGTTATACTCTATCTTTAAAAACAATAAAGTAAAACATTAAGTTTAAAAAAATTTTATATATTAAAAAATTAAATCTTCTTAGCTAAACTTTATTTAATATATCTTCTATCTTATTTTCATTAATTCCCTGTTGGTTTAACAAATCTTTCAATTTATTTTGTTTTAATTTTTCAGATTCTAACTCATTTTCTAAATTAATATATTCTTCTGATTTTACTGTACGGACTTTAGTATCACGGATACTTAAATGAGGTATTAATTGCATATAAAACTCTTTCATCACACTTTTTTTAATCTCTTCATAAGCTACCTCAATTCTTGTAACAGCATGACCAGATAATATCTTACTTTTCTTATAATCACTAGTATAATGTTTAACAGTTGAAATAAAAAACTTCCTTAATGCATGAGCATGGAAAAACCTATTACCTTCTTCATTTCGGTGGAAAAATTTATCGTTCAATTCAGTAAAAAGCCAGATTATCCCATGAGAGCCAATTTGCCTATGATATTGAGATAAGAATAAATAATCATCTTCCCTTAGATTATCTCTTGTTTTAAGGTAATTTATTATATGTTCTGTTGCTTCTGGTGTATTGAATGTTATGCAGATATTATTTGTTTTTCTTGTTTTCTTTGGTATAAAATCCCAACAAGGAACAACATCCTTATAGCTACTATCTAATAAATCTTCAATACAATTACCATTATGATACTCACTTGTAGCTCTTGTAAAATCAGATACTTTAAAATTCCTTATATCACTACTCCTTATTCCTGTAGAAGCCATAAGTAATAAAATAGCTTTATTTCTTATTGAAGAATTATCAACAGCTAATTTAATATCTTCAAGGTTGGGAATATCTCCTTCACGAATAATATTAATCGGAACATTAACTTCAATAGTCTTAGGTAAAGCTACATTATTCTCACGGTAAAAAGCCCTTAAAGTTTTAAGTTTTCCATCAATAGTAGAATTACAAAGCTTTCTATCAAGTAAATATTGGTAATAATTATAAAAATAGGTGGTTATTTTTCTATCATCAATATCTTTTATTCTTGGCATATCATTAACTAAATATGGTTGCTCATCTTCTTTAGCTTCATTAATAAGCTGAGTTGGTGTTCTACCAGTAACTTCAAACAATTCATCTAATGTTTTTATATAATGATGTTTCCTTGTTTTAGACAGATCTTTTCTGAGAAACATCTGCTTAATCTTAATATCATTCGAAATCATAATAATATATTCATTCTACTCGTATAAAAACTTACAGGAACCCTTAATTTATTTAAAAATTCTAAAATAATCTTTTATATAATTAACAAGGAATATTTAAGAAATATTTATTTTAAATTAGATATATACTGTCTTTTTACAAAAAATATAATATTTAGTATAATGATTTGAAAAAAATAAAATATAAACTTAAAAAACGATAAAATAAGATAATTATAAAAATTAATATTTAAAGAAAAAAAACAAATCAACAAAACATCTTAAAATAATCCAAAAATAAATAAAAAACCTTAAAATCATATTCAAAACTAATTGAGAAAGCTAATCTGAGTATACAGAGTTACAAAACAAATCATCAAAACATCTTAAAATAATCCAAAAATAAATAAAAAACCTTAAAATCATGATAAAAACTCATTGAGAATGCTAATCTTAAGATCAAGGGTTCAAATCCCCCCAAGTCCGTTTTCAATAATTGATAATTTGAGTTTATTTTTTCAATTCTTTTGTAGTTTTTTCAAGATATTCTTTTATAGTATTAATGGATTTAACTATGAATTTGTCTGTTAACTCTTTTAGAGCTATATCTTGATGTTGTTTTGAATTGAAAAATTCTGTATTTTTTTCAAGCTCTTTAGGAAAAATAGACTTATTAATTTCAAGGAAACCTGCATTATCATTAATAAATAAATCAGATATATCTTTTTCACCTATAGAATCAAATTCATCAAATAAAATTCTTAATTGTTCACTTTGAAGAATGATAAAAATAATCATTAAATCTCTAAATAATAATCTATAAGCAGTTTTTAAATTTACATTATCTATTTTATCATGAAATATGATAAAATAAGGTACTTTAAACTCATTTTCTTGAATATTAGTATTTAGTAGTTTGAAATTATGTATTTCATATAGTTTAGTTTTTTTGAAATTTTCATGCCATCTCTTAATAATTATTTTTAAAATATGGTTTAAATTAACAAATTTTTTGGGATATCGGATAAGTTTTAAAAACTCTTCTGATACTGAATGCCCAAATACCCAAATAAAACACATATAAAAATCAGAATAGATATCATAATTTTTTTCAAAAAATACAAATCTTTTAATCAAATCCTCAAGTGTATAATCTATTTTAGGTTCATAATTTTTATCAAAATCATTTCCATAATGAGGCTTGAAAAATTTTTCTTTTTCAAAATTTTCATAAGTAATACTAATTTTTTCTATTAAATCAAGTGTAATTTCTTCATTTTTAGGTCTAAGAAATAAATCTTTATCATGCTCCAATTGCATCAATATATTTTCTTTATTATTCTCGGTAGTATAAAAATTTATAAAAATAGCTCCTATGAATGCTAATAAGCCGACAAAAAGTGCAATTGCAGATCCTGGTTCTAAATAAGGTTTTATAATGATAAAATCATTATCACTAGGGATTTTAGAATATGGAGGGAATGTAGCTAAAAAATAACAAACTATAATAGCAATTAATATTCCAAAAAGAGTTAAAAGTATTGCAATATGTATTCTTCGAATATTTTTCAAATGTTCTCTAATTTTTTCCATATTAAATAAACTCCACTATAACTCTAAAACTTCTTTTCATTTTTATAGATTAATTTGATAAAATATTTTTTGTAAAAAAGTATAACAGTGAAATTTTAAAAAATAATACATTAAAAATTATTTAATCATGTTTTTCAGATCACTTGATAAATTAGGATCTAAAAATATTGTAGGTCTATGTTTAAGCACAGCTCGAGTTTTCATAATTCTATCTCCCGTGAAAATCACAGAATTTGTGAGATTAGCGATTTTTATAATTATTAAATCTTCTTCAGCATCAAGAGTTCCTTCATCTTTAATAGGATTAGCATATGGACAATTAAAAATAGATATTTTGTTTTGACGTTCTAAATCTCTTAATCTATCAATTTCACTGCTAACTCCCTTTTTTTTCTTACCTTTATGTAATGCATCAACAACATCTAAAATAAAAGTAGGTATAACAATTTCAAAATTGTTAAAATGACCATATTCAATGCACTTAGATAAAATTCCTCCAAAAAGAACACTAATGTCAGGTAAAATTCTTGAATTCACCATGCAAAATGCAAAATTTCTTTTAAGATTATGACCACAATCTAAAATGAAAGAAAGTTCATTTTCCTTAATTTTTCCATTGATTTCAAAAATAGAGTCTTTATTACATTCAGTACATACAATAGAATTATGTGTATGGCCAAATAATGATTCAAATTGTGATTGATTCTTTTTGTCCAAATATAAAGCCTTAGACTGATAAAGATTCTTTAGAAAAATTTCAGATTCAGAGTTCAATTTTCCTTGAACATGAATACTAGAATCATAAAAAGTTACAGTTAAACCAATATTTTTAAATCTAAATTTTTGATACTTATTTGTCAAATCAATACTTTCAAAACCTGAATTTTTTAAAAAATTTAAGCATTCCCCTTCATCAAATTGATTATCCATTTTATAACTAATATTAACCAGATCCATATCTATCAAAATCCATAAAATAATTTATTAAATATCAAGTTTGAATTATAATATTAAAATAAGATTATTAATAATTATTCTATACAATTATAGGTATTTTTTATTATTATAATTTTCTATATTAATTTTTATAATACAGAAAAAATACAGAAAAAACCCACTAAAATTTCAAAAACCATTATTAACAACCTCCCAATAAATAAATATAATTAAGGAAGAAACTTTAATGTCAAAACAAAAACCACCCAAAGTAGCTATAACTCATAAAATTGAAGATAAAAAGTTTTCTTTCAAAAATTAAACAATGAAAATAATGAAAATAAATAACAATTTAATATGAGAAAATAAAAGAAAGAATAAGAACTACTATCTATTTAATAGGCCTTTACTTTAAGAATCTTAATAGCACAGAGAGTTCTTATAGTTTTACTACTTTAAATATAGATAACTTAGGAGAATTATAAGAATTAATTTAGTAATTATACATATAGGAATAGTATCAATGATATAATTTTATTTAAAATTTAATATTTTCAATAATTCTTTACCTTTTAGTGTTAATTGATAAATTCTTGATTTTTTAGCATGAGGATTAAATAATTTTTCAGTTAATTTATATACTCAAAAACTCTTTTTTTATTAATCTATAAATATCTTTATAATTTAAATCAAGAAAAATAACTCTAACACTTTTTATTTTTCAACCTATCATATTCTATAACTGTATTTCTTATATTGCTTCTATGTTTATAAATATCAGATACATTAGCTAATTTCACTTTATCAGCTATTTTACGCCCATTATCTGCGGTTTCAAACTTATCAAAAAGAGAGACATGCAAATTATCCTTATTATTAAAGTGAAGTCTGCAAATTGGATAATATTGATTATTGTCTAAAAGTACACCACAATAATTTTTACGATCTCTTATAGCTACCCTATCAGTGTCTATTATTTCACTTAATATAGCTTTTATTATATGATATCCTTCTAGTTCTTCATCGGTTGTTACTATTTCAGGAGTTTCAAGTTCTTCAAGTTCTTCATTTTCAGGATTTTTTATTGCATCAGCTAATCTTTTTTCAACTTTTTCATTGATTAGCTCTTTAAAAGTGTTTTGTATGATCTTTTTAAACATATCCCTATTCTTTTTTGTTAATACACCATCAAAAACTTGTTTAGCTATTACCTTAATAAAATCTTCAGAAGGAGCTTCTATCTCATTATTAATACACTTTTTAATTTCAGTACTATATTTTAGTGTATCTACTCTAGCTCGTATATTACCTATATTGTATTTTTCTTTTGTGAATTTTTCTAATTCTTGAATATCTTTTCCACTCAAATCTGTTAAATCGATTTCTAAAAATGGTTTATCATCCATTTTTCCCTTATCTTTTGAGTCTGTGAAAAAGTAATAGGTTAAACCATTGGTTAAAATTCCTAGATGAGCATGTGTTATATTATAATACCTATATAATTGAGAAATATGGCTTAAATCTAACTTTTGATTTGCTGATTTACACTCAATTAATATCTCCTCAGAACCGTTAACTAAAATAGCTATATCTATTTTCTCGCCTTTTTTAGAGCCAATATCTGCAGTATATTCTGCTTTAACTTCCATTGAGTTTGTTGTATCATAACCCATTTCCCTCAATAGTGGAAGAATCAATGCAATCTTTGTTGTTTCTTCAGAATCTATATGTTCTAATTTCCCAGATATATCCTTTACAAATTCCTTTATTTCGTCTTCAAAGCTCATATAAATCACTTCAATAATTTAATGATAACCATTAATAGTATATTTATAACTATTAATAAATTTTATTGAAATAAAGGGAATCCTTAATGAAAATCATAGACAATAAAAATAAAATAATAAAAATGATACAAATATCTAAAATAATATAAATAGTAAATAGCACCTATTAAGAAATACAATTCATCATATAAATAAATCAACTGAAAAGGTTAATAATATAACAATAAGTCTATTAAAAAAAGAGATTAAAAAATAAATATAAAAAAAGTTAACTAATTAGGAAATATAACACTATTTGCCATTTTAACAGCTAAATCTAGACCATTAGTTGTTCTAACAATAACCGCCATATTACTTTCATTATTAACAACAATAATTGCAACATCATTTTTACTATTATTTAAAACAAAAGCTTTTGCATTAGCATTAAGATTAGAAATATTTACCTGAGACATGTCTTCTTTAATGAATTCATTCTGAAAATCATCCACACTAGAATAAGTAGAATTATTCAGATTAAATGGAATCACCCACACACCATAAGCTCCTCCACTTGAATACATATCAGAATTCGGATTTTTAAAAAATATAGATTCAGAAGGAACACTAACATTAATATCTTCAAATGTTTGATTTTTCATAAACACAGTATTAGAAACAAAAAAATAATCATACATAAAACCAGTAGCTAATAAACATGCTCCCAAACCAACAATTATTAAAATTAAACTTTTATTATCCATAACAACCACAAAAATTTGTTAATGTAATTATATTTAAAAAAATATTACTCTTCAAGAAAAGGACTATAACTTTTCATACTATTTTTTTTATTGTACACATAAATTAAAAATAAAACATATATTAAAAGAACAGGTAAATTATATAGATTTCCAACAATAAATCCAACAAAGAACATTAATAATGAAATAGCAATAGGTAATCCTCTTATTCTTTCTCCAAAAAATTCATAAAATTTAGGTTCGAAGATTATTTTACTAATTAATACAGTCACAATTAAACCAATAGAAAATACTTCAAAATGACCTGGAAAAATAAATAAACCTGATGATGAACATAAAAGTAAAGCCAAATCTGTTCTTTCCATATTACCATATCTTTTAAAAAATGGCATATAAAAAGTTATATAATAATATAAAAATATTAAAAAACAAATTAAATTGAAATAAAAATAAGAATTATCAATTTTAAAAACAAAATAAGCTAAAACTATAAAAATCACAGAAATAGCTAAATAAACCCATTTAAAATCTTTCTTAATATCCATAATTATAACCTTAAAATATATATTCAATACTAAATTTATTTAACCTTTTGTCTTTTTTATTTTTTTAACAATAAACAATCCAACAATCACAGCTATTATTACACTTAAAAGAGCTGAAATATCTCCTCTAGGTAAGAACAAATTTTTAACCATAATAGCTAAAAACAATACAATAAGACCAATTACTACAATTTTTAAAGAATTATTATCCATAAATAAACCTCCAATTAACTTAATTTTATAAAACTTATTATTTAAAAGAATATAAAGATTTCTTTTTAATAAAAGTAAAATAAAATTACTATTTTCTATATTAAAAAAAATATTACTCTTCAAGAAATGGATTATATACTTTCATATTTTTTCTCTTGTTATACAGATATATTAAAAATACAATTTCACCAAAAAGGAAAATTAAAGCAAATAAGTCACCTAAGACCAAATTTATTGGAAACATAACTAATGTAATTGTGACAGGAACATTTTTTATTCTTTCTCCAAACACCTTATAAAATTTAGGATCAAAAATTATTTCACTAATTAAACAAAAAACAACTAAATTGATATAATACAAAAACAGATATCCTGGAAAAACAAATAAACCTCCTATAGAAAACAATGCTAAAAATATATGAAAACGTGCATCATATCCTAAAAGTGTGAAATTTGGCACATAAATCAATATATAATAATATATAAATATTAATAAACAAACTGAGTTAAAATAAAAATAAAAATTACTCATTCTAAAAACAAAATAAGAAATAGTCAAAAAAAACACAGAAATAATTATATATAACAATTTAAAATCTTTCTTAATATCCATAATTATAACCCTAATTATTAATTTATTAAATTTATTTATCCTTTTATCTTTTTTATTTTTTTAACAATAAACAATCCAACAATCACAGCTATTATTATACTTAAAAGAGCTGAAATACCTCCTCTAGGTAAAAACAAATTTTTAACCATAATAGCTAAAAACAATACAATAAGACCAATTACTATAATTTTTAAAGAACTATTAAAAATGATTAATATCGGAATAAATATATAAATTACCTTTTTATTTTTTAGATTCATATTAACCTACATTTTTCTTTTTCTATAAACATATATTAAAATGATAATTTGTATTAAAAGTAAACCCAAATTAAGGATATTTCCAGAAAAAAATGCTATTATAAACATGAATATTGAAATTAAATTGGGTAAAAGTTCTATTTTTCTACCAAAACCACTATAACCATTTTTTTCAAAAATTATATTAATACTTAACATACCAATTAATAAACCAATATAAAAAACCTCAAAATTTTTAACTCCAACTAAAGCACATGCCCCAGACATTATTAATAAAATACCTCCTAATTGACTAGTTTCATATGGTAAATTGAAGAAAATTGGTTTATATGTAATTATAAATAAATATAAAAATATTAAAAAACAAATTAAATTGAAATAATAATAAGAATTATCAATTCTAAAAACAAAATAAGCTAAAACTATAAAAATCACAGAAATAGCTAAATAAACCCATTTAAAATCTTTCTTAATATCCATAATTATAACCTTAAAATATATATTCAATACTAAATTTATTTAACCTTTTGTCTTTTTTATTTTTTTAACAATAAACAATCCAACAATCACAGCTATTATTACACTTAAAAGAGCTGAAATATCTCCTCTAGGTAAGAACAAATTTTTAACCATAATAGCTAAAAACAATACAATAAGACCAATTACTACAATTTTTAAAGAATTATTATCCATAAATAAACCTCCCATAATTTAATTTTCTAAAACTTCTTCATTTAAAGAAGCATATAAATCATTTCTTTTTTTATAAACATGAACTAAAAACAAAATCTGGATGCCTAATAAAACTAATTCAATAAAGTATCCAAAAATATTTTCTATAGAAAACATACTCACTATTAACATTATAAATGAGATCCAAATAGGTATTTCCCATAATTTTTGTTCAAATTTTGTAAAAAAATCAGAACAGAATATTATTTTCATAATATATAAAACTATAAAAGATCCAATCAATGTAATCACTGAATTAGGCAATAACATACATAGTCCTAAAAATAAACCCCACATACCTACTAATCTGTCTTCACTTGATGAATGGAATGTGCCAAATTTAGACTTATAAATAACAACTAAAAAATATAAAAATACCCAATACACCGCTAAATTAAAATAAATATAAAAACTATTTATATTTAATAAATAAAGAGTGAAAATGATTAATATTAGAATAAATATATAAATTATCTTTTTATTTTTTAAATTCATTAATCCACCAATTTATTTAAATTTTAATTACTTATTCACTTTTATTATATATTATAATAAAGAATGAAATTTGTATCACTAATAAAAACCAATTTAATAAATTTCCTGAAATATAACCTATAAATAGCATTAGTACTGATATATACAATGGAATATTTTTTATTTTTTTGCCAAAACTTTCATATGTTTCTGGGTTGAAAATAATTTTACTAGTAAGCAATCCAATTAAAGAACCCACTAATATTAACCCTAAACTTTTAAGATTAATAAAAAGCCCTATTGTTAAAAATAAAATCCATACTGCATGAAATTGTTGATCATAAAGATCCAATTTAAGAAAATTTGACCTGAATATTGAAATATAAAAATATAAAAATATAAAATAACATATTAGGTTAAAATAGAAGTAAATATCATTTATTCTTAAAAAGAAATAAACAATACCTAATACTAAAATACAAACAAAAATATACATTAAATTTTTATTTTCTTTAATCACATTAGGGACCTACTTTTTTATTTATTTCATGAATAGCTTTTAATTTCTATAAATCTTATTTATAATTTAATTTATTTTCAGCAGATTATTTTATTAAAGTTTTATTTTTTTTATCTTTTTTATAAACATATATTAAAATCAATATTCCAATAAAAATAAAGAGTATATTAGAAATATCACCATAAAAACCTGTAATTAAAATCATTATCAAAGATAAATACATAGGAATATTTTGAATCTTCCTGCCAAAACTTTTATAAGATTCTGAATTAAAAATAATTTTATAAGTATATAATATAATAAAACAGCCTATAAAATACAATAATATTTGTGGATAAATAATAGCCGAAACTGCAGAAAATAATATCCACGCTCCAAATAACTTTGTACTTATTAATTCTATTTTTTTGAAATTATTTCTAAAAATTTTAATAAATAAAAATAAAAAAATCAAAAATAAACACAAATTAAAAAATAAAATATAATTATTTATTTTAAACAAAAATCTTATTGCAATTATTATTAAAATTGAAACAAAAAGATATAAAATATTAAATTTTTTAATACTCATGTTAACCCCTAAAAATTATTCCATTCCAAAATACATCCGAAGCTATATTCTCTAAAACATTATTTCCAAATTTTGATGATATTGAAGTCAAACTATCTCCAATTACATTTTTGAGTATTAAATCTGAAGATTCATACATAACTCCTTTAGAAGCAGTTTTTATACCAAATTTAACACCAACTGAACTTAATTTACCAATACCTCCAAAACCAGGAATAAGGCTCAATCCAATAGAATTTCCAGCCATTACCCAATTTTTAGATGTTGTAGCTTCATCAAAGCATCCATTAGTATGTATACAATTAAAACACCTATTCCTATATCAGAAGCCGCAACTATTATTCCTACAGGTCCAGTTGCCACTATTAATGCTATCATAGCTATAGTTATTAAACCAGATCTCATTAAATCTTCTGCAAATCTTGCGAAACCTTCATCAGTTCCTAAATTTTTAGTAAACCCATTAAACCATTTATCAAATCCATTTACAGTACTACTATCCATATTAAAGACATCATTGAGGTTTTGTTGAGTATTTCCATTATTAACTAATTCATTACCACTGTTTATAAAGGCATCTGATGAATCGTTGTGGTAGCAGGGTTTTCCTGTAATATTTGAAGAAGTAATTATATCTCTTACAATACTTGTTTCAAGATCAATTAAAAGAATTCTGTTATCATTATTTTCAGATTTTAATATAAGATAACCATCAGAATATATCATTTATAATCTATCACAATAAAACATTTTATCATTATTTTATCCTTTTGTCTTTTTTATTTTTTTAACAATAAACAATCCAACAATCACAGCTATTATTACACTTAAAAGAGCTGAAATAGCTCCTCTAGGTAAAAACAAATTTTTAACCATAATAGCTAAAAACAATACAATAAGACCAATTACTATAATTTTTAAAGAATTATTATCCATAAACAAACCTCCCATAAATCTTAATTTTATAAAACTTTTTCTTTTAAATAATCATGAAAATTTCTTCTGTTTATAAATATGGAATAAAAATATACATTAAACTTTTATTTTTTAGATTCATATTAACCTACATTTTAATTTATTTTACTATAATTTCATCCATAAATATTAATATTAAAATATTAGCTACCTCCAAATCTTGCCGGCATAAGCTCAGAAGGAGAAGCACCAGTACTAATGTAATAACCAATTACAAATATCCACAAACTAAGCCAAAGAATAAAAGTAATTACTATTAAAAGTTTAACTCCTTTTTCAGTTCTAATCTCAAATGGTAACAATTTGTTAATATAATCAGGAAATATAGGAACCAATGTAGCAGATAAACCAAGAATCAAAACAGTCACGAAAAAATACAAAGGCTCAGAACTGCCAAAAAACGCTGGAAAAATCATATAAAGCCCAGTAGAAGCAAACATAGATAAAAACCAAGTCCCAAATGGAGCATACCCAGTTTCAGTTTCAGGCAAAATATTATCATCACTAAATGTATGAATCCTTAAAAAAAGCAAAATTGCAGGAAACAACATAGTAAAACATACTGCCACAATAATTAAATTAAATTCAAAACCTATTAAAAAAGATAAACTCAATGCAACCATTACATAAAGCAAATTAACAATAAATCCCTCATAAGTCAAACATTCATAATTTTTAATATTATAATCACATCCCTCACGCATATAAGGAAAACTAAAAATTTTATCAATAAACCTTCCAAAAGATTCCCAACAAACCAAATAAGGCACAGCAAAAATACAATAAATAATGCAACTAAATATTATTTTAAAAAAAAACCCACTCATACTAACACACAAATATTTTATAAAAAAAAACACTGACTTAAATAACTAAATTATATAAACATTAATTTATTAACTTATCTGATTAATCCATAATTATCTTTCTTATTAAAAATATGAAATAACATCAAAAAATGCTAAGATAAAAATTATTAATACCCATATTAAATAAAGAAAAATCATACCAAATTTTAATGTTGTAAAACCTACAATAAAAAATATATTTTTAATAATACTAAACAAGTGTTTTTAAATTAAATAGTAATACTTTAAAATCATTAATATTAAAAAGTATTACTTAAAACCTTAAAAAACAGATGATAGTAATACAATAAAGATTATTTTCATGAAACAAGGATAAATATGCTTAAAAGACATATATAAGACTTTATAACAAAGCCAAAAATAAAAGTATAAATACAAAAAATGATAAAGATAATAAATTAAATAAAAATAATAATAAAAACTAAAAATAAGATAAAAAAGAATTTTGAATGAAAAATAATAATTATTTTTTAACTTGGAAATAAATTGTATACTTCCAAAATCCTTTATATTTTCCAGGAGCTAAAACTTTACTCTTACTGAAATAATAAGTACTTCTATAAGTTTTCCCACTAGGATAACCAATTGAACTTACAATAACTTTATTTATTCTAACTCCTTTTTTAGCAGCTATTTTAGTTTTATGAGCATAAACAGGAGCTTTTTGAATCCTATTATTCATAGGATTTCTACCAGAAACCGCACCATTTTTATAAGTTTTTCCTTTATTTATTCCTATATATTTAGAATAAAAATAATCAATTTCATAATCATCAATAGTTACTTTTTTATTTACTATCTTAGCATTTACAGCTGAAACATTACCTAATGTAAATCCTGCAATAGCTGTAAATAATACTAATAATAATATTACTCTTTTTTTATCCATTTTCAATCCCTCTAAAAAATTATCTTTTAATTTTGATTCCACATTTTCTGCAAAAATTATCATTAGGAGATAAAGAATTTCCACATTTTACACAAAAATTAGGACCATCATTAATAACAGGCTCATCATGAATTAAATTTTTTGATTTCAAATTCAGATCTTGCACATTATTTTTAGATATTGATGCAAAACCTGGAATTTTATTAGAAATTTTTGGATTAGGGATTTTTGGTAAATCAGAAGCAAAACTTGGATCTTTTTGAGGATTATTTTCTGATAAAACTGGAAAATCATTAGAAATCTCTTGATTAGAAAGTTCTATAACTAATTTATTCATTTGATCAATTCTTTTATTATCCGAAGGATGGGTTGAAAAAAAATCATATTTATTTGAATTATTCTGACTCATTCTCTGCCAAAAATTAGGTATTTCACTAATATCATATCCTGCCCATTTAACTATCATCATTCCTAATTTATCTGCTTCCATTTCATGACTTCTACCCCATGGTTTCATTAAAAAATATTCAGATCCAATATCAGCTACATTTGTAGCATTTACTACAACAGACCCAACATCACCAAAACCTAACAAACCAAGCCCAATACCACCTAATCTTGCAGCAGTAGTTGCAGTATTTTTAGCAGTTTGTGCACTTACTTGAGATCTAGAATGATCAAGTAATGCATGTGCAATTTCATGACCTAAAATAAATGCTAATGATTCCTCATTATTAGCAATTGATAAAATTCCAGAATATATTAAAATTTTCCCTCCAGGAATAGCAAATGCATTTACTGTATTATCTGAAACTAAATGAAATTCCCAATCATAATAATTATTTGTATAATCCGATCGGTTAATTTCTGATAAATGGTTTTCAACTGCATTAATCAAATTTAAAGAAACTTTTGATACTAGTTTACCCTCTTCATCTTCATCTAACAATTCATGTTGATTAATAATTTTATAATATTCATTATGACAATTATTTAAAAACTTATCATCATCTAAAATATCAAAATGTTTTTTTCCTGTAAAAGGATTGATGCTACTTCTATCATTTTTTTTAATAAAAAAGCCCCCAAATATTTTTTTAAGTGTTGTTTATACAATATTTATCTTTTGATGTTTAAAATTCAATTAAAAAACCGTTTTAAAAATATTATTATTATTATTAATATTATTTAATTGTTTATTATTATATATTTTTCTATGTTAGTATAATAAAAAATATATAATAATACACAAAAACATGAAAATCATGGCGAAATTAATTTAATTAAATAATAATGTTTGTAATAAACATGATATAATATTTTAAAAGAGAAATCTTAGAATTTAAGAAAAATAATCCATATTAAAAGAAAATTAGATAAAAAATAATATTATAAGATAAAAAATAAAAAAAATAGGATAAAATACTTCATAAATTAAGATAAAATCAAATTTAAGAAATAAAAGAAAATAAATATAAAAACTAGGATAAAGGTTAAAATTGCCATATTATAACAATAATTATCTAAAAATATAAAAATTAGAATGCTAATTAAAAATCAATGCAAAAATATAAATAAAAACAAAAAGTAATATTATAAACATATTATCCTACATTTTTAATAAAAAAATGTAGTTTATAATACATTGAAGGAAGGGTCCAAAAGTCATATTCTCCCCCAAGAGAAAAAAAACTTTAAAACTCTTTCTTCAAATATTTTTTTAAATAAAAATATGTATAATAAAAGGAAAAAAAAGATTAATTCATGAAACATCGATTTAAAATCCATATTAAAAATCTGCTATTATTATTTATAGTAGTTTTAATATTTTATTATTTCATTCATACTTATTTTGATTTAGAATCCAATATAAAATTATCTATATTGCTCTATGTAGGATTAATCAATGTTTATCTATTATTAGGTATTTCATTCAATAATTCATTTAAAAAATTAGAAAAAATTGGAAGCATATTATTTTTATTTTTTATATTAATTTTCATAATACCCCTATATTATGAAACATTAAACTTTATTCTAACTTTAATAATAATCTTAATCCCAACAATAACATATATACTAATCTCAAAACAAAAAATAGAAAAAATAGATTAATAAATTAATAAATTAAAAAGAAAATAAAAAATAGATTAAAAAACAAAAAATAGAAAAAATAGATTAAAAAATAAAAAATAAAAAAGGAAAAGTGAAATTTCCTTTTTGACTGAAAAATATTTTTTTTTGATTTGTTTTATACACTAATATATCTTAAAGTTGTTTTTGACTTTAATAAATTACCTAATTTATCACTTACAATGTTTTTAGGGATAATTAAGTAGTATTTGGTCTTTTTAGTTACTTTTGGTATTTTCATGTATAAGTAATTGTTTTTAACTGCGAATTTAACTGAAACTTTTTTGCCTTTACTGGTTTTAACAAGGATCTTTTTAAGATTTTTAGAGCTTATTTTGACATTTTCTGAAAATTTGATTTTTAATGTTTGTTTTTTAGCTTTAACCTTTTTATAAGACTTAGTATTTTTATCTAAGACTTTTGGACTTGTTTTATCAATTGTGTATTTAACTGTTTTAACTTTTGAATTTTTTCCTTGAGAATCTTTAAAGTAATAACTGATTGTTGAAGTTGAAGTTATAGCTATTGAACCAGTATAAACTTTGTATGAACCAGAACCAATTTTATAGTATAATGTTTTACCAGATTGGCTAGGAATAGAGATTTTTAAGTTCTTATTGTAAGACCCCGCTGTAACAGAAGGGTTTCCTGGAACATAATTCTTATTAATATTATAAGTATAAGATTTAACACTAGAATGATTACCATTAGCATCTTCATAATAATAACTTAAAGTAGAAGACCCAGTAATACTAATCGGACCACTGTAAACAGAATAAACCCCATTATTAACTTTATAATATAGGATAAGACCATCTTCAGAAGGTAAAGTCACAGTTAAATCATTATAATAAGAACCAGTTGAAATAGAAGCATTACCAGCTACAAAATTCTTATTTAACACATAATTTAATGTTGTAACATTAGAATATTGACCTTCACCAATAGCATCAGCATCATAACCAATAAACTTAAGAACACAAGACTCATTAACAACTATACTAGAACCAACAAGCAAAATACGAGTAGTAGAATTTTTAGGATCAGTACCATCAACAGTATAATAAACAACACCATCATCAATACCTACATTAACAACAACATCATCAAAATAACTACCAGAAACACCACCAACATCAACTACCGGAGGAACAACATCATCAGCAATAGCATACAGTTGATTACCAGCAGTAAAATACAAAGTACCATCAGCACCAATCACAGGATTATAAGCACCATCAACCAAATAAGTCCACAAAAGCACCCCTGCACTAGTAAAAGCAGAAACATTATTATCTCCAGCAACATAAATAGTACCATCAGCACCAATAGGAATATTTTGAGTGGTGGAATATGGATTAATACTTAAAATATCACCATTAGTTGCATCAATGATGAAATTTGATAAATAAATCAAACCAGTTTTAGATACACTAATAACTCTTCCAGTATTAGCTCCATTAGCTCCACCAGTTGCAGTCTGACTATAACCCAATGACTTTAATTCAACAGATATCCATTTTACAGTTTCATTTGGATACAAAGCAATTAGATAAAAAGAGCTACTATTATCACCAACAACATATATAGTTCCATCATTTGCAACAGTTATACTCCAAATTCGATAATCAGTTAAAATATTTCGATAATTATTATAATCAGTAGGATCTACAATAAATAAACCTTTTTTAGAAGAAGAGATTCCTCCAACATATAAATAACCATTAGAGCCAATTGCAAGTGGAGCATAAGCCATGGACGGTTGAATACTCCATTGAGTTCCATTAGGTTGAACAGCGATTAAATAGTTTACTCTTGACTCAGTATATTCATAAAGATATATAGTTCCATCAGCACCTATAACTGGAACAACCTTCGCAATATCATTAGCATTATTTTCAACTAAATATGATGTTTCTGTTACATTTATTCCATTATAATGAAGTGCATATAATTTATTGCTAGAAAATACATAAATAGTTTCATTATTTCCAATTGCCGGATAGTAGGCATTATTAGTATCTAATGTGTAATTCCATTTAACAGAGCCGTTATTTGCGTAAAAAGCATAAACTTTATTATCTTTTGCACCATATATTGTTCCATCAGAGCCAATGACAATATATAAATCAGAAGGAACATCAGAAGAAATAGTTTCATTATATTTAGTATTATTAGTTTGAGGACCAGTATAATTAGATTGACCAGTTCCATTAACACCATTGTAACCTGGACTTGGAGAATCAGCAGGACCCGTATAATTATATTCTGTAGTGTTTGTATCTTCTGCTGATACAAAACCAGAAGAAATCAGCACTACAGTAATCAATAAACTCAAAAAAATGAGTTTTTTAAATATATTATTCATTCATTACCTCCATTTCATAAAAAAATGCTTTATTAAAAATAAAAAAAGTAATATATAAACCTTTTTAATTTTTCCATGTATATACACTAAAAATCGCCCCCAAAGATTTTATAAAAAGGAAAAAACTCCTTTCAAAAAAGAAATAAAAAAGAAAAAATAAAAAGAGTATAAAAACTCAAAGTCGATATGTACTTATATACACATAGAACAATATTTTTAAAAAATTATATATAAATGTTTCTATTAACACATACCTAAAACAAAATTTTCAAATAAAATTTTATACAAAAAAAGATTAAAAATTAAAAATCAATGCAAAAAATAAAAAAATTATTGAATGGAAGATAGTATTAAAACTAAAACCCATTCATATTTATTTAAAAACTTTTAATATGTCTTTATTAAGAATATTCTATTCCATTTAAAAAATTATTATCCCATTCTTCAGATGAATCAGCTAAATCTCCTAAATCACCTTCGTCACCGAAAAATTCATTATTATTTACTAATAATTGATTAAAGGTAGCTAATGGTCCTATCTCAACACAACTAGTATCTCCTTGAATTGCATCATTACTATTTAAATTTAAGTAAAGGAAATTAGGAGTTAAAAGATCCAAACCTATTCCTGTTGAGTTAATAAAGTTATTACTAATAGTAACATTTACTTTACCATTTGTTGAAGCCATTTTACCAGCAAACTGAATTCCAGCAATACTTGCATCTGTAATATCATTATTATCAATAGTTCCTAAGAAATTTCCTCCAATAAACATACCATAATTAACATCACTTATTGTGTTATTAGCTATAGTAGATGGTGAAAGAGAACTTAAATTACTTAATGTAGAGTGGTGAACTAAAGATATTCCATTACCATTTCCAACAGTCATATTAGTAATTGTATTTCCAACAATAGTGAAACCTGAAGATGCTCCAAAGAGATTTACTCCAGCACTACCATCTGAAATAGTACAATTACTCATAGTGAAACCAACAGTATTATTACCCCTGATACCATTTTGAGAATTAGCTATTATATTGAAGTTGTATAATGAAAATCCAACTGCATTATTAATAACAAATATGTGATTAATTCCATCTCCAGAGACTGTAGCCCCATTACCATTTAAAGTAAGATTTTGAGCTGTGCTAGGTACATTTACAGTGAAACCACTGTAATTTCCATTAGGGTCAAAACTTACTACAGAATTACTAGTTGCATTTGAAATAGTGCTTTGTGCAGTAGCTGTGTCATTAACATCATATGCGAATACAGAGCCAGAAGCACATGCAAATAGTAATAGCATCAAAGCTGATCCTATTAGAATTTTAGTTTTCATATTTGATTTTTCTCCTTTATATTTAATTTTTATTTTTTATTTAAAAAATGAAAGCTAAATACAAAAAACCTAATCATTAAAGGTTTAAAATAGCTAAATAAATAGCTAAATAAATAGCTAAATAAATCTTAACAAATGAATTATAGATTTTTTATATTAATTCACTTCCAATTAAATAAACCTTAAAAAATTTTTTATTAATAAAAAAATAAAAATAAATTAAGTAAACAAATAATTCGAATAAAAAATATTATAAAATTCTTAAAAATATTAGTATACGATTATATGATTTTTAACATAACCGAAGAATGATAAAATATATTTTTTAATAATTCCATGATATGAATATGTTTTCACTACGATATAAATGTTACGGTTATATGATTCATATTAATATATATACATTATAAATTTAATTTTATTATATATACTATTCAATATAATAAGAATAAGAATAAGAATAATAAGAATATAAAGAAACATTAAACAGGGTAAAAATGAAAAAAAATGAAAAATAGGAGAAATATAGGAAATATAGGAAATATTAGAAAATTAAAAATTAAAATTAATAAACTAATCTAGTTTATTATTTATAAAATATTTTATATATTTTATAAGTCTAAAATACAAATTATTTTACTTATTTATAAAAGATTATTGATATGCAATTAATTGTCACAAAATAAAAAATAATATAAAATATTAATAAAATAAATAAAAATAAAATATAAAATAATAATAATAAAATAAAAAGAATAAATAAAATATGAAATAATAATAAAAAGAATAAATAAAATATGAAATAATAATAAAATAAAAAAGATAATAAAAAACTAAAAATTCTTTTTTCTACTGTTTCTTCTATTATTACTTTTATATTTTAAATTTAACTGCATTGTTTGTGTAATTACTTTCAATTATTGTTTTGTTATAATTTAACCATATATATTTGTAAAGTGAGCTGTGTGTAGAGTATGTGAAGAAATTAATCTTAATTGTAATACTTTGACCAACAGCAATAGATGGAATTGTAACTTCCATAATATGATTATCATTATACCATATTATAAGCTGACTTGCTTTTGAAACAGCAGTACCAATATTCTTAATCGTTACACTATAAATATTATCGCTTCTTTTAATATCTGTAACCTTTAAATCTGGTAGATACTTATAATAGTCATCTTTAAAAGTGAAATAATTATTATTATAATTATCTTCACTTGCTTTTTTATTATAATTCAATGTAACATATTTAGTTAAACGCTCACCAGTTGTAGTATTAGTAAAACCTACACCCCAATCATTATGCCCATCCCTATGATCCTCATTAAAGAAGAAGAGAATTAAAGATACACTTTCACCAGCTTTCAGACTAGGAATATCCATAATTTTATAATGTTCATCAGTAAGAGCCATTTTAAGTTGAGATTCACCAACAGCTTTGCCTCCAATATTTTTAACAGTAACATTATAAATAGTACTATTATAATATTTAGGGTCATTTGGATGCTCATCAGCTAAATATAACCTAATAATACTAGTAACAAGAAGATCAGCACCAGTAATTGAATTTGTATTTGATGAATCGGACTTATAAGAATTACGAGTAATAGAATTTTTAAATTCAACAATATTATTATTATAATTAGACTCTTTTGACAATTTATTATAATTAATCTTTGCAAATTTCTTTTTATATATTAAACTCTTTAAAAATTTAACTTTGACCCATTTAGATTTGCCTTTAGCGATTTTAAAAACACTAACAGAATTATATTTTTTACCATAATAAACAATTAAAGAAGTTTTAGAAGAACTAGAATTACCAATATTTTTAACTTTAATATAACAATAAGAACCTTTAGTTTTAGTAGAAGTAATAACAAGATCAACATTCGAATTTTTAATTATAGAACTTTTAAATTTAACCTTATTATTATAATAATCAGACTCTTTTGACAATTTTTTATAATTAATCTGAGCAGTCTTTGTTTTACTAGCTAAACTCTTATAAAATTTAACTTTAACAATTTTAGTTTGACCTTTAGCTATTTTAGATACATTAACAACTTTATAATATTTTTTATTATAATAAATTAATAATTTACAATTAGAAGAAGTAGCAGTCCCTATATTTTTAACTTTAACATAAACAATACTATTTTTCAATTTAGTAGAAACAATTATTAAATCTGAAAGAATAATAGCTTTAGGTTTAACAGCTTTACTTGTATTTGTTAAATTATTATTAGTACCATTAGAATTATTAGTATTGTTCTTTATAGTATATTTAAAAGTATAAATAGGTGAAGGATTACCAGATAAATCAACAGCTATTAAACGAAGAGTAGTGTTTTTATTAATTAATAAAGAATTATTCCACAAATTAACTCCAATGACAGGATTAAAACCATCTATAGTATAATAAATAAGTCCTTCTTCATTTAATGTTGCATTAATACTAATATTATTATAGCTACCACTTTGATGATTAAGACTAATAATAGGAGCTATCTTATCTTCAACATGGATAATAGTTGTAAAAATACTGATATGACTACCAGTAGAAATAGTTAAACTAACAGTATAATTTCCACCAATACCGTATTTATGTGTTGGATTTTTCTCAGATGAAAAATTTCCATCTCCAAAATCCCAATAATAATAAAAATTATTACCATTAGTTTTATCAGTAAAACTAACATTTAAATTAGAAGTATTATAAGTAAAATTTGCAGTTGCATTATTGAGAGCATATAAATGACTTTCATCAGAAAAATAAATAGTGCCATCATTACCAATAATTATAGGGCTTTTAACTGTGTTTGTAACTTTTTTCCATTTAAGAGTACCATTAGGATTAATAGCTAAAAGTCCTGAATTAGTACTTAAATAAATCACCCCATTTCCATCAACAATTGGACTAACATATGAGGAAGAAACACCATTATGATTATATTTCCATAGAATATTACCCTGATAAATTGCATATAAAGCATCCTGATAAACTATATAAATAGTTCCATTAGAGCTAATAGCTGGAGAACCAAAAACATTTAAACCAGTACTATTATCTCCCCATTTCCATAGAAGATCCCCCTCAGGAGAAAATGCATATAAACTAGTGTTATTTATATAAAAATATTCCCAGGAAATATTATAAGGATAAGATCCATTTAAATACCCATTAAACATTCTACCATAAACTAAACCTTCATTCCAATTTCTACAAGTTGTTATATAAACAGTACCATCACTAGCAACTGCTATTGAATTGTATTGAATTGAAGCACCATTTTGATCAAAATTATTCTCCCATAAAATATTACCATTACTTGTATTCACACAAATAAGCACAATACCAGTTTGATAAAAGTCAGCAGCATCTAAATCATGAAGATCTGTTATATATAATCTGCCATTTGATACAATAGGAGTACCAAGAGTATATGGTTGTGATATTATATTAAATCCACTCATCTGATTTACAGACCCATGAATTTGAATACTCCATCTTAAAACACCTTCTTTATTAACAGAGCCTAAAGTACCATTTTTTGTAGTGAAATAAATATTTTCATATTCATCTAGAACAGGCGAAGAACCAGAATTTTGATCTCCAAATGGTAAAATAGAATATTTCCAGTTTAAACTCCCATTAGGATTAATTGAGTATAAAATATTTACTTTATTTATAACATAAATATTTCCACTTTCACCAATAGTAGGGCTGTTTAGAATATTATTTCCAGTATTAAATTTCCATTTAAGAGAACCATCTTTGTTAAAAGCAGATACATTACCATTATATTCACAAACATAAATTGTATTACCATCTGAACTAATAACTGGTGAGCCTGAAACATTTAAATTAAGAATCCATTGAGTGATATTTGAATCAACCCCAATATTTACAGAAGAACTAGCTGTACTAATCGAGGAATTTGTGGAGCTAACTGAAGAGTTTTTTGTGGTAACCGAATAGTTTGTTGTATTAACTAGAGAATTATCTGTAGCTATTGAAGAATTACCAGTTTCATTATTTAAATTTTCATCTGCAGAAACAAAATTTAATGCAGAAACAAAAAATAAAATTAAAACTACTGAAAACAATATTTTTGATAAATTTGTTGATTTTATTGACTTAATATTCATAATTATTCGCCTTCATAATTATTCGCCTATTATTAATTAAAATTCAAATTATAATTTTAAAATATTTAATTTTAAGAAATATAATTTTAAAATATTTAATTTTAAAAAATATAATTTTAAGAAATATGATTTTAAAATATTTAATTTATTAAATTATAATAAAAAATAATCTTAAAAATACTTTTAAAGCTAAAAAAAGTAATTTTAAGATTATTCCTAAAATATATCATGATTTTTTTTAAAAAAAAATAATATAAAATATATAAAAAATATAAATTTTTTTATTGAATAGTTTTTCCTCGTCTAATATATCCAAACAAAATAGCCATAAAAAGTATTATAGCTATAATTATCCAGTTAATCGGATTTTGAATAATTTTATCTACACTAGAATCTTTAACAATGACTTCACTAGCTTTTCCAGATCCTTCAGCACCTCCAGAAGAAGAACTTGATGAAGATTCTTGGCTTACACCAACCCCAAATATATTGTTACTTTGAGAGGAAGATTGATAATTAGATGAATCTTGGGAATTAGAACTTTTAGATGAATCTTGGGAATTAGAGTTTGAAGAGAAGAAATTTGCAATTGATTGAGCTTGATTTAACATAGATTGAGTAAAGCCAAATCCATCTACTCCTTCATTACCAGAATTAGATCCATCCCCTGAATTAGATCCATCTCCAGTTCCATCTCCTCCATTATTACCTGAACCATCTCCAGTACCATTATCATCAGAACCATTAAATTCTTCAAAAACAGGTATTACACCAAATCCTGAAATTTCATATTCCTTATCAAAAATAGGAGCCATATATTCAAATTCCCTATCCCAATTTATAACAGAACCAAAACCATAATAATCAACAGAAACATCACCAGTTAAATCTGAAAAATCAACAGTTAAAGTAGCAACACCATTAACAAGAGGAACATGGAAAATTTTAGAACCTATAGTAAAAGTCATGATTCCATCTGGAATATTGGTTGCAATTGTACCATTATCTGTATAAATAGGAACATTATTTGAAACTTCACCATTAGCATCACTAATAACATAAGCAGTATAAGTAGAAACACCAGTTCTAATAAGCTTGATATGCATTGCAATATAATCAATACCACAACAAAAACCTCGAACTAAATTTGCTTGAAATACTGCTCCCCCATTATGAGGACCACCAAGTCCACTAGTAATTATATTATTAGAAACAAGATTAGTACTTGTATTCCAAACTACTTTTTCTGGAATTGATTCTATAACACTAAAAATTAGGTTTTCAACCATGGTTAAATTTGAAATCCATGTATTAAAGCTAATACTAACTGATACATTTTCAAAGGTATTTTTATATATTAAAATATTATCACAAATACCAGATAGGAAATTCAAACCAACACCATCGCTAAATTCAAAATAGGTTACACCACCATAATTTCTATATGTTGGAGCACCATTTAGAAAAATATGGGACTCAGATATTGACAAATTTTTAACAGAATCTAAACCAATTCCGTTCCGATTTTCAGTAATATTACAACCTTCAATAAATAAAGAAATCACATTCTTAATGTAAATCCCATAATTACCACTATTTGAAGAGTTTTGACCGCATCCTTTAATAATAGAACTTTCAATATTAGTTCCATTCGAATCAACGATTAAAATACCATTACCACTAGAATTAATAATGTTAAGATATTTTAAATCTGAATTAGTAGAACTATTAATCAAAATTCCCTGATTACCACCATTAATTATTGTATCACTAATAAACACATTATTTGAATTATCTAAAACTATTCCCTTATCACAATTTTCAATTAAAAGACCATTTAAATTAACATCAGAACAAGAATTTAAGTAAACAGCAGATTTATAGTTTATAAATGTAAAACCAGTGATATTAATACTAGAAACATTAGAACCAATCGTAAAAGCAGTTATATTATTAGAACCAATAAATTTAGTTCCAACATTTGAAATGATATTAAGATTCTTATCGACTTTTAAGGACAAATTATTATATTCAGTTCCAACGAACTCTACGGTATCATTATCATTTGTATTATCAATGATACTTTGAATATCGCTTGAACTATTATATTGAGTTTCATCACCTATATAAACAGCACAAACACTACTTAGAGATAAAAAAACACAAAATAAAAATGAAAATAATAATAAAAACCTAAATCCTTTATTAAATGAGCCTTTTTTACAAAATGATGAAAACATATCTACCTCCATATGATATAATATTAAGAATAGATATTATAAAAAATTAAAAAATAAAAAAATAATAACGACTATAATATCCTTTCATATCAATAAATATATACAAAAGAAATATATAAATGTTTCACCAACAAAAAACATTGCAAAAAAATCAATAATAAACAAAAAAAATTCTAAGAATCAGTATTAATACAAAAAATATAATTAATAACTTCTTAAATAGATATAAAATAATCATTAAACTCCCATATTAAAAAAACCCGTCAAAAGTAGTTATAACTCATAAAATTAATTATAAAAGTTTTATAAAAGTTATTTAAAGTTATTTAAAAATTTTATAAAAAAGAATCAAAAGATAGATTATAAATTAAAAAAATGAAAAAATATAATTTAATACATTAAAAAATAAAAAAAGGAGATAGTAAATTTCCTTTTTAATAAAAAATGTTTTTTATCTTCTAACTAAAAATGTTTTTTTTTTGATTTGTTTTATAGACTAATATATCTTAAAGTTGTTTTTGACTTTAATAAATTACCTAATTTATCACTTACAATGTTTTTAGGGATAATTAAGTAGTATTTGGTCTTTTTAGTTACTTTTGGTATTTTCATGTATAAGTAATTGTTTTTAACTGCGAATTTAACTGAAACTTTTTTGCCTTTACTGGTTTTAACAAGGATCTTTTTAAGATTTTTAGAGCTTATTTTGACATTTTCTGAAAATTTGATTTTTAATGTTTGTTTTTTAGCTTTAACCTTTTTATAAGACTTAGTATTTTTATCTAAGACTTTTGGACTTGTTTTATCAATAGTATATTTCATTGAATTAACTTTAGATTTAATACCTACAATATCTTTATAGTAATAACTTAAAGTACTACTAGATTTTATAGTAATTGGACCATTGTATTTCTTATATACACCACTGCCAATTTTGTAGTAAATTGTAGTTCCAGAAACACTTGGAATAGTTACTTTAATGTCAGATTTATATGTTCCAGATTTAACACTAGCTTGAGTAGAAATTGCACTTTTTTGAACAGTATACTTATTAGTATAAATATTTGAAGGGTTTTTAGCTAAATCATATCCAATATATTTAATAATAGCTGAAGAATTTAAAATAATTGGGCCATTATATATATTACTATTATTAGTAGGGTTACTACCATCAAGTGTGTAATAAATAGTTCCATTTTCACTTATATTTAGTAATAGTTGAACATTATTAAAATAGGTTCCATTTTGTTTATTTATTGAAACTTTAGGAGATTCAGTATCAGGAATTTCAGAAACTATTAAATCAACTATCACATCAGAGGTAATATAATCATCTCCAGAATATTTAGCTGTTAAATTTAGTTTTCCTAATTTTGTTAATAAGTAGCTAATACTGGCTATTCCATTTTGAGTAGTATTGATTTTTCCGATTAAAATATTATCAATGTAAAATTCAATTTCTTTATTAGCTAATAAATTACCATTATAATCTTTTAAAGTCACATTTATAATAATTGTGTCTCCAATAATTCCAGAAATGTTTTCTAATGTTATATTTCCAGCTTTTGGAAGTGCAGTATATTCTAAATTATCTACTTCATATCCACTAAATATCAAGGAATATAAATTATTTATTTCACTTATTGGAAGATTTATTTCCCCAGTGAGATTATTTATTTCTATATTTTGGTTTCCTACTTTAATATTTCCAATAAAATTATTTAAAGAATTAATATCAACAGGACCATTTTCATCTGAAATAGTAAAATTATATTTAATTTTTAAAATATCATCAATATATAATCCCTGATTAGATAATAATTCTAAATTTATAGAGTTTATATAATAATTAACAATAACAAAATCTTCACGACCTAACATCATCCCATCAATATCATCAATTGATAAATTATTTTCACCCCAATAATTATAATCAAGGTTCATATAGCTATTACTAGAATAATATTTATAGATAGTTTTAGTAGTTTCATTGTTAGTATTATTTAAAAAAATAGAATATAATACTGTTAGATTACCATCTTTTTGATAAATTCCACTTCCTTGTGTTGCACTATTGTTTATTATATTACAATTAACTAAAGTAGCAATTATGTCTTTTTGAGCTATAAAGATAGCTCCTCCATAAATACCTCTGTTATTTTTAAAAGTACTATTTGTAATATTAAATTTGGATTTACCTCCAATAGAAACTGTTCCTCCACCATATGATGCAGAATTAACAATATTTCCATTAAAAATACAGTTATTTATGAAAATTATACATTGATTATCAGTCCAAGAATAAATTCCTGAACCATCTTTTGAAGTATTGTTTGTAAAATTACAATTATTAATATTGACTATTATTGGAGATTTAGTTATTGATATTGCACCACCACTAGCTGCAGCATTACCCAAATTTGAATCAAATAGAGTATTATTTATTGAAACATTACCTCCTTGAATATAAACTCCAGTTGAACTACCCCATGAAGAAGATCCAATGAAACTACAATTATCAATGATGAGATTTCCAACAAAATCAGTATATCCATTAACAACTCCATGAGTAGGTTTTGAGTTTAAAAATGTGATATTTGTTAGGTAAGAAGTAGAATTTCCTCTTAACCAAACATCACTACCATACCCTCCACTATATGTATTACCATCAGTGTTAATAAAAATAGAATTAGTTAAATTCATCTGCCCACTATTACGGATAAGGCCATAACGAACTTTATTATCTCTAAATACAGAATTATTAATAGATAAAATTCCGTAATTAGCTATTGCTACTCCCATATAGCCATCACAATTTTTAAATATACAATTTTCAATGATAGTTGTACTTACATCTGTTGTATAAATGCCACCTTGTAATGAAGTTGAATACGGGCTAACTCCATTAGAAAATGTACAATTTTCTAAATATAAATATCCCCCATTATTATAAATGAAATTACCATTGTCTGAAGTTAGTTTTCCACCAGTTAAAATAAGATTGTATAGATATAAACTTGAATTATTATTTAAATAAAACAACCTATTTGCATCTAAACCATCTATAACCGAACCGTTTCCACTTCCCCTTATTGTAACATTTTTATTTGCTTGTATCTGGATGTTTTGAGCATCGTATGTTCCATTTTCTTTTAGTTCTAACACACCAGTATCAGTATTGTTTAAAGCATTATTAATTCCATCATCTAAACTTTCATTATCCCCTATATTATAAGCATATGTAGAATTAATCAATGCTAAAAACAGGACAAAAAAAATTGTTAAGAAAAATAATGAAGATAAATTTTTTTTAAAATTATTCTTAAAATTACTAATATTATTAGTATTACTAATATTACTAATATTATTTATATTATTAATATTGTTAATATTGTTTTCCAAATATGCCATTTGTTCACCTGTTAATTTTATCGATAAGAATTAAAATACATATCGTAATATATATAATATCTTAATAGTGATATTTTTAAATACAAATAAACAATATGATAAAAAAAATAATATTAAATAAAATATATCCATGAATATTTAAATATATTAAAAAATATCTATTAGGAATCTTAATATAAATAGACATAATATTTTAATAATTTTAATTTTATTGATTCTTATATATATAACTAATGGCAATAGAACGACCGATAAGAATATATATTCATAACATTAAAATAGTATATGTAAATTAATTTAGTATTATATCAATCCTCAGAATACTATATACTAATTTACAAAACAATGAAACATGTGAAAAAATGAATAAAAAAAATAATATAATATTTACAATAATAATTATTTTTCTGATTCTCTTTTCAATAAATCTAATATCTGCAAAAACAATCAATATTGAAGATAGTTCCAATTATGGTTCTATTAGCAATTCATATGATAATTCGACAAATATTTCTAATAATAGCCCTAACTCTGCTATTAATGAAAACATTCAAAGAATAATTGATAATTCTAATGATGGAGATACAATAAATTTTAAAGGAGATAAATATAATAATTTGACCCTAATAATAAATAAGAAATTAAATATCATAAGTACTGTTAACACTAAAATTGAAAACTCTAATCCTAATAATTCATTAAATACAATCTTTTTAATAAATTCATCAGCTATAGGGACAAATATAACAGGTTTTAATTTTGAAAATATTTATGGGAATATTATTACTATTAATAATTACAAAACTACCACAAAAAGTGTAAAAATCTTCAATAATTTATTTAATTCATGTGAAGAATCATCTATTTATCTGATTAATAGTATTAATATTAATATTTATGAAAATGAATTTAAAAACTCATTTAATGGAGTGTATCTTAAAGATTGTGAGAATATTCTTATAAAAAATAATACTTTTCAAAATAATCAAAATTCAGGGATATATTTAAACAATAATATTGAAAATGTATCTATTAATTGGAATGTTTTTAATAATAATCTTTATGGACTAATCATAAATTCAGAGAATAATGATAATCTGAACATTAATCAAAATACTATAGTTTATAGTATTATAAATGGCATACTATTTGAAGAAAATTTTAAAACAAATGATAATTTTTATCAAGTAAATATTTCTTTAAATGCAATATTTGGTAGTGGAGATAGAAATATTTATGCAGGCCCATGTGATTGCCCAAATATACTTTTAGGAGCAAATTGGATGGGCAGCAATGATTTATCAATGGCAGCTTTGTGTCCTTTAACTGAAGTAACTTTACTTCAAGCTAAACTCACAAAAGATAGTTTTGGCAAATTTTCAGTTTCTATATACTTAGGAAGAAAAAAAATAACTGATATACCACCTATAGAAGTTAAATTTCGACTTAATGGAAACGACTTAGTTTCAACCCAATTAATAAATGGTACAGCATATGTTGACTATAGTGAAAAACTAATTAATCTATTAGAACAAGATAACACAATAACAGCAAGAGTAACACTAGATACATATACAATAAATATTTTAACAAAAGATCTCAAAGAAGAATATGAAAATTTTATTAATGAGGGGAACGGCCAAGGAAATGGCGAAGAGTCTGGACAGAGTAATGGAACTGGAAATGGGACAGGAAATGGTAATGGAACAGGTTCTGGAATAGGAAATGAAACTGGTAACAGTACTGGTGGTGGGACCGAAAATGGAACCGGATCTGGTGATGGTGTTCAGCCAGAATCAGGTGATGGAACAGATACAGGTTCTGAATCTGAAAATGTTCAAAATAATGATAATAAAATAAATCAAGAAAATTCTAATAAAGAATATAGCAATACTCCAAAAGAATCAAGCAAACCAATTACCGCAAAAGCTGGAATGACTCCTGGAGAAAATTCTAAAAACATAGAATCCGCAAATTCAAAAAGTGGAGGTGGATCTTCAGGAGGAGACTCAGATAATAAAGCAAGCGAAATCTCAATAGTTCAAGATACTCCAAAAACAAACGATATATATTATTTACCAATAGTAGCAATATTTTTTTTAATACTCATAGGTTCATTAATATATAACAAAAAAACAAAATTCCGATAAAGAAGAAAAATATAATTATGTAAATATTTATTTTTATTTTTTTATTTATTTTTAGCTAGTTTTAGCTAGTTTTAATTTAGTTTTGCCTATTTTTACCTATTTTTTATTTATTTTTTAAATAATATCATATTTTAAATAGGTTTAATAATATTTATTAAACCAAATTGAAAGTTTTATTTTAATAATTATTTTTATAATTATTCAATTCAGATTATTTATTATATATTAACTATTTCCATATTATCTATATGTGAAAAAGGAATATTAGAAGTTTAAAAATTAATAAAATTTATTTATAACAATTATACTAAAGCAAGGTATATTTAACATTAAAAATAAAAATAATAATAGATTTTAATGTTGTGATATAATGGAAAATTATGATGAAAAAGTTTATAAAAAAGCTAAAAAAAGAGTAGAAGATTTAAAAGGATTTTATATCCATTTAATTACATATATTATAATAAACTTCTTTTTATTTATGATAAACTTAATTTTCACCCCAGGAATATGGTGGTTTCTATTCCCACTTATATTATGGGGAATAGGTTTAGTATTCCATTTCTTAGGGATTTTCGTATTTGAAAATAAAGTACTTGGAAAAGAATGGGAAGAAAAAAAGATAAAAAAATACCTTGAAGAAGAAAATAAAAAATAATTATCTAAATAAATTATAAAATTTAAAAATTAAAATTTATTCTAGAATAAACTAAATATTATTTTGGAATAAATTAAATATTATATTGGAATAGATTAAATTTTATTATGGAATATTTAAATTTCTTGTTTTAAATTCAGAATTTAAATAAATATTTCAGAATTTCTTCTTTCTGAGAAATTTTCTTCTAAAAATTTAGCAAGCCCTAAAATAGTTTCATCTGTATTAAATTTCGCATTTTCAGGACATATCTTTATACATTCACAACAAATAATACATTTATTGGGATCTGTTTCTAATGGATCATCAGTATTTATTGCATTTGTAGGACATTTTTCTACACAATCCATACAAGATGTGCAATTATCATTAGTAGACGGTGCAACTAATGGTAACACTCCTCTTTCTTTATAAGGATAATTTCCTTTGACTTTAATACTTTCAGATGAATCTTCATCAATTAAATCTACTTTTGAAGCGATTAATTTTCCAAAAGCTATTGCTTCATCTAAATCAGCTTCATCAGGCCTATTTGTAGCTACTTTACTTGTAAAAGAATGTTCTCCAATAAATGCACCAGCTGCAATTACATTAAAATTATTTTCATCCAATATATTTCTCATTTCAAGTAATGCATCATCATAATCCCTATTTCCATAAACAGCTACAACAACAGCTTTTGTAGCATTCCCTTTTAAATTATAAACATATTCCTCCACTATTTTAGGAATTCTTCCAGAATAAACAGGCAATCCTAAAATAAAAATATCTTCTTTTGAAAATTCTGGGATTTCATCAATATCATTAATTTTAGTAAAATTTACATTTTTTAGAGATGTTTTAAGTTCCATAGCTACTTTTTGTGCTATTTTTGTAGTTATTTTTTCAGTAGTCCCTGTTGGGCTAAAATAAAAAGCTTTTACTTCCATATTATCATTCCATTTAATAAACTTTCATATAATTCAATTTAATAAACTTTCTTATTATATATAATAAAATTTCTTATAATGTATTATGATAAATTTCATTATTGTTAAAAAGAATGATTATTATTATTATAATAATAACAACAAATTACTATAATAGCATTCCCATATGATAATATTATAATATTATAAATTTTATTAGTATATTAACTAAATATGATTTATAAATAATATTAATTAATATTTAAGAAATGATTAATAATTAAAAAATAATTAATAATTAAATAATTTATAACTCAACTATTAAAGCTGAAGTTCTATCAATTAAAATATCTCCAATATTCATAATAGCTAATTCTTCATCAGAAATATTATAAATATCTTTAAGTATTGGTGTTTTTGGTTTTAAAACATTATCATCCCTAATAAATATTTCAGATAGCCCTTCAATAAAATAATCAGGACAATTAATTAAAACAATAGCTATGTCCATTTCTTTTTCTTTTAATCCTAAAACATTCAAAGCTTTTGATATTTGTCTTTGAGCAGATGTTCTCAAGACTACTTCAATTCCTAAATCATTAGCTAAATTTGTACCCCTTTTAAAAGATAAAATAGCATGAATAACTCCATGTAAAAGATGTTTCTTTCCAGCTATTGCATTTGCATCCATCAATTGGATTATACAATTATTACAACAATTATCCTTAATTGAATCAACCTTTTTTAAGATAGTTGAAATATCATCTATTTTTCCTTTAAATCCAACTATCTCAATACTTTCTTCAATCCCTAGATTTTTAAAAAGGTCTAAATCATCTATATTTTCCAAGATAACACCATTATTATAAAAGATTAGATTAAAAAATGAATTTTGTTCATTTTTAATATTTATTATTTTACATCTTCTAAAAGTCGGTTTACACCACTTAAATATGCTTCAACACTAGCATTAATAATATCTGGTTGTGTACTTCTTGCAGAAATTATCTTATCTCCAAGTCTTAATTTAACAATAACATCAATTAAAGCATCAGTTCCGCCAGTGATTGCATCTACATGGTATTCTTCAAGTTCAACATCTGCAAAGTCAGATATTCCCTTTTTAACAGCAACGATAGCTGCATCAACAGGACCAATACCAACTCCTGCCTCTAAAATATCTTTATCATCTATTTTAAGTTTTATAGATGCAGTAGGAATGACTTTATTTCCAGAAACAATAGTAACTTCTTCAAGTTTAACTTTCTGTTCTCTTTTTAATTCTAGAACATTATAAGCTATAGCTTGTAAATCAACATCAGTAACACACTTACCCATATCACCTAATGATTTAACCTTTTCAAATATTTCTTTAAATTGTTCATCAGTAGCTTTAATTCCAAGTTCATCGAGATTATTTTTTAGTCCTTTAGTTCCAATATGTTTACCCATAATAAATTTTCGCTTATGACCAACAAGTTCTGGAACTATAGGCTCATAAGTAGCAGCATTCTTAATTACACCATCAGCATGAATTCCTGATTCATGCGCAAATGCATTTTCACCCACAATAGCTTTATTAGGTTGTAGATAAACACCAGTAAGTCGTGATACAAGTTTTGATGTTGAATATAACTCTTGAATATTTATATCTGTTTGATAAATTGATGAACCATTATCTTCAGTAGTGTAATTCTGACCTTTACCATATAATGTTTTTAATGAAACAATAATCTCTTCAAGAGAAGCATTACCTGCTCTTTCCCCTATTCCATTTACAGTACAGTGAAATTCACTAGCTCCAGCACGAATTGCTCCAAGAGTGTTAGCTACAGCCAAACCAAAATCATTATGACAATGTACACTTAAAGGTGCTTTTATAGTACTTAATTCACTATAGAATTCATAAGATTTTTCAGGAGTAAGCATTCCAACAGTATCACAAGCACAAATTCTTTGTACTCCAACATCAACCCCACTATTAAAAATTTCCTTTAAATAATTCATATCACTTCTTGTTGCATCTTCTGCAGATAACTCGACTATTAAACCATGATCAAGAGCATATTCAGAAGCTTCAATCGCTTGTGATAAAACTTCTTCCTTAGATTTTTTAAGTTTATGTTGTATATGTAGATTAGAAGTAGGAACAACAAGGTGTACACTATCCACATCACATTCTAAAGCAGCATCAACATCTATTTTAACAGCACGTGCAAAACTTGCTATCTCAGCATTAAGACCTTCACTTGTTATATTTCTAATAGCTTCCCTTTCACCGTGAGAAGTAATAGCTGAACCTGCTTCAATAATATTAACCCCAATTTCATCAAGTTTTGTAGCTATTCTTAATTTTTCACTGGCAGTGAGCGATATTCCAGGAGTTTGTTCTCCATCCCGAAGTGTAGTATCTAATACTTTTATTTTCATCTTATCTCCTAAATCATGAGTGTTTTGATAATAATATCCTTAAAAAGAGATATCATTATTTATTATAAACAAAATATGTTACTTAAAGTTAATATATTTATTTATTAATAAAAAATAAAAATAAAAAATAAAAAATAAAAATAGAATATTATATTTAACTGAAAAACTTAGAATTTAATAATAAATGATGAAATAATAATCCATCATTTATTTATTTCACTAGTTTTGTTGCCTTAATAACATTTTTCTTCCCAGATATCAATATTTCATGTTTTTTCTTTTTAGATATAGTATTATAAGTAATTTTATTGATTTTTCCAACTATCTTAATTGCATAAGATTTATTCTTAAATAATTTGTTTTTTATAATTGTATTCTTATTTCCTTTTACTTCAATTCCATATCTTTTATTATTATCTGCAATATTTTTTGAAATCAAATTTGAATTACCATTTATATAAATCCCAGTAAACTTAGAATAAATCTCATTGGACTTTAAATTGTTTTTACTTCCACTTAGATAAATACCATAGCTTTTAGAAATAACTTTGTTTTTCAAGAAATTGTTATATGATCCAGCAGCTTTTATTCCATATTTACCTTTTGAATTAATTGAATTGGAAGATAATGAATTATAGTTTCTTTTAATATAAATACCATTAGAATTAGTGTTAATTTTATTTTTACTAATTATATTTTTGATTCCATCAATATAAATCCCCATTTTATTGTTTTTTAAAGTGTTGGAAATTACAGAGTTAGAATCATAATAAATCAAAATTCCATAGTTCCCTATGTCATTAATATTGTTATTTGTAATAACATTTTCATATCCTACCAACAAAACTCCCCTATAAGACTTTATTATAATATTATTTTTAATATTATTTTTATTTCCTTCAAAGTCTATTCCAACATATTTATTATTGGTTAATGTGTTTTTTGAAATATCATTATAATTTCCAGAACCTAAAATCCCATAATCTTGATTATTTCTAATATTATTATTAATAATTTTAGAATTAATAGAATTAAAAATATTTATCCCATTTTTATTATTAGATTCAATATTATTATTTTCTATATTGCTTTTTTTAGAATGATCTAAAGAAACACCAATTACATTGTTTATCACTTTATTATTCTTTATGTTAACATCTTCACAAGAATCAACACTTATACCATTATTATTCTTTGAAATATTATTACTTAAAATATCTACATTTGAAGAGTCCTGTATAGAAATACCATCTTCAGCATTACTCTCTACAATATTATTATTAATATAAGCTTTAGAAAAGTTTTCAAGATTAATTCCATTGCCTTTATTCTTTTTAACAATATTATCTTTTATATTAGCACCATTAGAACTTTTATAAGAATTAAGGCTAATACCATTACCCCCATTCTCCTCGACTAAATTATTTAAAGCATCCAAACTGGAATTATTAACTGAAATACCATCTCCATTATTTTTTCTGATTTTATTATTTTTTAAATTAACCGAATCAGATGAAACAACCAAAATTGAATCCCCAGAGTTACTTTCCAAAATATTATTATCAACAATAACATTTTTGGAAGAATTAACATTGACCCCTGAAAATTCGTTATTATTAATAGTATTATTAGCTATGGAAACATTAGTTGCACTCTTAATATCAACTCCATGATTATTATTTGAAATATTATTATTAAAAATCCCAATATTATTTACATTATATGTAGAAATACCCTGATTATAACCAATAATTGTAAAACCAGTGATATTGACACTATTTGATAAAATATTAAAAGCAGTTCCCCACGGCCCACCATTATAAGAACCATTAAGAATAACACCCTCATCACAGGTGAAGCTAACTGCTTTATTAATAGTTAATATAATATTATTATAAACACCACTAATATCGCTTGTAAAATGCAAATTAGTAATATCATTAGTATTATCCAACAAATCTTGAATCATTACAAAATCCCAAGTCTCATTAACAGAATAACTAGCTGCATTAACAGAAGATATAGAAACTACAGCAAACAAAGAAAAAAATATAGTGAAAACCACAATCTTGCTAAAATATTCCTTAAATAGTTTTTTATATTTAAATTGCATAAATTATCATCTCCAAATTACAAATTATAAAAGATTTTTAAGCCTTTATCTCAAAAATGTCTAAGCCATTACTTCTAAAAAAATGTTTAAGCCATTACTTCTAAAAAAAGTTTTTAAGCTATTAGTCTTAAAAGTCATTTTACATAATAACAATTTTAAAGCAAACATTCACTAAGTTTATTTTATATAAATATTATTTAAATAAGTAAGAAAATGATAAAATAATATAATATAAAATAAAAAAATAGCTCTTTTTATACAATAAGCTACAATATATTCTAATTTAGATAAAATATAATTTATTTTATTAAATTTTAAGAATATTGACAGGAATAAAAATCTTATATAATATGATAATATTTAGAATAACTATAATATAAATATATATCCTTTGAAAAATTTAAAAATATAAAGAATAAAAATAGAAAAATTGGAAAAATATAAAAAATATAAAAGTTGAAAAATATAAAAATATAAAAGTTGAAAAATATAAAAATATAAAAGTTGAAAAATGCAAAAAATAATATAAAATAGAAATATTGATTTTTACTTAATTTTACATATAACAGAAATAATTCTTGTTAAACTTTTATGCATTTTAATTTCATGTCTTTCTAGTAATTTAAAGTCAAATTCATCCAATATAGGATCTATATCAAGATAATGAGGATGAGCAATACAAAGATATGCATTTTCTTTCATATTATAATCAATTGACTCTAAAAATTGATGAAATATCTTACCACTCTTTTCGCCACCAGTTGAAGTTGAAATACCATAAGGAGGATCAGTAACAACTGCATCAACTTTTTCGTATAACTTTAATTCTCTTACATCAATATGGTGAGCTTCAAAATCAGTCTCATTAATATCACAGTAATCAAGATCCCTACAATAATTAAGATTAATTAATGTTCCATTCTTCATTTTCCAATTGATATCAGAACCAATAAGTTTAGCCCCAACCATAGCTCCCTCAATAAGAATACCACCAGTGCCACAAAATGGATCTAAAAGAAGTTGATTTTCTTTTATATGTGATAAATTAACCATACAACGAGCTAATTTAGGACTCATGGATCCTGGATAAAAGAAAGGGCGTTTATGAGGTTTTAGATTTTGAAAATGTTTTTTGTTTAGTTTAAATCTTTCAAGCCCTGTAAAAACTTCTTTTTTTGTAGCTACAACCCTAATAAATGAGTTTGGATCCTTTAAATTTACTTTAAATTTGTTTTCTTCATTAGAATTATCAGAATTTAAAACTAAATGACCTAATCTTCGTTCTATAGAGGTTGTATCAATATCAACTTTTTCAAATCGTTTAATTCTAACAACAAAATCTTTTTCAATATATCTCTCCCAATTAACATTTTGAAAAACATTTTCAAGATTATTTAATTCTGTCCTAAATATCAACTCATGAATTTCATGAGTGTAAGCTAATCTTCTAACTAATATTTTATAATTTTTGTAAAAATCGTATTCATCTAGTGATTTTAATAAAATTAAACCTTGAGTAATAACTTCAAGTTCACAATCAATATTTTCAGTAGATAAAACAGCTTTTAACTCAGCCAAAGGAAGAGTTTCATGTTCTTGGGATTGTATAATAAGTAATTCCATTAATAAAACCAACTTGAATAAAAATAAAAAATCAAATTATATATTAAATCTTTTTAAATAAAATAAGCACTGGTATTTTAAATTATAATTTAATATATCAAATCATATAATACAATATTTCTAAATTATAAATTATATAAATTAAATCATAACACTAATCAAAATTGAAAATTTATTTAGTTTTTTAAATTGATTTCTTAATCAATAAACTAAATAAAATAATTTAAACTGAACCTGAAATTACCATAAGCATTGGGAATATAATAAAAATGTAAATTACCCACAATAATATTCCAAAAAATAATACAATCCTCTCTGAACCACTAAATGTTCTTCTTACAGGAAGATTAGGCTGTTTAAATCTCCAAAGTTCATTAATAACTTCTTGAACATTTATGAAAACCCAAAAGCTAAAAATGCTAATTGGGCCTAGAAATATCATTATTAATGTATTTAATGATGGAGAATATGACTCAATTCCTTCTTTTTCAATATTATTATTTATTTTTGATAATAAATCATAGAAAACAAAAATATTAAGTATTGGAATTAATAATAAGATAGTTCTTAATCCAGGACTATTATCATGGCCAAGATCATCTCTTAAATAACAGCTATTTTTATAAAACCAATAAAAGCCATAAAGCCCCATTGTTAAAAATAACAATAAAAATAATCTTCTTATTGGAATAGCGTTTGAATATTCAATATTCTTCTTATTATCTGATGAATCATTTTTAGTATTTTTTAAAGATTTAGTATCTATAACTTCTTTTTTAATAGGGTTTTCAAGTTCCATATTATTATTATTCAATCTTTCTTGTGAAACATAATTGTTTGGAATATGATTTCTTGAAACAGAATTATCTCCTAACCATTCTCCACAATGTTCACACCTTGTAACCCCTGCAGAAACTTTTTCACCACAATACATACAATAATTAAAATCTTTATCTTCCATGATACCACTAAAGTCCATCCATAAAACTATAAATTGTCCCCATATCATAAAAATATAAATTATCTTCACAAATAATGTATAATATTGATATGATTAATAATATAGTCAATAATATAGTCAATAATATAATTAATAATATAATTAATAATAAAATATAATATAATTTTAATATAATATAATAATATAATATAATTTTAATATAATTAATAATAAAATATATAATAAGATTTTTAAATTAATAACCATTTAATATTTAAGCAAATTCAATTGTGCTTGGTGGTTTATCACTTATAGATAATGAAACATGAGTAACTTCCGAAACTTCAGAAGTAATTCTTTTAGATATAGTTCTAACAACATCCCATGGCAATTCTGGAACATAAGCAGTCATAGCATCTACAGATGCAATCATTCTCAAAACAACCAAATAACCAAAATCTCTTTGATCTCCTTTTACACCAGTTACTTTAGTATCTGTTAAAACTGCAAAATATTGCCATAAATCTTTATCAATACCATTTTTGATTATTTCTTCACGAACAATACTATCTGCTTTTCTACAGATTTCTAATTTTTCTTCTGAAAGTTCTCCTACAACCCTAACAGCAAGACCGGGTCCTGGGAAAGGTTGCCTATAAACAAGTTCATCAGGAAGACCTAATTCCAAACCAATTTCCCTAACTTCATCCTTATATAAATCACGAACAGGTTCAACAACTTCTAAAACCATACCTCCAGGTAAAGCAAGATTGTGGTGAGATTTTATTTTACCTTCACTTTCAATCCAATCTGGGGCTATTGTACCTTGAACAAGGAATTTAGCTTCTATTTTTTCTGCTTCTCTTTCAAAAACATCTATAAAAATTTTTCCAATAATCTTTCTCTTTTCTTCAGGATCTTCTACTCCAGAAAGCGCCTCTAAAAATTCATTACTTGCATCAACATAAACAAAATTTAGCCTATCTTCAAAAATATTACAGACTTCTTCAACTTCTCCTTCCCGAAGAAGGCCATGATCAACAAAAACTGCAACTAAATTATCCCCAATAGCTTCTTTAACTAAAACAGAACATACTGAGCTATCGACCCCGCCAGATAAGGCAATTATTGTTTTTTCACCATTAATTTCATTTTTGATACTTTCAATGGATTCTTTTATAAATTCCGATGGGTTAAACATGTGATGACACCTATTAAATAAAATTATAATATTAAAAAATATAATAAGTAAAATTTATTATAAAACAATTAAACAATTTGAATTCATATATAATAACCCATTAGTGTCTAAAAGTTTATTAAAACAATTATAATACGAAAATTTTTAAAACAATATGCAATAAAAATTAGTTATATACTTTCTTAAATAAATAAAATTTAAAAAATGTTAATTTTATTAGAAATTTATATTTCTATTAAAATATAACCTATTTTATTAAAAAGATTTATATTAACCAATAACATATTCTTATATATGATAACACTTGGAAATATATTAATTATTTTAGTATGTCTTTTTTTAGCATATATTGCATATAAAGTCCTAAGATGGTTAGCTCCAGTAATAATTGTTATTTTAATAGCATATTTAATTTATATATTTTTATTTTAAAATTATGATTTTCCTAATTCAAATAAAAATTAAAAACTATTTAGGTAGAAATCTTAATTTTAAATATTATTTTATTAATAATAACAATGATAATGAGCAAAATATAATTAATTTATAGATTTGATTTAATAATTAAAATTTTATTATAAATTTTGATTAAAATTTTAATTTTAAACAGTTATTTCTAAAAATTTCTAATTATTATCTTTATTGAAAATTATTCTTCATCCTCAGATGGCTCAAAATTCTCAATAACCTTTTTTATAAGGACTTCAAGACTATCATCTCTGCCAAGCTCTGAAGCTTCAATCATATCTTCATATTTAATAAATTTTTCTATCTTGACAGCTTTTTCACCAATTCCAGAAATCCTAAAATTTTCTTCAGAATCTCCTATTGTAACAGATAAACCTTCTCTTTTAATTTCTTGTTTATAATCCACTGCTTTGTTTTTTAATTCTTCAAAATTATCAATCATCATTATACCTCAAATCTTATTCATTTATCATTTTTTTATCTAATTATGAGTTAATAATTAAATATTTTTATTTATAATCATAGTGCAAATATAATAATAATAATAGTTTTTTTGTTTATATAATTATTATTTATGTTATAATTACTTATAAAAGTTATATTAAGTTATTTATAAATAATTTTTTATATTTTATTTTCACAAATTTTTAGGAAATTTTTAAAAATAAATTCTCCTTCAGGAGTGTGATGAACCTCAGGATGGAACTGGATTCCATAAATATCCTTTTCAATGTGTTTCATAGCTTCAATATCACATATAGAAGATTTAGCTAATATTTTGAAATCTTTAGGTAATGTTTTAACTTCATCTTTATGAGATGTCCAAACTTTCATAGGAGAAGAAATTCCTTCAAAAAGATTATCTTCATCTATAATATCAATTTCAATTTGAGCATAACTTTCTGTTGAAGAACTTGAAACATCGCCACCAAATGATTTAGCTATAAGCTGATGACCCAAACATATACCCAAAATAGGGACATTAATATCATCAAAATTATCTATATATTCCGAACTATTTCCTGATTCTTCAATAGAAGGACCTCCACCAAAAATCAATCCCATTGGTTTTTTTTCCTTAATTTCTTCTATTGAAAGTTCATTTGAAACTAATTCATAAGGAATATTGAGATATTTTAAACTTCTCCCAATTCTATGATTATATTGACCTTTATTATTAATAATTAGAATTTTCATATTTTTACTCTTTATTATTTAATCTTTTTATTATTAATTTATAATTATTATTCAGACAAGTAAAATTATATAATATCCAAAATATATTTTGTAATTAGCATTCAAACAATTATAACAAAATAAATATCCAAAATATATTCATTATTAAATAAAAGATTAACATTAATATAACTAATTTAATATATTCTTATTTAATATATGCTAATTTAAGATATTCTTATTATAATATTCAATATTTTAATTATTTAATATATTACTAAAATATAATATAGTGGAATATAATTTATTAATATATAATATATTGAAATATAATATATTAATATATAATATAGTTAATTTTTATTATATTTAAAAATTTTAATTAATATTTGATTATTAACAGTAAATTAAACATATTTATTAATTAATATCTTAATTATATAATCTCTTAGTAAAGTTATATAAGACAAAATATAAATTCAAATTATTTATATAGTACTTTTTATAAATAAAATAATCATGGAACTTCAAGATTTAATATATATGATAGTAGCTGTCTTAATTGGGGCATTAATTGTTTATATATTTTTATGGATAATACCAATACTTTTACCAATTATCATAGTTTTAATAATAGCTTTCTTGATTTATAGCTATTTTAAATCTAATAAATATAAAAAATATTAATAATTATTAAAATATTTATATAATTATAAAAATTATCCATATATTTTTTTATAATCTCCAAATTGTTAATATTAATTAAATAGCCTATAAGCTAGTTTTATGATTAAATATAAAGACTAAAATATAATTATATAATTATATAATATATAATATAATATAAAAAAATTAAAATTATAGGCTTATACTATTCTATTTCTCTATTTTTAGTTTGTTCAAGATCTTGATATGCATAAGTTGCAGCTATCGCACCTTCACCACAAGCAACAACCCATTGTTTTACACCACCAGTTACATCACCGATTGCATAAACATTATCAACATTAGTTCTTTGTGTTTTATCAACAATTATTTGGTTGTATTTATTAACATTAACACCTAATTCTTTAGCTAAATCACTTGAAGGGATATCACCAATAGCTACAAAAATTCCTTGAACTTTTAACTCTTCTTTAGAACCATCTTTAGTATTTGATAAAACAACGGACTCAACCATTTGATTACCTTTTATTTCTTCTACTTTAGAATCCCAAATAACTGGTATTTGTTTTTCATCAAGTTTATCTTGAAGATATTTTTCAGCTCTAAATTCATCTCTTCTATGAACAACAGTAACATTACATCCAACATTATGTAAAAATATAGCTTCCTGAAGAGCACTATTTCCTCCACCAATCATAAGAATATCTTTATCTTTATAAAGTAATCCATCACAAGTAGCACAATAAGAAACACCTAGCCCTTTAAATTCTTCCTCTCCGGAAACACCTAATTTCCTATGAGTGGTTCCAGTTGCTAAAATAACTGATTTTGCACAATATTTATTATTAGAAGTTTTAATAATTAATCCATCAGTAGTTTTATTGATAGATTCAACTCCTTCCATTTCATATATAGTAGCATTTCTTTCAGTTTGTTTTTTCATTTTAGCTATTAAACTCATGCCCGCTATTAAATCAAACCCTGGATAATTTTCCATCGAAGGGACCATTAAACCAGAACCTCCAGTAAGTCCTTTATCTAATAATAAAGTTTTTGTTCCTTGCCTTCCAGCATATAACCCTGCTGTTAAACCTCCAGGACCTGCGCCAATAATTACAATATCATATTTTTCCATTTTATCCCAAAACCCTTATTTAATATATTATTAACTTATTTATATACTATTTAGAAATTAATCAATTTTAATCAATAATTTTAATATTTATCAAATTTTAATAAAGATTGATACCATTTAAAATATAATAAAATATATAATAATAATATTGTGTCAACTAGACTATTTATTATATGTAATTTAAATTAAATTAATTTTTCTATCTACTTTTTAAGAATGATAATTAAATTAATTTTTCTATCTCCTTTTTAAGAAGATTATTTACAACTTTTCCATCTGCTTTTCCTTTAAGTTTTCCCATTGCCATTCCCATTAATGGGCCAATAGCACCCATTTTCCTTTCTTGAATCATTAAATTATTTTCAGCTACAATATCTTTAATAACATCTAAAACATCTGACTCATCAATTAATAAAAGGTTTTTATTTTTAGCTATTACTTCCGGATTTAGATTAGGATTTTTAGTCAATTCAATAATGATTGGAGTTACACCATCTTTTGAAATTTTTGAATCTGAAAGTAGAGTAAAAATATCAATTAATAAATTATTAGTTATATTTGATATTTCATACCCTTCTCTTTTAATCTCTTTTAAATCATAAGCCAAAACAGAAGCAATAGTCGTATAATCAACATTGGAATCAGAAATTTTTGAAATAATAAATTCAAAGTCATCAGCTTTAAGTCTTCTTACTAGCTGATTAGCTAAATCATCACTTAGATGATATTCTTTAATTATTCGCTCTTTTTTTACATCAGGAAGTTCAGGTAAATTATTTTTTATCTGTTCTATTGAATCTTTTTCAATTTTAAATAGAGGAATATCTGTTTCAAGGTACATCCTATTAGAAGTTGGTAATGGTCTCATATATTCAGTATTTCCATCATCAAGAGATTTTCTAGTTTCCTCAATAACCCCCTCAAATGCCATATTTGCCCTTCTTATGACTTCTTCTAATGCAGATGTTGTTACATCATCATCATGAGCAACAATAATAATAGCATCATTATCATCAACTTTTAGATATTTTCGCATTGATTCAACTTCTTCTTTAGTAATACCATAAGCAGGAAGTTCATCTGTATGAAAAATACCGGAAACTCCTCTTTTTTTGGCATAACTAGCAATTTCAGTTCCAAATCTTCTATTTTCTTGAACTTCCAAACCAATAAGTCCATTAAATCCTTTTAATATTACTCCTTTTACTGATTCAGCAGCAGAAATAATCTTTGAAGAGCTATTTTTAAAAATAGAGTTTAAGTCGTAAATTTCATCAATAACTTTTGCATTTCGTTTTTCAAGCTCTTCTTTAATATAAACTAATTTTAGCTGTCTTTGTACTTCATTTTCAACTATTTTAGGCATTAAATCAAGATTTTGAACACCTTTAATTTCACAACGAGCTCCTTTAGCTATAGAAATATTTAAATCTTGTCTTATAGTACCCAGTCCTCTTTTAACATTAGTACTTCTTAAAACTTGACCCAATGCATAAGCTACTTCTTTTACTTGTTCTGGGTGGTGAATTGAAGGATCTGTTGTGATTTCAACTAAAGGAATACCTAATCTATCCAATCTAAAATGAGTATAATTATTTGACTTTTCTTTATTAGAATCATTGTTTTTACTATCAATTGCAACTCTTTTAGAAGCATCTTCCTCTAAACAGAGATTTTCAATAGCAACTTTTCCATGAGGAGTATCAAGATAACCATTAGTAGCCACAAGTCCTGTACGCTGAAAACCTCCAGTGTTACTCCCATCAATTACCTGTTTTCTCATTGTGTGGAATTCATCAACCATATGCATATTAAGTAATGTAGCAATAACCATTGAAAGTTCTAATGCCTCTAAATTTAAATCATGAGGAGGTTCATCATCTGTTTCAACAAGACATGTGTGATAATTATAAGTTTCATAATTAAACTTCATTTTTCTAAGAGATTCTTGAAGAGCTGCTCTATCAATCTGACCTAATTCACTTTGAGTTGGTCTTAAATTTCTTTTAATTTCCTTATCAAATTCTTCATCGACAAGTTCTGTTGCGCATGGGCAAAATAACTTATGTTTAGTATTCAGCTGTTGATGGATTTCTAAACCCATTTTAAGACCTAATTCACTCCAATTCATAAAAACACACAATCCTAATAATAAAATAACCTTAAAATTATATTCAATAAGTGTAAATTTTCATTATTTAACTAAAATTTCCTTATTTAACTAAAATTTCCTTATTTAACTAAATTTTCATTATTTAACTAAAATAATATTATATATTAAATACTTTACAAAAATTAATAAATAAAAATAATTAATCTGAAAAAGAATATTAATCTAAAAAAATTAGTTTAAAAAATGTTTTAAAGAAGATTTTTCAGATAATTCTCCAGCAATATTTGTATTCATAATTTTTTCAACTTCTTTCAAATCATCACTTTGACCTAGAGCCCAGCAAAGTTTTACATAAGCAACTTCAGGAATCATATCTCCTCCAGATATAACATTGGCATTTATTAACTTTCTCCCAGTACTGTAAACATTCATATTTATTTTACCATAAATACACTGTGAAGTCATTACAACAGCTATGTTTTCCTCATTTGCTCTTTTAATTGAATCAATCATATAATCAGGAGTATGGCCAAGACCAGTTCCTTCAATAACCATTCCTTTGTAACCTTTATCAATATGATAATCAATAATTTCACTTTGAATACCGGGGAAACTTTTTATAATAGCGGTTTTAGATTCTAAATCATCCATTAAATTTAATTCTTTAGAATTTCTTTTATTATAAGTAATATTTGAATTAATTTTTACTATTTTAGAATCTTTTAACCTTGCAATAGGTTCAGAATTTATACTTCTAAAAGTATCTCTCCTACTAGTATGCATCTTACGAACTTTTGTTCCTTTATGAAGATTGCAATAATTATCATCTAATCCTTCATGCATGCAAACAGTAACATCAGCAATATCAGATTTAGCAGCACCAACAGAATTAAATAAGTTTAAATAAGCATCTGTAGAAGGCCTATCAGAACTTCTTTGCGCACCAGTAACAACAATAGGCACAGGAGTATCAATGATAAAACTAAGAGCTGCTGAAGTATAGTGCATAGTATCAGTTCCATGAGCTACAACAACACCTTCTGCACCATTAGAAATTTCATTAGCTATTGAATTAGCTGCTTCTATCCAATATTCAGGCCTCATATTTTCACTTAAAATATTATAAAGAGCTTTAACTTCATAGTTAGCAAGGTCTAAAAGTTCAGGATTTGCCCTAAGCAAATCATCAGCAGTAAAAGCAGGATGAACAGCACCAGTTTTATAATCAATTATAGATGAAACAGTCCCCCCTGTAGATATTATAGATATATCCATCTTATTTGAATTTTTTTCGATTTCAAGAGAGTCATATTGAATTTTAGGTTTTTCACCTTTTTTTATTAGTTCAATTTTAGCATTTAAAATGTTGATGCCTAAATTATACCCACTATCAAGCTTTAGAACTATATATTCATCATCCGCATCTTCAGACCTATCTAACAATATACCTTCATAAAAAACTTCTTCTTTCTCTACTTTAACAGTATCTCCAATAGAAACATTAGCAGAATCTAAAAAACTTTTAGCTAACTTTTTATAAGACATTTAATCACTCTAATAATAATAATAATTTTAAATATAATTCAAATATTCATGATAAAATTCTAAACAATATAATATAATTAAATAATAAAGTTTATAATAAAATTAATAATATTAACTAATAAAATTAAGAATAAATAATAATAATATTAAATAATATAATTAAATATAAGATTAAGTATTAAAATTAAATAATAAAACTAAGTACTAAAATTAAATAATAAAATTAAGTACTATACATATTTATTTTTATTCTCTTTCATCCATTTAGCTCCAGCTTCTAAAACATCAATATTTAACTGAATTAATTTTGGTTTAGATGAGAATATTTCTCTTATTCCTTCTTTATATGCATTTTCTGAAATTAAATCTCCAATTTCCATAAGACATCCCAGAATAGCAGTATTAAATGCTTTTGGATTTCCCATTGAATTAGCTATATCTAATGCAGGAATAGGAATTATTTGTATTTTTTTATCTTTAATAACTTCAGAATTATCTAGATCATTTATATCTAATTTACCAACTCTAGAGTCATAAAAAATAATACCATTATTCTTTATATATGGTGCAAATTTCTCAAGTGCTGGTCTATTAAGTGCTATAAGAACATCAGATTTATCAACAACTGGAGACCCTATAACATCACCAGATATAACAACAGAACAATTTGAAGTTCCACCTCTTTGTTCAGGACCATAACTAGGATACCATGAAACACTTTTTCCATCATTACAAGCAGCTTGAGCAAGAGTAAGTCCTGCACTAAGGACACCTTGACCACCAAAACCTGCAATCTTTACGTTTACTGGTTTAAAATCAGGGTCAATTTTAGTTTCAATAGGATTATTCCTATCAATATTAAATATTTTATCTAGGCTATCAATAGAAAAATCAGAAATACCTCTTTCAATTTTTTTTCGTTCAGTTGATACATCTCTGAAACGTTTGACTGGAAATTCTTTTTCCATTTGTTCCTTAATAAATTTTTCAGCACCTTCAGCATCTTGTCTTAGATTAGTTGGACAAGGAGAAAGTACTTCAACAAAACAATACCCCTTACCTTCTTTTTGAATCTTTAAAGCTTTTTTAACAGCTATTTTAGCTTTTCTAATAGATTTAACATCAGCAAGAGACACTCTTTCAATGAAAACAGGTGCTTTTAAATTATCAAGAAGTTCACACATATGCATAGGATAGCCAGTAAATTCTGGATCTCTTCCTGTCTGAGATGTAACAGTTACTTCACCGACAAGAGTAGTTGGAGCCATCTGCCCCCCAGTCATTCCATAAACAGTATTATTAACAAAAAATACTGCTAATTTTTCTCCACGATTAGCTGCTTGAATAGTCTCATTTAAACCAATAGAAGCCAAATCACCATCTCCCTGATATGACATTACAATAGCATTATCTTCAGCCCTAGATATACCAGTACCTACTGCAGGAGCTCTTCCATGTGCAGTTTGAACATTACCACAATCAAAATAATAATAACCGAATACAGCACAACCAACTGGAGAAATCATCACTCCCCTATCTTGTATTTCAAGTTCATCCATTGCTTCTCCAATAAGTTTATGTAAAATGCCATGACCACAGCCCGCACAATAGTGAGTGACTTTTGTGAAAGATTCTCCTTTACGTGAAAATTCATCATATAAAGAATCTGGTTTTTTGATAATTTTTGTTTCATAATCATTATTAAAATTGTTTGTTTCATCAGAATCCATTTATTAACCTCCCAAAATTCAATTAATCAATGATTTGATATTTGATATCATCCTCATCGATTTCATCCTTATAGTTAGAATCAATATAAGGTTTATCATATTTATCATCATCATCTTTATAAGGATATTCTTTAGCTAATTTTATCTTACAATTTTCACATTCAGCTAAATCATATATTTTTTCAAGAATGTCTTTAACTCCAATTAAATTTCCGCCCATCCTATTAACTAAATGTATATCCTTACAATCAGATATAGCGCAATTAACTGCTAATTTTATATCTTCTCTCATTTGCCCATTGCTCATTTCAACAGATATAAATTCACAACCCTTTTTAGCTAATTTAGCAATTTCTTTATTTGGAAATGGGAAAAGAGATATTGGTCTAAGCAAACCTACTTTAATTCCAGATTCTTCTCTTGCAATATCAACTGCAGATCGAGCTAACCTACTACTTATACCATAAGCCACAATTATTATTTCTGCATCCTCAATATCATTACCTGAAACCATATATTCCTCAAAATCAACTTCATTATCTTCTATTTGATTAAATTTAGTTTGAATTTCCTCATTAAATTCTTCAAGTTGGTCGAAATCAAGGAAAATAGAAGTTACAAGATTATTCATTGTTTCTTTACTTCCCCTGACAGCCCATTCATTATCCGGAGAGTGATTAATAGCTACTTGAGGAAATCTAAGAGGCTCTGCCATTTGCCCTAAGACGGCATCAGCTAAAACAACAACAGGGTTTCTGTACTTATCAGCAAGCATAAACGCTTTCATTGTAAGATCACACATTTCTTGAACACTATTTGGTGCAAGAACTATATTTTTGTAATTTCCATGACCTCCACCTTTAACAATTTGATTATAATCTCCTTGCTCTGGTCCAATATTACCAAGACCCGGGCCAGCCCTCATAATATCAACAATAACAGAAGGAAGTTCAGCTCCAGCAAGAAAAGTTATTCCTTCTTGTTTTAAACTAATTCCTGGTCCAGATGAAGCAGTCATAACACGATGTCCAGTAGCAGCTCCTCCATAAACCATATTAATAGCTGCCTCTTCACTTTCAGCCTGAACAAACTTTCTCCCTACCATTGGAAAATATTTGGAAGCTTCATGTAATATTTCACTTGCCGGAGTTATAGGATAACCAAAAAAACAATCACAACCTGCATACATAGCCCCAATAATAACTGCAGTATTTCCTTTAATCATTTGACTGGCCATTTAATCATCCTCCTTTTTATTAGATTTTATTCTTTTAGGTATATGAACCTCAACAGCTAATGGTTCAGGACAGGTATAATAACAATCTCCACAACCATTACATCCTTTTCCCTTATATACTACATAATTATAACCACTATCATTAATATCCTTACTTATTTCAAGAGCATTATTTTTACATGCAATAACACATCTGTTACAAGATTTACACTCTTCTTTATGAATAATAGGAAAAGGTTTAGGTCTTTCTTTAGATTTTGTCATTTCTAACACCAAATTCATTATTATTTAATTTATTAGTATGATATAGTAATTTAATAAGATTAATTAATTAATTTTTTCATCATCAGTTCTAATTTCTTTTCTCTTTATTTTACCACTAATAGTTTTTGGTAACTCATCAACAAATTCAACAATTCTTGGATATTTATAAGGAGCAGTAACATTTTTTACATGATTTTGAATCTCTTTTCTAAGTTCCTCTGAAGGTTCATATCCTTTTGAAAGAACAATAGTAGATTTTACGACCTGGCCCCTGATAGAATCAGGAAAACCAGTGATAGCACATTCTAATACACTAGGATGAGAAACTAATGCACTTTCAACCTCAAAAGGACCAATTCTATATCCAGAACTCTTAATAATATCATCAGTTCTTCCAATGAACCATAAATAATCATCTTCATCAATCCAAGCTGTGTCTCCACTATGATAATGTCCATTATACCAGGATTCTGCATTTTTCTCAGGATTTTTATAATATTCTTTAAAAAGACCAGTTGGAACATTATTACTTACATTAATGGTTATTTCTCCTTCATCACCAATATCCACAATGTTTTCATTACTGTCTAAAATCTCAACATTGAAAGTTGGAGCTGTTTTACCCATAGATCCTGGACGAGGTTCTAACCAAACAAAATTAGCAATAATTACAACAGTTTCAGTTTGACCAAAACCTTCTCTTATTTTAAGCCCTGAGATTTCATGAAATTTATTAAATACTTCTGGATTTAATGGTTCACCTGCAGTTGTAGCATAAGTCCAATTACTAAAATCATAATCACTCAAATCTTCCTTTATAAGGAATCGATAAATAGTAGGCGGTGCACAAAAAGTATTTACCTTATATTCTTTTACTTTTTCAAGAAGATTTAAAGCATCAAATCTATCATAATCATATATAAATAATCCTGTTCCAGCAATCCATTGACCATATAAAGATCCCCAACTAGTTTTAGCCCATCCAGTATCTGCAGAAGTATGATGAATTCCATCTTCAACAACATTGTGCCAATATTTTGCAGTTATTATATGACCAATAGGATACGTAAAATCATGCAAAACCATTTTTGGCTGACCATAAGTTCCAGAAGAGAAGTAAATTAGAAATTTATCCTCATTTTTTGTAGCTTCATCACCAATAGACCTATCAAAAATTTCAGATGCATCTTCAATTCCTTTTGTGAAATTTAACCATCCTTCAATCTGTTTTTCACCAGTTTTATCTCCAACAAATATTTTTTTAATATCTTTTGAATCACCAATTAAATTTTCAGCAGATTCAAAATCTTTTATTAAATCTCCTTCATCTAAAGACAAAATCATGTCAACATCAGCACTTTCTATTCTATAAACCATATCTTTAACTTTTAACATATGAGTAGCTGGTATCGGTATAGCTCCAATTTTGTGGAGGCCCATCATTGAAAACCAAAATTCAAAACGATTTTTTAAAGTTAACATTACAGCATCCCCTTTTTTAATACCTAAACTTTTAAAAAAGTTAGCTGTTTTGTTACTATATTTTTTCATATCCAAAAATGTGAGAATTTCTTCATCTCCATGGTCATTACACCATATAAGAGCTATTTTTTCTGGATCTTCCTCAGCATATCTATCTACAATATCAAAAGCAAAATTAAAATTTTCTGGAATCTTAAATTCGAAATTTTCTTTGAAATCTTCATAGGATTCAAAATCAACCCTATTAACAAATTCTCTAGTAAGTGATGACATTAAAGTACCTCTCCATACCCATTATGATTTTATATGATTTAATAATTTTAATAATTTGATAATTTAATAATTTTAATAATTTAATAATTTAATAATTTAATAATTTTGATAATTTTGATAATTTTAATAATTTTAATAATTTAATAATACGACATATTAATTAAAATATAATCAATATTCTATAATTTAATAATTTTAATGATTTAATTATATATAAATGAAAATATAATCAAAAATATAAATATTAATGAATAAATCACTTGATAATATAGTTTAATAATGAAATTTTATATATTTTTAATAAAAATGTTTTAATAAAAATTAATATTCTAATAGGATTATATAATCTAATTACTGTACAATAACTGCCAAAAACTTAGCTGGTTTATTATTTAATGCTTTCATTGCATGTTCGTAATTTGAATCAAAAAAGATAGAATCTCCCTTATTTAAAACAATCCCTCGATTATGAATATACAACATCAAAGAACCCTCCAAAACATAATTAAATTCTTGTCCAGGATGATGATTCATTGAAGGTTTTTCATTGTTTGGTTCGACAGTCACTGTAAGAGTTTCAAGTTTTTTGTGAATGAATTTGTCAGCTAAATTTTCACATTGATAACCTTCACGCCTTTCAGTTGGAATTCCTTTCCCATTACGAGTAATGTTAAAAATATGCATTCTTGTTTCTTCACCAGAAACTAAAAGTCCCATGTCAACCTTTAATAACTGAGATATTTCATACAAAACACTTACAGGAATATCTTTTTCACCAGCCTCATATTTTAGATATTCTTCTTTATTAATATCTAAGCCAGTAGTAATATCATCTATTGATATATCTGAAAGATTTCTAAGTTCTTTAACTCTAGACCCAATATCTTTAACTATATCATTCAATATAAACACCCATTAACACATTAATTATTTAACTCTCTATTTATATTATTATTTTATTTATAACTAATTCAGAATAATTCAAATATCATTTAATAATATCATTTAATGATTTCAAATTATAATGATTTCAAATTATTTTTATTTAAAATTTAATTATTTATTTAAAATATAATTTTATTTAAAATATAATTAGTTATAATAATTTAAATACTACTTAATAATTTTAAATTAATTATTATCTTCATTTCTTATCTGAACTCTTCTAATTTTACCACTGATTGTTTTTGGAAGTTCTTCAACAAATTCTACTACACGAGGATATTTATAAGGAGCAGTTACTTTTTTAACATGGTTTTGAAGCTCTTTTTTAAGTTCATCTGAAGGTTCATAACCTTTTGAAAGAACAATTGTTGCTTTAATAACCTGACCTCTCACAGGATCAGGACTACCTGTGATTGCACATTCTAAGACACTAGGATGAGAAATTAAAGCACTTTCAACCTCAAAGGGACCAATTCTATATCCAGAACTCTTGATAATATCATCATTTCTTCCTACAAACCATAAATACCCCTCTTCATCTTTCCAAGCAGTATCCCCACTATGATAATAATCATCATACCAAACTTCATTAGTCTTTTCTTCATTCCTGTAATAACCTTTGAAAAGTCCCGGAGGAAGATTGGAGGTTTCTATAGATATTTCTCCTTCATCACCAACATCTACTTCTTCATCATTACCATTCAATAATGTCACATTAAAACATGGCGCAGGTTTACCCATTGACCCAGGTTTTGGTTCTACCCATATGAAATTAGCTACACTAATTACAGTTTCAGTTTGACCAAATCCTTCTTTTAGCTTTAATCCAAAAATATCATAAACTTTATTATATACCTCAGGGTTTAATGGTTCACCTGCAGTTGTACAATATTTTAAACTACTAAAGTCATATTTAGAAAGATCTTCTTTTATCAAAAATCTGTATATTGTTGGAGGTGCACAGAAGGTATTTACTTTATATTTTTGAATTTTTTCAATTAAATTTAATGCATTAAACCTGTCATAATCATATATGAAAACACTAGTTCCCACAATCCATTGACCATACAAACCTCCCCAGACAGCTTTCATCCAACCAGTATCTGCAGAAGTGTGATGGATTCCATCCTCAATAGCATTATGCCAATATTTAGAAGTTATTATATGAGCTAAAGGATATCTAAAATCATGCCCTACCATTTTAGGTTGACCAGAAGTCCCTGAAGAAAAGTAAATTATCATTATATCTTCATTTCTAGTTGCATCAGCACCTTCAGGACGAGGAAAAGAGTCGCTTGAATTAGAAATACCCGATTTAAAATCAAACCAACCAGAAAATGAATTATCATTAGAAGTAACCACTAATTTTTTTAATGGAACCCCTAATTCTTCTTCTGCTTTATCAAATTCTAATAGAAGTTCAGAGTCATCTACAGATATAATCATATTAATGCTAGCTTTATCAATCCTATAAATAATATCCTTTTTTTTGAGCATATGAGTAGCTGGAACAGGAATAGCCCCAATTTTATGTAAAGCAATAATAGCAAACCAAAATTCATAGCGATTTTTCAATGTTAACATTACTTTATCGCCTTTTTTAATACCATGGCTTTTTATTAAATTAGCTGCTTTATTTGAATATTCTTTTATATCCTTAAAACTAAACTTTTTTTCTTCACCTAAATCATTACACCATAAAAGTGCAATTTTTTCTGGATCTTCCTCAGCATATCTATCTACAACGTCATAAGCAAAATTAAAATTTTCTGGAACTTTAAACTCAAAATTATTTTTAAAATCGTTATAAGAGTCAAATTCGACTCGGTTAATAAATTCTTTAATTAAAGATGACATATAATTCCTCATGATATGTTAATAAAGTTTTTTTAGCATTATTCTATATAATACTAAAGGTTGATTGTTTAGTTATTATTCTATATAATACTAAAGATTGATTATTTAGCATTATTCTATATAATACTAAAGGTTGATTATTTAGCATTATTATATATAATACTAAAGATTGATTATTTAGCATTATTCTATATAATACTAAAGATTGATTGTTTAGTTATTATTTTATATAATACTAAATATTATTATATTTATAATATTAATGCTAAAAATTTAGCAGGTTTATTGTTTAATGCTTTCATTGCATGTTCATAAGTTGAATCAAAAAAGATAGAATCTCCCTCATTCAAAATAATTTCATTATCATGTATGTATAATTTTAAAGATCCTTCTAAGATATAATTAAACTCTTGTCCAGGATGAGTATTTTTAGAAGGCTCATCAATATCTTTTGGTTCAACAGTTACTATAAAAGTTTCACCTTTTTTATGAATGAACTTCTCAGCAAGATTTTCATATTTATATTGCTTTCTACGCTCAACAGATACTCCTTCATTTTTCCTTGTAACATTAAAAATATTCATTCTTGTTTCTTCACCAGTTAAAAGTAATCCCATATCTACTTTAAACTCATGAGCAATTTCATATAAAACGCTTGCAGGAATATCATTCACTCCATTTTCATAGCTAATATATTCTTCTTCAGTTACATTACAAACTTCAGCCATTTCTTTAGTAGTGATTTCTGACAACTCTCTAAGTTCTTTTACTCTAGAGCCAATATCTTTAATAGTTTCATTCAATTTAACACTCTTCCCATTTATTCTTTAAAATTTAATGAATAGGTAATTATTAACTATATATAACACAATAAGCATATTAAAATATACACAATAAATTAAATGCAGTTTTTTTATAATTTAATCATTTTTAATGAAATTATATTCGATATATTAAACAATAATTTAAATTGAATTTTAATTATGTAAAAATTTTATTCAAATCAATAATAATAACTTTTTAACATTAAAATGTATATTTTTTAAATAATATAAATATTATCAATTTTTATATTATAATTTATTAATTTTCATATTATAATAATTAATTATTATTTACAATCAACTATCTAAAAAATATTCATACTAATTTATTATATTATTTATACTAAATAAGGAATATTTTTAACAATTAGATAATTTTAATGTTTTTATATATTAATTTTAATAAAATTACTAATATATTTTGATTTATATTTTATTAATCAATTATTATATGAATATATTATAAAACTTGATAAAAAGCTTAATAAAAGAATCATAAATATTTGGAAAAATAATGTAGAATTAATAAATACAATAAAAAATTTATAAAGAAAAAAACATATAAAATTAAATAACAACAATTAAATTATAAGATTATAATTCAATCCCTAAAAGCACGTTTAAATTAATGTAAATTAAATAATTAATTTAAATTGAATAATTAATTTAAATTAAATAATAATATAATAATTATATTTAAACTAATAGAAATTAATTAATAATATAATCAATTGATGAAAAAATAAATATTAATAATAAATATTAATTAATTATACATTAGATAAATCTTAAATAAATTAATTAATAATAATATAAGTTGTAAAAAATATTACATAAATTATTTAAATCTAAATAGGTGAAAATATGTCTGAAATAACTGAAAATATTGTTTTTAAGAAGGATTCCGGTGAAGAAATAAGTACTTTACAAAAATATGTTGGCCTTAAATCTAGACAGGGAGGAATATTAACTGTTAATTTTAGAACTCCCAATGCAGACATAGGTGAGATAAAAAAATTTTTTGAAGGTATGAGAAGTTCTGAGTCACTAAAATATAATATTGGAGATACTGGAGATGTTGAATGCTATTTTAAAGGAATTGCTCCACTTTTAAAACAAACTGATGATACAGGATTTGAATATTCATTTTTATCAATAACATTACAAGAACTGAAAAAAAATTATGATGATGATGCTCCTAATGGATGTAGTTGTTCATAATAATTTTACTTACTAAATAATATTATTTAAATTTAATAAACAATATTATTTACTAAATTATTTTATTTATTAATATAATTATTGAATAAAATGATTTATAAATAAATAATTAAATAGAATCAATAAAAGAAGATAAATAGACATATATAATCATGATGAGTATACATCATAATAAAAAAAAATAATTAATGAAAAGTATTAATCAAAATTCTTTTCAAAAATATTATAAATTTCATCAGTATCTTCAAAAACAAAAGTATTTTTCATTTTTGAAATTTTTCTAACACAATCAATATCTTCTTTAGTTAATTCTAAAACAAGATCATTACCATTTGGAATTTTAGTTATTGTAACTCCTTCTTTAAAGTCAACAGGCATTATATAAACAGGGACTTGTGATTTTTGACCCATGATTACTGCATTTGTAATCATAGTATCTCCAATTCTACTTGCAAGTTTAGCTACTGTGTTAGAAGTACAAGGAGCAACAAGCAAAAATTCATATTTATGAAGTTGAACATCACCAGCTAAAAAAGGAGAATTTGAATTAACTTCAAAAGAAACATGCTCAAAATTTTCTTTAATTTTCTTAAAAAGTCTATAAAATTTTAATACTTGTTTACCTGCATTTGAAACAAACACTCTAATTTCAACTTTATCTCCATATTTTTCTTGTATATCAACCATTGTTTCATAAGTTTTTTCAATTTTTTCTCCAGCTCCAGTAACTGCCCAAGCTATTTTTTTAGTTTTCATAATCATCACTTTTAATTTGAATATTATTATTCTTATTATTATTTAGATTAAATATTAATCATAATAAACAGGATATTATTATTTAGATTAAATATTAATCATAATAAACAGGATATTATTATTTAGATTAAATATTAGCTATAATTAACATGATTTTATTATTTAATTGAATATTAGTTATATTAAATATAATTTTATAATATATCTCCTTTAATAATTTTAGTTTTAAATAAAATAACTATAAAATAAAATAAACCAAATATTATGAATATAAACTAATGAAAAAAATTAAAATTTCCAAATTGAAACAAGTTTTCTGAAGAAAACTTTTGGAATAATAGAAAAAATTAAACCCCTTTTTATAAATTCTTTCACAAGTACAGACTGTTTATCCATATCACCATATTTAGAAATAATCTCTTCTGCATTTTTTTCTTTCAATTTAGTAAACATATAATCCAAATCTTCATCCGATAAATTTTCAATAGTTTTTTGAACTTTTATTTGGTAGCTAAGTTCTTTAGAATATTTCTTTTTAAATTTTTTCTCATATTCTTTTAAAAAATTAATATTATCATTATCTAAAGATTTTATAATTGCCTCTTTAGCTAAATTAGTTGTATCAAAGCCAAGTATCAGTCCACCACCAGTAGTTGGTTTTAGTTGAGATGCAGCATCCCCAATTAGAATTATTCTATTTTTTACAATTTTTTTATTTTTATCAAAAATAGGTATCTTCCCATGATATTTTTCAATTATTTTAGATTCATTAAATCTATCATCATTATCTAAAAATGAGTTTAATATTGTTTTTTGATCTTTATAAGAATTATTTGAAAATAAACCTACCCTAAAGCATGATTTTGAAGTTGGAATGCACCATAAAAAACCAGGCAAAATTTTGGAGATAGCAAAAAGATCAACAAATTCAATAGCCTTGTCTTTTACCACAAAATTATCATCCAAAAAACTATTATTAATAGTAGAAGTATTATTATTTTCATTTATATGGAAATCATTAACTTCAACCAAATATTGAGATGCATTAAAATATTTAAATTTATCATTTATTAAACTGGAAACAAATGATTTAGATCCATCAGCACCAACAATTATCTTTGAAGAAATCTTTATGTTATTTTGACATTTAATTATGCCATTTTCAGAGTCTATAAAATTAACCTTATATTGATTGAAAAATTTAACACCATTTGAAATAGCCCTATCTGCTAAAAATTTATCATAAGCTACTCTATCAATTATAAATGCTTCAACATCATTTTTTTCTACCTTCAAGGTTTTATTAGTAGAATGTAAATAAGCACCTTTAACTTTATTTAATATTAAATTATCTGGTATTTCATTGACATCCATCAATTTTTTACTAACAATACCTGCACATTGTAAAGGAACTCCAATTTCCCTTTTTTTATCTAAAATAGCTACTTTATAGCCTTCTTTAGCTAATTTATATGCTAAAGTTGAACCAATCGGTCCTCCGCCCACAATAGCTACATCATAGTCAAAACTCATTAATACACACACTATTTTTTAAACTTTCTAAAGTGTCTTTCTATAATAGAAATTTCTTTTTCATTATTATTCAGATGATTATTTTGAATATTTTTATTGTTATTCATATAATTAGCATTATAATTATCTTGGTTCCTATCATTATAATTTTTTTCACTATTCCAATTATTTTGATTATCTATTCCATTATGATTATTCTGATTATCTTGATTATATCTATTATATTGATTATTAGGATTATTATTTTGGTTATTATTAGGATTATTATTTTGATTATAATTAGAATCGTTTAAATTAAGATTATTCTGTTGATACCTATTGTTGTTATCATTAGAGTTATTATTTTGATAAGGTTTATTATCATCATAAGAATTATTTTTTTGGTATTTATCACCAGAGTATGCATCATCATAATCATTATAATTATTATTATGATTATTATTATTATGATTATTATGATTTAAATTTTCATACTCATTATTAAGGATATTAGAATCTCTATAGGATTGTTGTTGATTAAATTGGTTTTCTTGATTATTTCTATTTTGATTATATGGATAATTTGGATTTTGATTATAATTATCCCTATCTAAATTTTCAAAATCTGATTTTTGATTAGATTGATTAGAATATGGATCATTAATCTCTGATTTAGAATTATAACGTTGATTATTCTCCGGTTTAAACTGAATATTATATGAATTAGGATTTTCCCTTTTATAATATTTATTAAATTGATTTACATTGTTTATATCATCATATTTTGCCCTATCATTGGAATTATACTCTTGATGATTATTTTTAAACTTTAATTCACCATTAATATTATTAATCGCTCTATCCATAGTTTGATCAAAATTTTCATCCCCACTATAATAATTTCCATGTTCTGATTTTTTTATATTAACCCCATCATAATCTTTTTTTAATTTATTATCATTATATGAATTAGTTAAATTTTCTTTTTCATTATCAATTTTAAAAAAATTTGGAGAATTTTTATATTCATTAGGATTCTCTACAAAATTTTCAACATTGCGATTATTATTATCTTTTTTAAGAAATGGAAAATCATTATTATTAATAGAATCATGAACTCTTTTAGGTTGTTGATTTTCATCAAAAGAAGAATATTTAGACTTAATTTTCTGATTATTGTTTAAATCACCATTATTATTCAAAATATTATCATTATACCTTTCATTAACATTATAATTGTTTTGATTATGATTATAATTAGAGTTATAATTAGAATTATTAATATTATTATTAGAATTAGGATTGTAACCTGAATTATAATTACGATTCATATTAGGATTATTATTAACATCCCTATTTTGATTTATATTATGATTATCTCCAGAATAATGGTTATTTAAATTATGATTATTATTATTCTGATTATAACCCCCATAATTATTATAATTATCATTACTGAAATTAGGACCTCTAATAAATTCATTTTGATATGGTTGATTTGAATAAGATTGAAGTTTATTTATTTCAGAAAAAATAGTTTCTTCAACAAATTTAGGTTTACTAACATTATTTAGCTCTAATTTAGATTCATCATAACCACTATATACAGTAACAGTTCCAACAGATACCATTCGCCCTAAAACACCTTGAGATATAATTACATCCTGAATTTTTGAATATGGCATGTGAACTGTTTTTTGAAATAATATACCTGATTTATAGGTAACCCTCTTATCAGAAATAGTATATTCTTTTCCTGTCCAAGATATTAATGTCCAAATAATCCATAAAATAATTAAAAATATGATCAAGAATGTTATTATTGTAGCTGCCTGTGTTAAAGGTAAATCAACAAACCTAATTATTTGGACTTGCATTTCAGTTATATAATTAATTACAATTGGAGAAATGTATGAAACAGCCCCTAATATAATTAATAAAATAAATACCTTCTTACAGCTTAAAAAAAAGCTTGGCCTTCCTTTTAGGATTATATTTTCATTAACAATTTTTTCATCATCTCTATTAAACATTGGTTTATATTTATGTTTCAACTTTTAAATAAGCTTTTTGAATATCATATAAGAATTTGGAAAATTTAAATTTAAAAACAGAGAACAAAAAGATAGAATTATAAAAATAATAAAATAATAAAATAATTAGATAAAATAATGAAATAAACTAATAAAATAAACTAATGAAAAAAATAATTAAAAATATAATAATAAAAAAATAAATAATTAAAAATAAAATTAATATTATATCATGAAAAAATTAAAATAAACACTGGTGGATAAGTCTATTTTTAAAAAAAAAATATCAATAGAAGAAACTAAAATGAATGTTGTTTCAGATATTGATTCTGAAAATGTTAACTTAAATAATTTTATTGTAACCCAAAGAAATATTCTAAAGAAGTATATAGCTAATAATCCCCTATTTTTCAAAACTTTAAGGCCATACAAACCAAAAAATCAAGATATTTCTTCAAATCCTAAAATAATAAGAAAAATGATTGAAGGATCAAAAATAGCAAATGTAGGCCCTACAGCTACATTAGCTGGAACAATAGCAGAACTTTCGCTAGATTATCTCACAAAAAACAATTCAAATTATTCAATATTGGAAAATGGAGGAGATATAGCTTTTTTAAATAATTATCCAGAAAAAAAAGTTATATTTGGAATATATGCAGGAGAATCTCCATTAAGTGGAGAAATAGGTTTTGAATTTAAATATAAATCAAAAAATGAAAAGATGGGAATATGTACATCTTCAGGGTCAGTAGGATATTCTATTAGCTATGGAAGATCAGATTGTGTTACTGTAATAAGTAAAAATGCATGTATAGCTGATGGTTTAGCTACTTCAATAGGCAATAATGTTAATGGAGTTTTAGATCAAGATGCAGTTGAAAACGGATTGTCTGCTGCAGAAGAATTTAGAGAACATTTTATAGGAGCTTTAATTATTGTTGGAGAGTCTATTGGGACAATCGGAAAACTTCCAAAAATTGTTGAAACAAATAATGAATTTATATCCAATGATTTTGAGGAAAAATAAACAAATTATAATAATATATTAAAAAAATTTATAAAATAAGTATAAAAAAACATAAAAGTGTAAAAAGAAGTTTAGCCTCAGTTCGCCCATCATTCATCACATATCAGAGCTCATAGGGTTCATCATTGGCTAATAATTAAAAAATTAATTTATATAGAATAAATTAAAATAATAAAAAGGTTGAAGGAATTGGAATTAACCAAACATTACTCCAGCTTCTTTTTTGTATTCTTCATCATGTTCAACGCCCATGATTTTATCAACAGCGTCCATGAAATCAGCTACAAGCACTTCTTCTCTTTCTTCCCTTATTGCAAACATTCCTGCTTCAGTACAAATAGCTTTTAAATCTGCACCAGAAACTCCTTCAGTAAGAGTTGCAAGAAGATCAATGTCTGCTTCTTCAGATAAAGACATTTTAGAAGTGTGGATTTTTAATATTTCTTTTCTACCATCTTCATTTGGAATAGGAACTTCAATAAATCTATCAAATCTTCCAGGTCTTAGAAGTGCAGGATCAAGGATATCTGGCCTATTTGTTGCACCTATAATACCAATATCTCCACGAGATTCAAAACCATCAAGTTCTGCAAGTAATTGCATTAAAGTACGTTGTACTTCCCGATCACCACTTGTAGAGCTTTTAAGACGTTTAGCTGCAACTGCATCAATTTCATCGATGAAAATAATACTTGGTGCTTTCTCTTTTGCAAGTTCAAACACTTCACGAACCATTCTAGCTCCTTCACCAATGTATTTTTTAACAAATTCTGAAGCAACAATTTTAATAAATGTTGCATTTGTTTCATTAGCTACAGCTTTAGCTAGCAAAGTTTTTCCAGTTCCTGGAGGACCATATAAAAGAACACCTTTTGGTGGTTCAATACCTATTTTTTCAAATAGTTCTGGTTTTTTAAGAGGAAGTTCCACAGTTTCTTTAACTTCAATAACTTGGTCTTCAAGACCACCAATTGAATCATAAGTAACTGAAGGTTTTTCTTCAATTTCCATTCCAGAAACATTAGGATCTTTTTCAGCAGGTAAAACATCAACAACACTGAAAGTTTGTTGATTTAAAGCTACTCTTGAGCCTGGGACAAGTAATTTTTCATCTAAAAATTTTGAATAATTGATTACAAAATGAGGACCAGTACTACTCTTTACAGTCATTCTAGTTTCATCTAAAATTTCCATAATAGTAGCCAAGACTAATGGAGGAGACCTAAATCTTTCAACTTCTCCCCTAAGAGATTTTGTTTCTCTTTCAAGACGAATTTTTTCGTTTTCAGTTAGAACTTTGTCTTTTTCAAGTTTTCTAACTTTCCACATTAAATTCCTTTTAGTTTTTGTATTTTCTTCTTTTAATATTCTTACTTCTTTTTTAAGATCTTCGATCTTATTAAGAAGGGACTGGGAATTTTCCATTTTCTTAGAACACTCCTATAAGTTCATTTTATTTTAAGGATAAAGACATAATTACTTAAATATAATACTAAATTAGTTAATATTTTAATATTCAAATATACTATGAATTAATAAACAAGTTTTTTAAAATCATATAATCATAAAATTATGCATAAATTAAAAAATATATCATTCAAAAATATACAATATTAAAAAATATATTATTAAAATATATAAATATTAAAAAATATATCATTCAAAAATATATAATATTTGAAAATGTGCAATATCTAAAAAATATAATAGATATGATTTTAATATAATTTTTATTTAAATAATATTTCTATAAAAATTTTACATTATATAATATGTATAAAATAATATTTATAATTATTTATATACTATTTATAAGATACCGATAAAATATTAGTAAAAATCTTAATATAATAAGATATTTGACTAATCATGTATAAATAACTTATTAAATATTGTAAATAATATATTAAATTCTAAAAAAATCTAAAATATTGAAATTTAGTTTCAAAATAAAAAAATAAACATAAGACACTAATTTTATTGATATGGGATAATAATTTTATATTATAATAATTCTAAATTTAATTTGTATATATAAGAATTGTCTTTAATAATATTTAAATGTTCGTATTTTTAATATCATCTATCATAAAATATGATCATATTTAGTATAATTAAAACAAAAATTTTCAGAAAAAATAAGTAAAATATAAAAATAATTAAAATATATTATTAATTATGAGATGTGAAATTTGCGGACAACCCATAGAAGAAGGTAAGTCAAAAAGAACAAAAATTGATGGCTCTGTTATGGAAGTTTGCCCAGATTGCTCTAAATTTGGCGTAATTCAAAAAGAACCTCCAAAACCTAAAAATATTAAAAATAATGGTAAAAAAGATGGAGTTAGCGGATTTAACAAAAATTCTAGACCTTCAAGACCTATGTATTCAATTGATGAACCTACTGAAGAATTAGTTGAAGATTTTCAATCAATAGTTAGAAAAGCTCGTGAAAACAAAGGATTTTCAAGAGAAGAACTTGGTGAAAAAATTTATGAAAAAGTTTCTGTTATTAACAGAATTGAATCTGGAAAAATGGTCCCAGACATAAAATTAGCTAAAAAATTAGAAAAAGCATTGAATATAATATTGATTGAAAAAATATCAAATATGGAATTAGAAGATTTTAAAAATAAGTCTTCTGGTGGACCAACACTAGGAGATATTGTTAAAATTAAAAGAAAATGAATAATATAATCATGGTAAAATAAATGAAAATTAATTTAAAAATATTATAAATTTTATCTAAAATAATTTTTATTTTAATTTTTATTTGAAATTTAATTTATATTAGGAATTATTAGATTTTATTTTATAATTTTTATTCTAAATTATTTTTTATTATAAATTTTTTAACATATTATTATATTGATAATTTATATTAATATCTTAAATTTATTAATTATCAATAATATAATATTCATTTTATTAATTTTTTATAATTTTTTTATAATATTATTCAATAGTATAATACTAATTTTTCTTTAATCATTTTCTATTTTTAAATTTTATTTTTAAACTTTATTTTTAAATTATTAATTTTAAATTTTATTTTTAAACTTTATTTTTAAATTATTAATTTTAAATTATTATTTACGTCTTTGGTTAGAAATATTAGATTTATAATCTTTAAGTTCTGTTCCTTTTTGAGCTTTATTAGAATAATATCCCCTAAATACTGGAGCTTCGTCCAATTTTTTATTTAAAGAAGCATATTCTTTATATTCATCGCTAACTACAACAACATGAGCTGGAGGATGAATCTTTTTAATTTGCATTATAGCTAAAGTAATATCCTCCCTAACGAAAAAGGAAGTTGCCACTTTAGATTTGTTCCTTAAAGGAGCATTGAGTATACTTTCAACTATAGAATCTGCAAATTCCGCATCAATTTTTTGAGGGTCATTTATTAAGTGCAATTGAGCATGTCTCTCAATATCTGCAATTGCATTGAGTAATTTTGAATTATTATCTCCACGAATTAATATTAATGCCATAATTATCACATATACATTTAATTTTATAAAATAACTTCATCTGAATATATAAAAATACATTAAGTAACAGTAAATAGTATTATGAACATAAATCCATAATATTCACTATAATATATAAATATAATTTATAACTAATTATAGAACTATAACTAATTATTAAACTTAAGATAAATAATTATCAATCTTAAAAACCCATAATTATTCATATAAGATAAATATTAAAACTCATATTAAAAATTATAGTATTATTCCTTACAAAATAATATTTAACTTTTAATTATTAAATAAATAGTATATAAAATAAATATAAAATACTTTTAGATAATATTACAATTGATAATTAAAAAAAATTAATTTTTTAATTAATAATACAAAAAATATTTAATTTAAAACTATTTTTTAAAATCCATTCGTAAAATTATTTTTTTACAAAATTATTTTTTTTGGAAAGATTTTAGCAACCTACTTCTAAATATAACTAAAAGGATAAGTATTATACCAATAGCTGTTTGAATACTACCTAATATATCTAACACAAATGAGCTTACTGGCAAGTTCCAAGGAGGAGAAGATCTTCCATCTGGCAGAGGAGTGTAATAAACACCAACTGCTTTTGATCCTGCTTTTACATTTATATCTTTAGGTTCAACATAGTTAACACCAACAATAAGACCATTTCTAATACCTTTATTTATGGAACCGGCAATAGCATTAGAATCATAACCATATTTAGTTACTGATGCTTTTACAACCTCACTAGTAGTTTCAGACAGACCAGGAGTTTCACTTCCATAAACAGAAACACTCACAGAATCTTGTGTTACAGTTATTGCATCGGTCAAAGCTTCATAAGCATAAACAACTTTTAATGGAGTTCCATCAATAGGACAAGTCTCATAATTCTCTGCTGCAGGATATCCCGAAGACCAACCATCATTTGGACAGACTTTAACATAAGGTTCATTCATAGGATAACCAGTAGTATTAATCTCTTCAGGAGTGAACATATCCCCTGTAGAAATTCCTGCAACTAAATTAACAGCTCCTCCCCCATATTTCTCTCCAGCATCGTTAGAAACTTCTTTAAATACCTGACCTACAATAGTTGTTGCAGAATAACCATCACGAATCATTCTACCAATATTCAAAGCAGTTTCTCTTCTAACTTGAGTTGCAGTACCATATTGAGGATTACCATGAGTATTTCTTAAATGAATAATAGCACCTTTCTTTCCAGGAGGTAAAACTGCCAATCCTCCAGAATAAGGAGTAATTTGAATACTATTATCATCTTCAACAGTTATTAAATATGCATCAAAAGATCCACCAACAGCAGCGCCTATTGAAGGGCCACCAACCATTAGCCTAATCCCCGAATAACTACTAGCAGCAGCAGCGCCTTCGGCAGCAGTTGCTCCATTTTCTAATCTACTAATTGCATCCACGATAGCTTTCAGCCTATTACTAGAATCACCTTCCCCACCAGATAAAACAACAAATTGTTTCTCTTTAGACATTAAGAATGTAGACTGGAACATATTATCTGCAAAAGACATACTTCCCCCAGCAACACCATTTATATCCTGACCAGTTGGATCAGTAATTACTATTACATTCATTGTAGCTGAAATAGTAGCCATAAAACCAAAAAGAATCAAGAATATGCTTAATAAGATTAGAATTTTTCTCAAGTTATCATCCATTTAGTTTGTATTACCTTAAATAAAAATTTATTGAAATATTTAATATTATTTAAAGATTTAATATTATTTAATATAGATATCAATTTAATTAGATATTTAATGTAGATATCAATTTAATTAGATATTTAATGTAGATATCAATTTAATTAGATATTTAATGTAGATATCAATTTAATTAGATATTGATTTAATATAGATATCAATTTAATTAAATATCGATTTAATTAGATATTGATTTAATATAGATAAATCAATTTAATTCAGTATTATTAACCTAATTAAGCTATTCAAACTAAACTATGTTTAAATAATCATAATTTGAATAATTTGATTACTTATAAATTAGGATTAATTAATTATTATATATTATTATACAATCATATAATATTATACAACCAACATTATTAATTTATTTATAATATTTAAGTTTATTTATACTATTTAAGCAAAATATAATTAAAAATAATTTTTAAGTCTAATTAATATTTAAATCCAATTAAGATTATTGCAAAAATTGTTATATGAAATATAAAATAATTAAAATAAAATTTAATTAAAATAAACTTCCCATTATAAAAACTTTTTATTATAAATGATGAATATTTAAATATTTCTATAATAATTATTTTATAAAAAAATTTTAATAAAATATCAAAATAGAAATATAATTAACAAATAGTATTTCAACTAATATATTTAAATCCCCTCACCATAATATTAAAAATTATGCCGTCGGAGATTTAGACGTAGCATTAGTTAAATCCACTGTTGAAAAATCTTCAATTACCGTTATTGTTACAATACCAGTATTTTTATCAACTTTAACATCAGCAGCTGCAATAGGCTGAACTTTAGTTCCTGGGATTGTAGTCAAAGTTGCAAATTCTTGAGCATTTTTAATCGCCTCATTTAGGGGTACCTCTCGCTTAGAAGTTATCAACATATCTCCCTTAATATAACTTCCAGAACGTAACCCTGAATTAGCAATATTTGCCCTTATACTATCAATAGGAACAATATCATTGCCTTTAATAATGATGCCCGAAATTGGAACACCATCTTCAATTTCTGGAGAAGATGCAAAGGCTATATAAGTTATTAATCTACCTGAAAGGATTAATATAAAAGCCAGTAATAAAATTATTAATGTATCTCTCCTTATTTTAATGAACATAAGCTTCACTCTTAAATATAAATTATTTTTATAAAATGCACATAAATTTATCAATATAATATCAATACTAGGATATATCAATGAATATCCATGTAAAATCTAATAATATCAATCAATACAATGATTTATTAAAATACTTAACTAAAAAGTACAATAACACAAAATATTAGAATAACACAAAGTATTAAAATAATACAAAGTATTAAAATAATACCAAGAGAGTATTATTATACTGAAGTATTGAAAACAAATCCAACATATTAAGAAATAATATTAAATATCTAATATTAATAACATATTATTATTAATATTTATTGGTAGAATATATCATATAAAACTTACATTATATAAGTATATTTTAGACCAAACTAATATTAATACTTATCTCTTATACATATTTTCTTAAATATAATTATTATCCTAAATATAATCCTAAATATAATTATTTTCCTAAATATGATTAATAATTGAACAATATTATTCTTTCCAAAATTTAATTAATAAGAAATAATTTCCTAAAAAATACTTTCTAGAATTCAATTAAAAAATAAGTAATATTAAAAATATCAATTATAAAAAATCTAAAAATATAAAATCATATATAAATAAATATTTTAAACTTAAGTATGAATTATAAAGTATATTTAATTATTAAATTATATACAAATTATTAAAATTTGATAAATAAATATACTAATTATCTTCATTAATTATATCATTTAATAATCCCTCGACAGGATCCATTCCCTGAGCACCTATTAATAAAATAATATCATCGACTTTAGAAGAATTATAAACATAATCAATTGCTTTTTTAAGTTCTTTATAATGAATAAAGTCAATTCCCTCATTTTTTAAAACATCAAAAAATATATTTTCTTCAAATTCTTCAACAAAATTTGCTTCATCAACAACATCTAAACTACTAGATAAAATTATTTCAATATCCGAACAATTATTAGTCAATTCATTATTACTATTACTATTACTATTACTATTACTATTACTATTACTATTACTATTACTATTATCAGTACTATTACTAATAGAAATCTTATTAAATCTTTTTTTATTTATAGAATTTATAACTTCTGCAAGAGCATAAGCATTAATTTCATTTATTTCCTTACCTCTTGATCCCCTTATTGCACAAAGAATCTTTAAATTTTCATGAGGCAGATTAGATACTGCATTTACAGTTGCTTTTATACCTTCAGGATTGTGTGCAAAATCATCAATTATAGTAGGATTATGATTTATCTTTCTAAATCTCCTTTTAAGAGATTTATAAGATTTTATTCCATTAATTATATCTTTAATTTCAATTCCAAGAGATAAACAAGCAGAGATAGCAGCCAAAGTATTTTGAATAAAATGATTACTATTAAAAGGTAATTCATCAATAGACAATATAGGCTCAGATTTAAAAACTATTGATTCAATTTCTGTATCATAAATTAATATTTTATCCATTTTAATATGAAAATCAATATCTACAGAATTACTTTTAATATTATCAATATTAGTATTTTTATACCCACCAATATTAGAATTCATTGAGAAATAAAAAGGTTCAATATTTTTCTTAGCAAAATTAGCCATCCTAAATACATTTTTATCATCAAAGTTTAAAATTAGGCTACCTTTTTTCATACCCCTAGCTATACCAGATGTTTCTTCAAAAACTTCTTCAATAGAGTTTACTAAGCCAATATGATCGATGGCAACATTAGTCACTACACCTACATCTGGATCAACAGCCTTTGTCATTAAAAGAGCATGATGGTGCATTAATTTACCTAACCATCCTTGAACTTCAGAAGCTTCAATAACAAGATATTCTAAAGATTTTTCATTAGATAAAGAATATTCAGAAATAATCTTAGGAACCATTGGATCTATTAAAGTGTTATATTCAGATTTAGAATCAGTATTTGTTAATGCATTTGCACCAGTAGATTTTAATATATGATAAATCATATGTGCTGTTGTTGATTTACCATTAGTACCACTAATAATCACTCTTTTTGAGTTAGGGGCAAATTTTTTTATAGACCAATTCAAAGCAATTGCATTAGCTTCTTCAATTTTCTGAACAATGATTATTGGAATCTTTAAATCAGTAGCTATATCAACAGAATTTCCCCTAGGATCTTCAGTTATTATACAGGCTACATTTTTACTAGAAGCAATTTTTATTCCTTTTTCATCAATCCAATGCCGTATTACAATATCTCCTTCATTAGAGTCTTTCAATATATTAAAAATACCTGTAAATCCATTAGGAGACCTAAAATCATCAGATCCAACAATTTTTCCAGAAATCGCTTCAGCTAATGAATTAATAGTAATTTTTGTATCTATCATTTTAAAATTTACTCCAATATCCCATAATCTAAATAAATTAAACAAAAATAATAATTTTAATAAAAATATAAAATTTAAAATCAATAACTTAAATATTATTATAAATTCATTATATATAAATAAATACTATTTATACCATAATAAATATCCCTATATTAAATCATATGAACAAATATGAAAATAATCCATTAAAAAAAATATTATATAATCTATATAATTATAATTTGTATTATTATTAATTACTACAATTATAAAAATATTAGTTTTAATATATAAATTAAAAACAAATTAATGATAATGTAAAAAAATATTATTTTTATAATATGTAAAACAAAATTGTAGAACAAAATTTAATATTATAAGTAAATATAGTAATCAACTAATAATCCAATTATACAAATAACTGCTGTTAAAAACCAATAACTAAATACTATTTTTTTTTCAGACATGCCCCTATAGTTAAGTGTGTGGTGTAAAGGTTCTACAGGTAGTCTTATAATTTTTGCCCTATGACACAAACTAATAATAACTGAAACAATTGGAATAGCTAAAGATAATACCCCAAAATAAGGAATATTTGTTATTAAAACCGCGGTTGCAAACCCTGCACCTAAAGCAAAAGAACCAGTATCCCCCATAAAAATAGATGCAGGATAACGATTAAATACTAAAAAGCCAAGACTTATTGCAGCTAACAATGTAAAAGCAAGTATAGCTCCAAAATTTCCATTTAAAAATCCAAATATGGCACAACCAATAGAAGCAATAGCTATTATACCACTAGCTAGGCCATCCATCCCATCTATTAAATTAATAGCATTAATAGCCCCGATGATGGCAATAAGAATAATAGGAATAGCAATTAATCCAATTGTAGTTCCGCCAATTACCACAAAAGGACCTAAAGAAAATCCTCCAAGAGTAATTACAGTTCCAGTTATAACAAGAAATATGCCTATGACTAATTGACCAATAATCTTCTCAATTTCACCCATTTCATTTTTTATTGGGATTTCAGCCACAAGTTCTAGCTTTTTTTCATTTAATAAATCATCGACAACAGCTTTTGCTTTAGGAGTCGCAGCCCTAGCTTCTTCACCAGAATTTAATGTTAATTGACCAATTGTTATTGGAGATTTAGTAATATTTTTTATTATTTTTTGATATTCTTTTACTTTAAACCCAATTAAATCATCTAAAAGGCCTGCTAATCCAGCAGTAAGCATTATAATAGAAGTTATTAAGATGTATTGATTTTTAAAATAAATTGATGCAACAAACAAAACAGAAAATAAAAAGGCTATGCCTCCCATAGTAGGAGTACCAGTTTTATGCCTATGTTCTGAAACAATAGGATTATCTGAAATATCTGCTCCAATTAAAATCTTCCGTATATAATATGTAAACGCTACAGAAGAAGCAAAACTTATTATAAAAAGTATCAACACATCAAAATAGTTCATCTTACCACACTAATTAAAAATTATAAAATAAAAAATTCATTAAAAATACACTATTACTCACACTATTACTCTAATAAAAATATAATATTAATATAAATGTATTATATATTTACTTATAAAACTAAAATATTAATTTAATATACAAATACATTATTAATTTACTTATAAAACTACAATATTAATTTAATATACATACATTATTAATTTACTTATAAAAATATATTATTTAAATATAAATATTAATATAATTTAATATAAAAACTTGATAATAAATAGTTTAATCAAAGATATATTTAAACTTAGCTATAGCTTTAAGTTATTTATTGGATAAATGATTATAATACAGACTTTCAAGATTATATTCAATAGTTTAAGATTGTATCATATATTTAAAATAATAAAAGACATAATTGTTTATATTGAATTGATATAACTATAATATATTTAAATTATAATCATGAAAATTTTCCCCAAGAAGTTCTTTAGCTAAATTCATGGTTTTTTCTTTTGATTCCCCACTTATAGTTAGACGTTCATAATTAGAAGGCCCATGAACAACCCACGAATTTTCAGTGAATTTTTTAGGATATTCATCAGATTTTTTACCATTAAAACTACCAATAGGGATTTCTAAAGCAAAATAATTTTTTATTTGTTTATTAATAAAACTAAAATCTCCAGAAACCATGTCCACTAATTTATTAAGTGGATTAATTCCTGTTGAAGCAGCAGTTAAGTATCTTGTACCACTTGGCCGAGTATTTATTTCCAAAGCATATAATTTTTTATCATTTTTAGAAAATATAAAATCAATGTCAATAGTACCTTCAGCTTTAAGTTTTTCTGCAATTTTATATGCAATTTTCTTTACATAATTATTATCCAAATCAACAATATTTGCTGGTGCACATCTAGTTTTATTTAAAGGGTGTGTACCATCAAGAGATGTTTCTCCTTTATAAACTGGAACCAATGGTATATATTCATTTTTAAAACATAAAACTTCAATTGATATTTCACTACCTTCAATAAACTCTTCACAAAGAACTTCATCAAAGTTAGAGAAATATTCATTCACATCCTCCATATTTTTAGCAACACATATGTCTCTTCCACCTTGGCCACTTCTTTGTTTTAATACTAAAGGCAAATTTAATTTATTATTCTCTAGATTACAATTATTTTCAACAAAATTTTGAGAAGTTTTAAGTTCATTAATAGATTGATCAAAATCAAATGAATTTAATACTTTAAATCTAGAAGTGTCAATATCATTGTCAATGAAAAATTCTTTTGTTTTTATTTTATCAGAACTAATGGAAACAGTGTATGTATTAGATGCTATAAAAGGAATTTTTAATTTAGATTCTACATATTCTTTAGCAATAGCTACATCCATCAAAGGATCATCAATTCCAATAAGAGAAATTATACCATCAACATTTTCTTTTTTAGCTATTTCAATAGGTTCTTCCATCCCTCGCGGAACAATGAAATATTTATCAGCGAGATTTAAATTGGAAGCTTTTGGATTGGACTCTGTCAAAACACTTTCAATATTTTTTTCTTTCAAATAAAAATCGACATCATCAAACAATCTTGCTCCAATAAATAAAATCTTCATAATACCCCATAATTAATTAAATCATAATTTTAAATAATAAATATATTCAATGAAACTCCCAATAATCATGAAAAAAGGTTGCCATGTTTTTTAGCTTTAATTCAACAATATTGAGGAAAGAGAATCAATTACACTATCTGCACTTTTCAGAATATCAGAAGATATATCGTCGCCTAAATTCATTTTAAATGGTTCTATCCCAATTAAAAGAAATTTAAAATTAAGTTCTTTCTCAAGATATTTGATTAAATAAGATAAAGACATTGAATGAGTTGAAGCATTTACTTCAGATAATTCTTCTTTTCCAATAGCTTTTACAGTTCCAGGAATAGTTTTCATAAAAGCTGCATCAATTACTAATAAGTGACTAGGATTTTCTTTTTTTATTACTCCTGTGAAATTTTCAGGTGCAGAACCACCATCAATAAATATTAAACTATTACTATTATTATTCTTCAATTTTTTAGAAGAATTATAATCCCCAATAATATTTTCAAGCTCATTTATAATATATGGACCTAAAGCATCGTCTCCACGTAGTTCATTCCCAATACCAAAAATAATAAGCTTATCATAATTAGTTAAAAAAGATTCTAATTCTTTTTTCATGAAATTAATATCTCCTAAAATGGTATATTCCTAAAATAGTATATACTATAATAATATCTACTAAAATAATTTCTAATATCGATTAACTCATATAAATTATACTAATATAAATTATACTCCTATAAATTATACTCATATAATATTACAAAATAAAAAATATAATAAAAAATATACTACAATAAAAATATGTTTTTAGCATATTAATAATTTACCCAACAAAAATCAAGAATATTTAAATCAAGAATATTTTTAACTTTGGACAAGTTCATAATATATATAAGCATTAAATTCTATATCCCCATAAATATTAATAATCTTTTAGACATATAACTATTAATAATCATCAATAAAATAAATAACTATTAATAATAGCCTATAAAATACATAAAAATTGATAGATTATAGCTAAATTTAGCTATGATATTTCATAAGAAAAACTTTTGATTAAATAGAATTATTTAGAACTAAAAATAGATATATTAAACTATATTTGCATCAATAGTTTTAAATCCTCCACCCATGACATATTTTAATCTTACTGAAACTTTTAATTCTTTTGAAAACATATTTTTACTCGGAATACGCTTTTTTGAAATATCAGCGATATATTCTTTTTTAATATCTCTTTGAGAAATGCTATTTTCATACTTAGTATAAGTATATTCATATTTATCGTTTTGAATTATGTCATAAAAATTGGATAGAGGAATTAGAAGAGGAGGATTTAACATAGGAGTTGGGCCACAAATTAGATTATCATATATTATAGTAAATGTAGTTATTTTAAGCCCATTAAATTTAATAGATTTAAACCTTTTTTTAGACTTATAATCCCCACCATTAATCTTTTTATTGTAAGATATACTTATTTTTTCATCATTATCTGACTCTTGGATTTCTTTACAATTAAATTCATTATTAATTAAATTTAAATTAAAATCAATGATAGTTTCAAATTCAGGACAAATCTCTTTTGAAAAATCAATACATGAAAATGAAATTGGGTCTCCTAAAATTTTATATTCTGGTTTTTTACCATGAAAATCTTCATCTTCATAATGTATATAATTTTTTTCTAGAAAGATAGGTTCTACAAAATTTATAATTCCTTTTGGAATAATTTCACCATTATCTTTCAAATATTTTCTAACATGGTTTAAAACAGGAACTTCTTCTTCATCAATTAGAGCAGTATCCAACATTTCACATATTATTAAATCTGCAGAATCTTTAAACTCAAATAATGATGCATCACCACAGATGAAATTAACATTATTAATATTATTCTCATTAAAAGTTTTTTTAGCATATTCAATTGATTTATAATCAATATCAATAGCTAAAACAGATTTGAAATATTTTGAAGCAAAATAAGAAAGAACACCCGATCCACAACCAATATCAAACACCCTACCTTGCTTTTCAAGACCATCAAAATCAATTGAATGATTATTATTAGTATTATCTATATCTTTATCTATATCTATATCTTTATCTATATCTTTATCTTTATCTTTATCTTTATCTTTATTATCAGTAAAATTATTAATATAATTATTTTTATCACTAATATTAATAATTTTAAAAGTATCTGAATTAAAATTAGATTTATAGTAATCTAAAATTCCTTCATAAAATACTGCAAGCCTATCATTATCTTTAATAAGATTTGAATGATATGGAGTAGTATAAAATTTCATTATAATTAATGTATAATTCCTCATTAATATAATTATAAAAATAGTCAAAATCATACTAAAATTATAACTAAAAATAAAAAAGTATTGAAATATTAATAAAAAATCCAAGAATATTTAAAAATCTGTTAAAAATTATTAAAAATGAAATATTAAATTATTAAAAGTAGAATATTAAATTATTAAAAATGAAATATTAAATTATCAAAATAAAATATTAAATATTAAATATTAAGATAATAACTCTTTAAAAGGTGAATTTAGATTATTTAAAAAAATAAATTTATAAATATATATTAAAAGAAAAAAAATTAAAAAACTTATTTAATTAATATTATAATTAAAAAAGTTATATATTCAAAAATAAAAAGTGGTAAATCAAATATCAATCTGGGTCGAAAGATTCACCATTAGCAGTACTAGTTAATTTTACGTGGTCGACTCCTTTAAGTCTCATCATTTTTTCTGTTAACTCTCTAATACTATTTACATCACCATTAACAACAATAACTTCCATACAATATTTAGAAGTCATGTGTATATGCATACTAGTATTAATTTCATCTCTATAATCATGTTGTATTTCAGCTAAGTTTTCCATAACACCAGTATAATAATGATCATAGATAACAGTAATAACACCAATCCTATTTCCTTCCATTTCATTCATCCATTGGTATCTTACTATATAATCTTTCAAAGCATCTCGAATACCTTTTGAACGAGATTGGTAACCTCTGTCTTTTAAGACTTCATCAAAATCGGCGAGTAATTTTTTTGGTAAAGACATACTTATTCTCATCATGTTTAAAACCTTCCTCAAATTTCATCATTTATATTTATAAAATATATAGCATATAATGTCCATATTATAAACCTAATTATAAAACCATATATCTTTTATAGGCACCCCAAATAAAATTGTAAATAAGTAAATATAAATTATAATAGTTAATATTCATCGTATTTATAATAAAAGAATTTATATTTCATCATAAAAGAATAAATAAAAAAATAAATTAATAATAAGAATTTCTAATATGATAATAATTAAATACTCTCAAATATTGTAACTAATACTATTAAAATAGATATTGTAAAATAAATTATATTAAAATATCACAAATTGGACATTAGATACAATATCTATGGAAAAATAGCACATAATACTTTTCCAGATAAATCTAACTTGGATTATTAATAAAATTTAGCGCAATATTTTATTTAATATTTTACTTATAAAATAGTTAAAATCAAATCAATTTTATACTTATTTTTTTAATAGAAAATCTAAAGAAATTTATCATTTCTGTATTATTTTTATTAGTACCCTGTATTATAGTAGTACTTTATAATATATAAATATTATCAAAATGATTAACTTTTATAGTTATATTTTTAATATAATATAAATTTTTCCAAAAATAAAAAATAGAGCAATATAATACAAATAATAATTAAAACAATAATATCTGCATAAAATTATAATAAGCATTATTAGAAAAATATTTTTTAGATTAAGACAAAAATTCACTATTAAATCAAAATAACAAAACAATAAAAACATAATGACTATAGGTATAAATTTTATTAATATTCAATATTATTTAATGAAATGGTATTAATCCCAAATAATATTAAAACTATTAAATCAATTAACTATTAGTAAATGTTAATTGATTTAAAATATCTAAAATAGTGAAATCTAAATAGTTTTTTATAATATAAGAAGATAGTAAATAAAAAATTAAATATAAGATAAATAATATATTAAAAATAAAAAAAAGGTGGAAATATGAAAATTAAAGATGTAATGAATCAGGAAGTAATATCTATAAAAGAAGAAACAAGCCCAATTGAAGCCTTTGAAAAAATGTATAAAAATGGTGTGCGGAGGCTTTTTGTTATAGATGAAGAGGGAATTCCAAAAGGAGTTGTATCATATAGTGATTTAATTGGAGTTTTAAATGAACTAAGTGATTTAACAAAAGAGAACAATCAAAAAACAATTAAAAATATTATGACAACAAACATAGTTACAATAAATGCTCAAGAAGATATAAAAAATGCTGCAAATTTGATGCTTAGAGCAGATGTTTCTGGTCTTCTCGTAGTTAAATCTAAAAAACCTGTTGGAGTGATTACAAAAACAGATATATGCAGATTATTAGCTGCTAATTTAATTATTCCAAAAGAATAATTGAATAAAAATAAAATAAAAAAACTAAATTCCAAGGAAATAAATCATGATAACCATTACAAAAAAAGAAGAAATAGTTTTTAATCAAATAAAAATATTCCATCTAGAATATGAGGACGGAATACCTGAAAATATAATAAAAATGGAACTTGGAATGTACGAACATGAATTAAGAGAAATTTTAGAAGAATTAAATAGTAAAAATCTTATAGATTATAAAGAAAAAAAGATAAAATTATCTAATTTTGATATAGTTATAAATGCAGTAGATTCTAGAAAAGATGTGATTAAAGCAGATTTAGATGCTAAAGAAAAAAAATCTCTTGAAATCATAGAAAGTTTAGCAGATAAAGATAGAATAGTACCAAAATATATTTTAGAAGGTAATTTACTTTATGAAGAGTTAAAACTAACTAATTTTAGAATGTATCATATAATATTATCCCTTGAAAATAAGGGAATAATAAAACCTATATCTAAAACTGATGGAGAATACTATTTATTACTTTAATTAACTCTTTATTTATTAAATTCACATTTTATTACTATTTATTACTTCAATAACCTTATTTATATATTAAATATATTTATTAACACTATTTATTACTTCAATTAACTATATCATCTATTAAATACATCATTTATTAAATATATTTTTAATACTAATAATTTTAAAATATATGTTAAAAATCAAAGAAAATAATAAATAAAATAATAAATTACTCTAATTTTATCCCATTTTCAATTGGAAGTTCTCTAAGCCACTTAATATCACTTTTATAAAGCATTCTAATATCACTTATATCATACCTAATCATGGCTAATCTCTCAATTCCAAGTCCAAATGCAAGAACAGGGACATTAATACCCAAAGGTTCTAAAACTTCAGGCCTAAACATTCCAGACCCTCCAAGTTCTATCCAACTTTCTTTTTCTTCAAGATAAACTTCACACTCAGTAGATAAATAAGTATATGGGAAATAAGCCGGCCTAAATCTAACTTCAAACCCTAATTTTTTGTAGAATTCTTTTAAAGTCCCTAATAAATTTTGATAGCTAATACCTTCAGCAGCAACAATACCTTCTACTTGATGAAATTCGGGTAAATGTTTATAAGTTATTGTCTCTCTTCTAAAGACCCTACCTACAGAAAACATTTTTAAAGGAGGTTTATTTTCTTCTAAAAATCTTGTTGAAATTCCAGTTGTATGAGTCCTTAAAACTGATTGTTCTGCAATTTTTTCACTCCAATCATAATTCCAACCATCAGACCCCGTATTTCCCCCAGTTTCATGAGTTTTAGCTACAGATTTAACTAAATAATCCTCAGGAAGATCACATTTAATAGGATTTTTTACATAGAAAGTATCCTGCATTTCACGAGCTGCATGATCTTGAGGTTGAAAAAGAGAATCAAAGTTCCAAAAAGCAGACTCTAAAATACAGCCATTAGACTCTGAAAATCCAAGATTCAAAAATATCTCACGAATTTCCTCAATAATTCGTCTAAGAGGATGACCTTTTCCAGGGAAAATCTCTGGATACTCAGCATTAATATCATAAGGACGATATTTTAAATTTCTCCATTCTCCACTTTTAATTTGTTCTTTTGTCAGTTGAGTAGCTTCTTCCTGAATATTTATTCCATTAGACAATATTTGCAATCCTTTATCAAGAATTTTAAAACTATGGGTTGTTTTTTTCTCAATTTCAATAAGATTTTTTCTTTCATTTAATTGTTTCAATCCTGAAGAAAAATCTTCATCAAGACTTGATACTAATAATGGAGAATTTTTATTTGAATTTTCATTATTTAATAGAGTCTCTAAAAGTTTTTCATCATACCCCAATTTATCCTTAAATTCTTCTCCAAAATCAGTTATTTTTATAATTCCTTTATCAATCTTTGCCCAATTTTTACGTACTAACCATCCAATAACAATTTTAATTTCATAATTCTCAATTCCAGTAGATTTAGCTAAATCTTTCATAGCTATTTCTTTTTCATCTACTAAAACATTTAATACTCTTCTTTCAGGCAACCCAATTTCAGCATATTTTTTACCCTCATCAGTTAAAATAATTGATTCTGTTACAGATTTTTCTACTTCTATAATATCTTTAGAAGCAAGAGATCCTGCTGCACTCATAACTGATTTAATATCCATAGAATTAGCATTAGCTATATCTTCAGGACTATAATTCTCATTTTCTTCAAGAGATTTTAATAGCTTTTTTTCATATATATGTAATTCATTAATGATTTTAGAAATGCTTTCACTCATTTAAACACCAAAAGTTGATTAAGATAATATTCATAATTATTAAATAGTATATATTAATATTAAATAGTATATATTAAGAAAAATTCATTATAAATCAATAATAGTTAATTAGTAAAATATCATTAAAAGTTATGTTCCTATTAGTATAAATATTATTAGTATTAATAATATTAAAATTAATAATAAAATTTTTAAAATAAATTATAGAATTTTTAAAATAAGTAAAACAGTTTTAAATTTTATAGATATAATGTATAAAAAATAATTTTATAAAAATAATTTTATAGAAAATAGTAAATAATATACTAAAAACAAAATTAAAAAACTAAAATTCAGACAAAAAAGCTTCTAATTCTTTTTTTATTTTTATTATTTCATTAACACCTAAATGTCCAAATATGGAATCATATAGAATTAATTTTGAGTTTTTTATCATTTTTGACATAGGTATTGCATCAAGAACAGGCGGAAATAGTTGATCCTGATTAATAGCTACAATCAATGTTTTAGCTACTATCTTATCTAATTCATTTTCAATATTATAATTATAAACTGAACAATTCCTTAATATAATATCATTAGCATCATAGCCATCAAAATTATCTTTAAGACTATCTAACTCCTTATTTATTGTATCAATATCGCTATGCCTATAGTATTCAGTAGAAAATCCAAAAGGATAAAATAATTCATTAGCTATACCAACTGACTTTAAAGGTTCTTTATAATCCCCATCATTATACAAATAATCATTTTCAACTATCTGATTTATTAAACGAAAAAGAATGTAATTATTACCTGATATTTTATAGCTACTAACTAAAGATATAATAAAATCCATATAGTAAGGGTATAAAACCCCCCATTGAAGAGCTTCAGAACCCCCCATTGAATTACCAATAAGTCCTTTTACATGTTTTATATTAAATTCAGATTTTAAAAATTCTTTTTGGAAATTAACCATATCAACTGTATTATACTCTGGAAAATTTTTTCCTAATCCTGAATTAGAAGGACAACTTGAATTTGGAGATCCTAATGTAGTAATAGCTATTATAAAATATTTATTAGTATCTAAAACTTTATTCTCACCAATAATTTCATGAATATATTTTATTGATTGACAATTCTCACCTAAACCATGAAAATATATAACTGCATTAATAATTTCATTTTTATCATTAGTAATCTTATTTCCAATAGTTAAATATTCTATAGAAAGATTATTTAAAACCTTTCCAGAAGAGAATTTAAAGTTATTTAAAGTTGAATACTTAATTTTTAAACTTTTTTCAAACTTTTCTAATTCAGAAATAAATTCAACCATACAAAACCTTCTAATATTATTAATTAATAAAAATCAGCTAAAAAAGTCACCATTATTGATGAAGCAGTTAAATCAGCGGTTGTTCCAGGATTTAAATTATTTTCAAAAAGATAATCATCAAATTCTTTTAATTTAATATTAAAAGTTTTAAGATTATCATTAATATGACTTGTATTTAAAACCTCAAGAGCTAAATTAGATACTTCCTTTGCTTTTTCATCCCCATATTTTCTTGAAATTAAAGTATCTGGAACTTGAGACAAGATTGTTAAAAATGTACTTATAGTTGCTAAATTAGTTGATGAATCTTTTTTTATTCTTGAAAATGTTGGATATCCTATATCAAAAGTCACTGGCATTTTATTAGTTAATTCTTTAGCTAAACTATCCCAAGAGGATGATATATTTAAAACATCAAAAATATTAAGATCATTCTCAATCAATTCTTTTGTGGCCTCTTCATTTGTAACACTATACTCTTCTTGTTCACCCATTCCACCAGCATCAGCTATTCCAATAGCCTCATATAAAGCAATTGTATCTAGAATAGTGGAATTAACAATTAAATTATGAATATTATCCCTTAAATCATTAATATTAGAACTAAAAGATGCTGAAATAGCTATTGGAGTAAGTAACATAATAATTCCCAAGTTAGTATTATTAGCTACCCATTTATCAGTTTCTTTAACAGATTTAAGAATATATTTTCCAATATTTGCTTCTTTAAATGATTTAGAATTAGTAATTTCACTTCCAAAAGAGGCAGCTTCTCTTATAGTATCTCCAATTACAATACCACTAACAATAAAATCTTCAAAAACCATATCTTGAAAATCACGAGTTCTATGAACATTGCCTGGTTTTGGATATCCACTAACTTCAAGTGCAGATGATATTTGAGCTATTTTAGCTATTAATTCTGGACTAATACCACCAATATTATCATTCATATTATTAAAACCCCTTTCTAAAAAATAAAAAGTAAAGAGCTATAATTTATCTAAAACATCAGGAACAAAATGAGTTAATATCAAATCAGCCCCCGCCCTTTTTATAGAAATTAAACTTTCAATAATAGCATCTTCAGTTAAATAACCTGCTTCAATCCCTGCTTTAATCATTGAATACTCACCACTAACATTATAAGCAGCTAATGGAAGATCAAACTCTTTTTTTAAAGATTTGATTATATCCAAATATGCTAAAGCAGGTTTTACCATTAAAACATCCGCTCCCTCAACAATATCGAGTTCTGATTCACGAATAGCTTCTCTTGAGTTGGCAGGATCCATCTGATAAGATTTTCTATCACCACAGCTTGGGGCAGAACATACTGCCTCTCTAAAAGGAGCATAAAATGAAGAAGCATATTTCGCAGAATAAGACATGATTAAAGTATTTTCATGACCATTTTTATCAAGAATATCTCTTATAGCCATTACACGACCATCCATCATGTCAGAAGGAGCTACAATATCTGCACCAGCTTCAGCATGAGATAAAGCTACTTCTGCTAAATAATCTAATGTTTCATCGTTTAAAATTTCAATAGTATCATCAATTCCTTCATTTAAAATACCACAATGCCCATGAGAAGTATATTGACATAAACATACATCACTAATAACAACTAAATTTGTTTCTTCTTTAAATTTTCTAATAGATTTTTGAACAATTCCCTCATCAGAAAAAGCAGGTGACCCAATTTCATCTTTTGTTTCTTCTAAAGGCATCCCAAATATTATTATTGATTTCAATCCTTTTTTTTCCAATGATTTTCCAAATTCAACTGCATCATCAATAGAATATCTATATTCCCCGGGCATTGTAGAGATAGGTTCTTTTTCACCATTTTCAATACCTTCTTTAATAAAAATGGGATATATAAGATCTTCTTTATTTATCTTTGTTTCTCTGAAAATATCTCGGATTTCAGGAGACTTTCTAAGTCTTCGCATTCTTGTAATTGGAAAATTCATCATTTCACCTTTAGATAAAAATAATCATGAAATTAGACTATTTAATAGATATAATTATAAATTAATAAATATTACTTAAAAAATTAAACTTTTAATAAATATTATTTCACAAACATATTATTTCACAAATATACATATATTAATAATAAAATAAAACTTTTAATAAAAATTATTTCATAAATATATTATTTAACAAATATACATAATTAATAATAAAATTAAACTTTTATTAAAAATTATTTTATAAATATAATATTATTTTATAAATACACATATATTACTAATAAAATTAAATTATTTAATATATATTTATCTTAAATCCATTAAGTATTTTATCATTTAAACCATATGGCTTTTTTGAATAATATCTTTTAGCATGTTCAACAATCAAAGCATGATATTCTTGAAACATATTAACATCTCCTGAAAAATTAGTTTCAAAAAAATTCTTAATTGACATATAATTATCATTTTCTTTAATATAACCCAAATAGCTAAATATTCTTTTTGTATAAGCATCAATCTTGAACTGTTTCTGTTTATGGGCAAAAAGAAGTATGGAATCAGCTGTTTCATTTCCTATTCCTTTAACTTTTAAAAGAGATTCTCTTGAAGGTACTTTATCTCTTTTCTCCCCCTCTCTTTCTAAATTCATGTAAAATTTAGCTATATTTTTAAGATATTCAAACTTTTGATTTACAAACCCTGCACACCTAATAGCATCTTTAAAAGAATTTTCATTACTTTCAGCAAAATTTAAAATAGAAATAGGATTAAAATCAATCAATTTGCTTAAATTAATTAATGCTTGTTCTACTGAAGGCCATGCCGTATTTTGAGTAAGAATTGAACCAATAATAACTTCAAACTTCTGATCATTATTTTTTGGAAAATCATAATCTTTTGGATGATAACCATTAATCGCCCCAGTTTTAGTAGGATTAACACCAATATATCCAATAAATGGCCACCAACCTTGATAAGAATAAGTTTCAAGAAGTTTATTATATATCAAATTTATATTATTTTTATACATACAACTCATTATACAATTAATTATTTTATTTATTATAACTGTTTTTTCATTAATATATATTAATAAATTTTTATTTTAATTTTAAAGAAAATTAATTTTTAAATATAGCATCAAAAAATAGGATAAAAAGATAATTATTAGTTTTAAAAATAAGATTAAATAGATTAAATAGATTAAATAATTATTTTCTATGGTTAAGCCATTTTCTATGATTAAAATATTTTATATGATTAAGCTATTTTGTATGATTAAAATATTTTATATGATTAAGCTATTTTCTATAATTAAAATATTTTATATGATTAAGATATTCTATATGGAAAAACTCCTTTATCTTTGTATTCTTTTTTTAACCATGCTTTTAATATTGTTTCAGAAATTCCATATTTTCCATTTCCCATGTTTTCAATAAAACCAATATTTTGAAGTTTATTTAAGTGCCTACTCAATGAACCAGAAGTCCTATTTAATTCATTAGCAATCATTTTCCTTTCAGTAACATCATTTATTATAGTTGTAATAATCTTCTGTTCAACTAAGTCCAATCCACCCCATAGTTGTTTTAAATGATCTGCAAGAAATGGCAAGCTATTAATAAACTCTTTTTTAACTGTTTTATCATTTAATTGGAGATTTTTTGGAAGTAAATTCGCAAAGGTATTTACATAGTAAGGAATTCCTTTAGTACAGCTATAAAACCTTTCAAAGCCGTCATCTTCAAAGTTTAATGATTTTAATCGTTCATTTAAATAATTTTTGACTGTTTCTTTTGTAAAGGGATTTATTGGAAAAGTTAACATTCTCCCCCCAAAAGCTCCTGTTTTACCAGATATTTTTTCAATTATTGTATCTTTAGAATTTAAAGATCCAGAAAAAATATATGCAACATTTCTTTGACTTTGAATAATACTTCTAAAAAACCATAAAAAACTATCTAAATTTTTTCCTAAGTCTTTTAAAACTTGAAATTCATCAATAATCATTATGACTCCTTTAATTTGATTTTGATTTTCTTCATAGATTTTTTGAGGCAAATTTAAAACTAAATTTAAGAGTCCAGAATAATCATCTTTAATCTCTGGAATAGGTATTGGATAATCTCCAAATTCTATGATTTTTTCAAAATGGAACTTATTCTTTTGAAAGTATTCTTTAATTCTAGGTATGAACCTTTTTAAGTGTTTTTTACTACATGCATCTATCCATGCAGTATAAAAATATTGCATTAAAGCTATTTCATCTAACTCTCCTACTTGATAGCTATAGCTATGGCTTAAATCTAAATAAGCTATTAAATAGTCAGAGTCCATCTCATTTTTTATTTTTTTAAGAAGTGCAGTTTTTCCAATACCTCTAATTCCAGATAAAAGGATTGTTGGAGGTGTGCCTAAACTTGTTGTTTCTAAAAAGTTTTTGAGGTGCTCAATATCATCTATTCTATTATAAAATTCATCATTTTTTAACTGTGAATTTGTTCCCCAAGGTAACTTTTCCATGATTTTTCCCCATTTAATATTTAATTTTTTAAATATTTTTATATTACAACATAATATTATTAATCAAAAGTGATTATTAAAATAAATAATCATATATGATTACATATTCAAAAGTGATTATTAAAATAAATAATCATATATGATTACATACTCAAAAATGATTATTAAAATAAATAATCATATATGATTACATACTTAAAAATGATTATATTGTATATTTAAATTTTATATTATATATAAGTTTTCAAAAAAGTGAAAAAATATTAGAAAAACTTAAGAAAAATTCTTAAAAACAAATTTGAAAAATAAATAAATAAATTTTTCAGAAAAAAATTTAAAAAATAATTTTAATTTAATTAAAAATACATAAATATTTATACAAATAAGAAAAAATAAGAATTAAGAATATATAGGATGATATAAGAGAAGATATAAAAATTAAAAAGATTAAGAATATTTATTTAATGAATAAATATACTAAATTCAAACTTTTTAATAGTATTTTTAAAGTTTTTTCTAAATATATACATTAATCAAAGGACGAATCAATTTGAGCTTAAAATTATCTGTTTTAGCAAGTGGATCTAGTGGAAATGTTATTTATATAGAAAGTGATGAAACTTCAATATTAATAGATGCAGGCTTAAGTAAAAAACAAACTGAAATTCTTTTAAAAAAAATTGGTAAGGATTTAAATAGTATTAAAGCTATTTTTATTTCTCATGAACATATAGATCATATAAGAGGCGTTGGAGTTATTAATCGTAGCCATAATACATTAATCTATGGAAATGAGGACACATTGAGTTGTAATAAATTTAAAAAAACAACAGGCATTATAAATCCTGATTCATTAATGGTTATAGAATCAGAGGAAAGTATTATTCTAGATGATTTAAAGATTACTGCATTTTCTACCAGTCATGACTCTATTAACTCTCAATTTTACATGATTGAACATCAAAATAAAAAAGTAGTGTGTTTGACAGATATTGGTCATGTTGATTCTAAAATTTTATCATTAATCCAATGTGCAGATGTTTACTTAATTGAAAGTAATCACAATGTAGATTTACTTTTAAATGGAAATCGTCCAGAATTTAATAAGCAAAGAATTCTTAGTAAAGTTGGTCATTTATCTAATGAGGACTGTGGAAGTGTTTTATCTAATTGTATCGATGAAAATACCCACACTATTGTATTATGCCATCTAAGTAATGACCACAACAATAAATCTATTGCATTAAAATCAGTCACAAATATTTTATCTGAAAATTGTAGTTTTTTTTCAAATTCTCTTAATATTATAGCTTTCACTCAAAAAGATGACCCTACTGATTTTATCAATGTTTAATAATTTTATTAAAATAATATAATTATATTAAAATTATTATAATTAGTTTAATTATATTAAAATTATTATTATAATTATTATAATTATTATTATAATTATTATTAAAATTATAATTATATAATTTAACTAATTTCAATAAAGTAAATAGTTTAAATAAATTATAAACTAAGATTAGGTTCTATAACATCGATACCGTCATCTCTTAATATATCAAATGATTCCACGTGTTCTGTATGAATAGGATATAATTTTTCAGGGTTTATTTCACGAATCATATTTAAGATTTCTTCTCCACTACCATGCCCAGAAACATGCATACTATGTATAGGAAGATTGAAATGACTCAACCAATTTTTAACCCTTTGAAAATCAATTTCCATCTCCTCATTAAAAGGTTCAGTAGCTGAATGAATGTATAATCCATTTTTTGGCTTAATATCAATCAGTTGATTAAGTTCAAAAAAATCACACCTAAAGATATATTTTTGAGGCTCTTCTCTTAAATCAGTATAATTAATTAAATTATCTCCTTCTAAAAATTCCCTTTCCCAAATATCATAATCACTTTTAAGCTCTAAATCACAAGAATCTAAGGTTTTCCAATCCCCATCAAAACAGACATAATGCTCTCCAGAAATTAAACCTTGTTTTTTACGAGGAAAATAAACAATAATATTCGAATCATCCAATTTTGGATATTTATCATTTTCAATACCATTATCTTCTTCTAATAACTTTAACATGTAAGCTTGTTTAGAATTAATAGCCAAAATTCTATCAGTGGCTTTTGCAACATTATAAAAAGTTATAAGCCTATCTAAATCCCTAATTGGATAATTTACAATAACAATATCTTTATGATCTTTAATTAGACTAATAGCTTTAGTTTCGATGTCTTCCTCATTTCCCTTACTGTTTTCATTAATTCGTGTTCCCTCACAAAGCATTATAGTAGGATTGAATTTATAAGATTTAGAAACGAATTTATCACTGAAACTTTTATTTCTACCATGAAAACGAATATCTCCACTATAAACAATAGCTTCATCATCATTTTCTAAAAAATAAGCAGAAGATCCTGGAAGAGAGTGATCAACAGGAATAGAAGTTACTTTAAATCCATTAATATCAAAAGGAGAATAAGGTTTAATTGTTACAATGTTTCTTTCAACCTTAGCTTCTTTACCAGTTAACTTTTTATAACCTTCACCTCTCTTTTTGGGAACATAATGAAAACTATTTTTAAGGTTCATTATTTCTCCAAAAGAAGATTTTCCTGTTTCTTCTAAAACTGATAAAATAATTTCTGACTCTTTTCTCATGAAAATAGGAATATCTTCCCTAAGATGATGAATATATGCACAGTGATCCATATGTGCATGTGATAATAAAACACCATCAACAGATGGTTTTTTATAACTCTCTAACCCACAATGTTTTAAATAATCTTCTCTATATATCCCTTTAATTTTAGGAAGAAGACCTAATTCAACAAAGTCCATTATCCCATTAAGCTTTCTTGGTTGTAAAAATTCCGAAAAATAATCCCCTGCTTTTGAAAAACTCATCCCAAAATCTAAAAATATTGAAGAATTATTTTCATTAGCTGAATTAGAATAGCGAGAATTATCAACTAATATTTTATTTCCACCGATTTCATTTACTCCACCATAAAACTTTAATGACATTTTAAAACACCAAAAATAACTATACAATTATATTATAAGGATTATCTTATTAAAATTTTATTAATATAACAATTTAATAATAAATATATTAATAAAAAAAATCTTTTAACTAAAAAAATCTTTTAACTAAAAAATCTTTTTAATAAAAAATAAAAAAGTCCCTATAAAAAAGAAGTAAATAGTTAAAAATTTTATTATAAAATTATTAAATTTAATTAAATTATTATAATACTTAATTTATAATATAATTATAAATTTTATATTATAAATTTCATAATAATATAATAAAAATATATTTTATAATTAAAGATTTTTATAATTAAAGATTTAAATTATTTTTAAATTATTATAAAAATTATTAATAGAATATAAAATAAGTATCACACTTAAAAATAAAAAGAAACTATAATTTAATTATTTTAAATTATTATAAATAAATAATGTATTAAAAAATTAAATTATAGATTCAAAGAGGAATTTTATGACAAACACAACAGGAAAAATGTTTTCTATAACAAGTTTTGGATCCAGTCATGGAAAAGCTATTGGTGCAATAGTCGATGGATGTCCAGCTAACTTAGAGCTAAATGAAGAAGATATTCAAAATGAACTTAATAGGCGAAAACCTGGAACTAGTTCTATTACAACTCCCCGTAAAGAAAAAGATAAAGTTCAAATATTATCTGGAATCTTTCAAGGTAAAACTGATGGAACTCCTATAACAGGAATTGTATTTAATGAAGACCAAAGATCAAAAGATTATAGTTATCTTGAAAATACTCCTAGACCAGGACATGGAGATTTTACATGGATGAAAAAATATGGGAACTATGATTACAATGGAGGAGGTCGTGGAAGCGGCAGAGTTACAATAGGGCATGTTATAGGCGGAGCTGTAGCTAAAAAACTCTTATCTAAATTTGGAATCAAAGTTTTTTCCCATGTCATTCAGGTCGGAGATATAAAAGCTAAAAAAGTTAATATTAATCTTATTGAAGAAAAAGCATCTGAAAATGCCGTTCATTGCGCAGACCAAAATACAGCTAAAGATATGGAAAAATTAATTTTAGATTATAAAAATAAAGGAGATTCCATTGGAGGAATTGTTGAAACAATAGCTATGGGAGTTCCAGCAGGAGTTGGAGAGCCTATTTTTGGAAAATTAGATGGGGAATTAGCTAAAGCACTTATGGAAATTGGTTCTGTTAAAGGTGTTGAGATCGGTTTTGGTTTCGATGTAGCTAATTCAACTGCTTCACAAATAAATGATGAATTTTATATCAATGAAAAAGGAAATATTGGAACTACCACTAATACCTCTGGTGGAATATTAGGTGGTATAAGTGATGGAATGCCAATTATAACTAGAATAGCTGTTAAACCAACTCCTTCCATTTCAATGTTGCAAAATACAATAAATCTAGATACTTGCAAAGAAACAAAACTTGAAATCAAAGGAAGACATGATCCTTGTATATGCCCAAGAATAACAGTTGTTAGCGAATCTGCTGTAGCAATTGTTTTAGCAGATCAGATGATAAGATCAGGATTTATTAATCCGTCTAAGATAACTAATTAAAATATAATTTAATTATATTCTACTTTGAGTATATTATAATTTAATTTAAATAATATTTGATTTTATTCTAATTTAATTTTAATTTAATTTTAATTTAAAATAATATTTAATTAAATAAAATTAGAAAAATAGATTTAATAAAATAATTAATAAAAAATAAAATAATTAATAAAAATAAAAATATTAAAATAAGTATTCTAACCATTAGCTATACTCATTTTAACTAAATTATTATTTATATCTCCCCTACTTACAATACCGACAACTTTTTTATCTTTATTTAAAACAGGAATCACCTTAAAATGATGTTTCGATAATACAGACATAGCTTTTTCAAATGTATCCTCTTTTGATAAAGTATATAATCTTTTTTTAGAGTTCAATAATGCATCTTTAACTGTGTCATTTACCCTACTGTTTAAAACATCTTTTTGTGTTTCTTCCTCTACATATATACTATAAAAAAAGTCATGTGATTCTTCTTTAGGAACTAAATATCTTATTATATCACCAATTGTTATAATATCAATTATTTTACTTTCATTATCAACAACTGGAAGTCCACTAATCTTGTTTTTATCGAATATTCTTAATATATCAATAATTTTAGTTTCGGGATTTATTTTTATAACCTCTTTAACCATAAAATCTTCAACTTTGAAAGATCCAATAGTAGATTCAGTCGAAGCATCCACATCAGGGAGATGTTTCCTATTTAAGAATAAGAAAATAATAGAAGCCAAAACAAATAGTCCACCTACAATGAAAGGTAAATTAGGAGAAATATTCTCACCTAAAGCAGTTGCAAGAAGAGGGGCTATAGCAGAACCAATGAATCTTATAAAATTATATGCAGCAGATGTTGTTGATCTATCTTTACTACCGATACTCATCATGGCTGTTGTAAGTAATGTATTGTTATTACCCATTAAAATACCAGAAAATATTATTGCAGCTATGAGAACAACTTGATTTGAAGTGAAGATCCCCATTATGAAAAGAATAGCTACAAATAATGATAAAACATAATATATAGAATTATAAGTTCCATACCTCTCCCTAAGTTTGGGAGCCATGAAAATTGAAGATATAGCTACTAATATACCCCAACCCAAGAAAACAAAACCAATTCCTTCTGCATCTAATCCAAGTACAAATGGAGAATAAGCAAATAAAGTAAAAAATCCAAAATTATATAAAAATCCTAAAACACCAAGTACTAGAATATCCCTTTGTTTCATTAGTCTAAATGGTTCCAAGAGAGATTTATTTTTATTAAAATTTTCATTTATAATTTCTTCTTTTTTATTATTAATTGAATCATTTTTTAGTTCTGAAACTTCTAATTCATCTGATTTTTTTATTTTATTAGAATATTCTGTTTCATCATAATCATCCACTTCATAATTATTAATTTCATCTGACTTTGGTAGGAATGTTATTAATAATATGAAACCAATTAACATTAAAAATCCTACACCTATGAAAGGGTATTTCCAAGATATACCACCTAATAATCCCCCAAGAAGAGGACCAATTGAAAATCCTAGACCTAATGCTGTTTCATAAAGTATTATAGAACCACGAGTATCATTTCCAGAAAATTTAACTATTGCAGTTAGAGCTACAGCTACAAATAGAGCATTGCCTAATCCCCAACCCATTCTTAAGAATATTATTGTCCATACATTATCAGAAAGTCCTGATAAAAATGAAAATATAGCTATTAATATTACACCAATAATTAGTGTCCTTTTAATACCCAATTTAGAAGAAACTACATCAGTCACCAACATAGCTACTGCCATTACAGCACTGTAGGTTGTAAAAAGCATTGCAACCTCTGTTTGTGAGGCACCTAATTGTTGCGAAATCACAGGCAATATTGGGTCTACAAGCCCTAAACCCATAAAAGCAGTTATAGCTGCAAAAAATACAGCCCATACAACTTTTGGTTGTTTAAAATTGTCTTTAAAATTATTATTTGAATTATATGACGTTTTTTTGTCCTCCTATTACAATCTTTTTGAAAAATATAATAAATAAATAATTTCCACTATGAATAAATATTAAAAAATATATGAGATAATGAATTTATTAAACGATAATTAAATCAGTTAAAGATAAATCTAAAATTATTCTAAAAGAATTCTAAAATAAATCGATTTAACAATTTTCTTAATTCATCAAGCTCTTCCTTAGAAAAAATACTGCTAAATTTATTAGTATTCATTAGATATATTTCTTCAGTCTCTTTATACAATTTATGACCTTTTTCAGTTAAATAAATTAAAAATTCTCTTTTATCTTTTGAAGATTTTTCTCTTTTAACCAAATCTTTCCGTTCAAGAACATTTAATGTTCTTGTAATAGCTGCCACATTTCTAAGAGATTCATCAGCTAATTTTTTTTGATTTAAACCCTCAAATTTGTAAATTCTACTTAAAGTTACATATTGTTCCCATAATAAATTATGTTCACTTAGTTTAATATGTACATCTCTTCTAATTATATAATTTACTTTAAGAATTAACCATAAAATAGATGATTCATCTTTAAGATGATTATTTATCAATTAAACATCCCCTAGACTTATTATAACAATTATTTATAAGAAAAAATATTAAATATAAATATATTTCTATTTAAAATATATTTATGTCCAGATATTTATTATGAAACAAATAATATTATATTATTTATTAATAAAATAAATTATATATTATTTATTAATAAAATAAATTATATATTATTTTTAAAAAATAATATCAAAATAATAGTAATAATAATTAATATAAAATAAAAAAACCACTTTAAAATAGATAAAAAGAGAGACTAATAAAGTAAACAAAAAATTAGTGATATACTGCAATTTAAAATTCAAAATATTAGGGTTCTTTTCAAAAAAATATTTATATTATAGTTGACATATAAATAATTGATATATCAATTATGTTTTTAATAATATATAAACATTGCTGATTTTGAGTAATATAAAACCAATAATTATGTATAAAATTCTATTTTTATAAATTTTAAATAATAATAAATAAACTACTTGAAAAAATCTAAAGAAATATCATTATCATCATTCTTAGGAGCTTTACATCTATCCTTAGCTTCCTCTATTTTAAAATTATTTAAATTTTTTTCTTCAAAATTTAATACTAGGCCATCAAAGGCAGCTAAAGTTTTAACACCAGTTTCATTAGTTATAAATTCTGCTTCTTTTTTTGGATTTTCATTTAACATTTTAAAACCAAAGTGAGTCATAACAGCTAACTTTGGATTAATTTCATTTACTAAATCTTTAAAATTTTTTGTGCACATATGTCCTTTTATAGATTGATTACCTGGCCGAATGACACTAGCTATCAATATATCTGCATTTTTATGGTATTTATGTAGTTTTTCAAAATACTTAGTATCTGATGTATAAGATATATTAAAATCTTCTGATTGGATTTGAAAACCTACACATGTTGGATCTCCATGAATTGTCTTAGTACCTTTTATCTTCAAATTCCAAAAATTTTTCGATTTATTAGGGCCTAAAATTAGTTTTTCAGATTTGCCAGTATGATAATTTGATATTGATGGCCCCCATTGTTTAAAACCTTCAAATACACTGCGACTACCCATTACAATTCCTTTCTGTTTGGTCATTCCTCTAGTCATTGCCTCGATAAGTACTTCTGCATCAGTATAATGGTCTGTGTGAGCATGTGATATAAAAATACCATCTAATTTAGCAGGAGACATTCCAAATTGAAATGATCTAACCAAAGCCCCAGGACCTGGATCAACATGGATGTTTTTACCATTGATATCATCAATTCGAAAACCTCCAGTCATTCTTTTCTGAGTGATAGTTGCAAAACGACCTCCTCCAGTCCCTAAAAATGTTATTTTCATATTCCACCAATATCCTATAATAAAAATTTTATATATAAAATCCATTCTATTTTAATTAAATGATAATAATTTATTAAAAAATGCAAATATAATTATTATAATATATATTCTTCATAACTATAAATATTACGATAATAATTTAATATTATTATCAAATATATGATAAAAATTATACATTATAAAAATAACTATTTAAAAATTAGCTATGTGCATTATAATACTAAAATTAATATATTGAATAAAAATGAAAACATAAAAATAAATTATGGTGAAATACGGGAGATTTAATCCCCCCTGAAAGGACTATAATCCTAATAAAAAATATAATAAAAAATATAATAAAAAATATAATAAAAAAAATTAGAAATAAATAAAATAAATAGTTTAAAGATTACAAAGTATTATATCACATTTTAAACTATTTTTGTTTCTTTCAATACAAAGTACTTCATTTTCAATAACAACCTTATCACCTAGTTCAATATCTTCTTGATTAGAAATCATTACAACATCTTCACCAGGCTTTGCAAGTTGTTTCCAGTTAGTATCATATGCTTGAACATTCTCATTTAAGGTTACTTGTATTATAGGGCCATCAGTTACTGAAATAACTCCAATATTTCCCTCATTTATAATCTTATTAGCTAATTGAATTGTTTCATTTTGTTCAAGCAGATCACTTTTTAATTTTTCTCGCCATTTACCTAATAATTGAACATCTCTTTGAATAACTCCATCTAAATATTTTTGAGGATCTTCATCATCAAATTCAGGATGAACAATCATAACATCATATTTTTTACCTACAGAAGGAGTTTTAGAAGCCACTTCTCCTAATATATTTTCAAATATCTCTCCCATATATTTCAAGCTAAATGTTGATTTCCATTTTTTGCTAATCAAATCATTAGCTATAGATTTAGATACCTTATTACCAAATAATATTATTGCACTTTCTCCATTCTCAGAATGAGTTATTTCAGAACCTAACATTTCAATAATTTGATAACCATTAGTAGTTCCATATATACGTTTACGTCGAGTTTCAAAAGTTGTTCTAGAACTTACTTCCCCTACAATAACACTTTCTATATAGCGTATTTTATTAGCATCATCGGAAATTTTTAGAGTTATATTAAGTTCATCAGATCTTTCTTTTAGTTCTTTATCATTTTCAATAACCCCTGAATAAATTTCTTCCTCTAACTTTTCACGAGTATCTTTTTCACCAAAATAAGCAATTCTTCTTTTATCACTTGCCATTACACATCCTTTTTTCCCAACATAAGCAATGATTAGACTCATCAAATACACCTAACAAGTTATTAATATATCATGTTTTAAATCAATTATATTTATAAAAATAAATTATTTCTAAAAATCAAGTTTATAATAATAGTATCATTTTATAATAATATTTTAAATATATTGTTTATAACCTTTTTCTTTTTATTAATATTATATTATAATATTTAACTATTAGATTTAAAATAAATGTATCATAATCATAAAAGAAAAACAAAAAATAAAGATAATAATAGTTAAACTTTTTTAAAATTTTTTAATAAATTAAAATCTTCAAAAAATGGATAAAAAGATACAATATTAAATATTTGGCCTTATTAAATAATTTTACATCATATTAGATAATAATAACAATGCTAGTAGGAATAATAATAGAACTAATAATAGAAATAATAATAAGAATAATAATAGAAATAATAAGAGTGATAATAGAAATAATAGGAATAATAATAGTAAAAATAATAGAAATAATGAGAATAATAAGATAAAAATTTTGAAAGAAATAAAATAGTTTAATGGAAAAAAGTCATGAATAGGAAAATTAAAAAATTAAATTAATAAATATATTTTATAAAATAATAAAAATAAGAAAAATAAATTGTAATAATTAATTTAAAAATTAATAAATAAAAGTTTTATGGATTAAGAATTCCATAATCCATGAACATTACAATATTCACGGGCTCTTAAATCATCAATATCTGCACAAACTTCAAAAATAGCTTTTGGTTCATCTCCAGCATTTAAAAATTTGCGATAGATTTTATCTCCAACGAATAATTCAACGAAACATATATGATGTTCTTCAATCATTGGATGAGGAACTTCCCCTACTTTTACAACAATATTATCGCCGTCTTTTTCAATAATAGGAACATGTTTTTCAGGACCAACATCAAGTTGTCTTTCCTCTAATAGTTCCATATCTTCTCCACAGCAGACTAATTGTCCAACGCCCTCATTAACTATTTCAACCATATTTCCACAGACATTACATCTGTATATTTCATTAAGCTTTGTCATTTTATCACCTGTATTCTTAATAAACTATAAACTTAAAATAAGTGATATTATAAAAATATCACTATATTATTAATTTATTACCAAATAATCTTATCAAATAACAAAATTATAATGATTAAAAATGAAATAAATATTATTTGAATTTATATTAGTAATTTGAATAAGTATTTATAAATATAATTAATATTCATTATTATTAATATTCATCACATACTATTTCAAAGTATTTAGTTGGGTGATCACATGCAGGACATTTTTCAGGAGGTTCTGTACCAATTTCTGTACGTCCACATTTACGACACATCCACTGAACAGGTTCTTCTTTTTTATGAGCAGTTCCATCTTCAACAATCTTAAGTAACATCCTATATCTTTTCTCATGATGCACTTCAGCTTCGCCAATAGCTGTTAATCTTTTAGCTATTTCGTCAAAACCTTCATCTTCAGCAATTTTTGCAAATTCAGGATACATTTCACTATTTTCAAAATTTTCCCCTGCAATAGCTGCTTTAAGATTAGCTACGGTATCACCTAAAATAGTAGGAGCTTCAGCATCTACCATGATATCTTCATCGTCTTTTTTTATTTCGTTGATTAATCTAAAAAGCCATTTAGCATGTTCTCTTTCATTTTCAGCTGTTTGTAAAAATATATCTGCTATTTGTTCATATCCATCTTTCACAGCCTGTTTTGCATAAAAAGTATATCTATTCCTAGCTTGACTTTCTCCAATGAATGCTTTTGTTAAATTTTCAAGAGTTTTTGACATCATATCACCTTTGATTTCATGTAGTTTACTCAAATAAAGACAAAAACAATTTAGTATATATCTAATCGAAAATAACTAAATTGATTATTCTTTAAATATCTATTTTATTATGCAATATTAGATATGTTAGAACACCTTATTAAATATTACTTTTTATTCGATAATAATAAAATTATAAAATAATTTGATATAATAATATAAATTATTTAAATAACAATGTAAATTATCTAATATAAAATACAAAATAATTAAAAGAATAATGAAAACAATAAAAGAAATATTTTAAATTATATTTTAAATTATATTTTAAGTTAGATTTCAAATTATTATAAAATAAAAAAAATATAAGATAAAAAAATATATTTCTTAATTAAGACATAAAATCAAGAATGATAAAAAAAATGAAATATAAAATATATAAATAATAATACAAATGAAATTTAATAAAATTGACTTAATAATAAAATTAAATTAAAAATTAAATTGACAATTAAATTAAATAATTGAATTAAATTGAATTGATAATTAAATTAGTAATTGATACAAAAATAGATTTATTACATATTTTCTCTTTTTAAAGCTTGCATATTTTTACTAGCTTTAACATTTATTTTTTTAAGAGAATTTTTTTGTCTAAACTCTAAATGTTTTGCAACGGTTTTTTCATTTCTTTCAACATAACGTGCATGATTTTTTCCTAATTTCTCTTCAACTTCTATCATTTTATCACCATTTTTATTTTTAAAAGGAATATTTTTTAATATTAATAATTTTTTAATATTGAAATTTTTTTAAAAGAAATATAAATTCTATTTTAAGAAAATATAATACTAAATATCGATGTTAATTAATATTATATTCGTGATTTATTTATAAATTTTTCTATTTGAAATTAGGTTCAAATAAAAGTAAAAAATATTTTAAAAAAGTAAAAATGAAGAATTTCAAAGATTATTAAATTATATTTATATTAATAATATAATATTAGAATTTAAATATTAATATATTAAATAATATTAGAATTTAATATTCACAATTAAAATTCAAATACTAATATTATAAATTAAAAATAATATTTAACTTATAAATTAATTTATAATTATAAATAAACCTAAATTATAAATAAAAATATAATTAACTCAATAACATAATTATTATTAAAATTATAAAAATTAATATTAAAGAATTATTACAAGAGTAATATATAAAAATAATGTGAATTTTTAAATAGTAATCATTTTATTTATAAATCTATTAACTCTACAACTATTTCTGGTTCTTCATTTCTTGAGTTTAATATTTCTAAAGTGTTTTCACCATTTTCACAGTTAACTCCAACTATTTTAACAAACCAAGGTTCTATAGTATCCATTTCAGTTATTACTACAGATCTACCATCATTTAAATCGACATAAACATTGAAAATTTGATTGGCTTTTTTACCAGATTTAATCTTATTATATTTACCTTCAAATTCATCCCAAAATTTATTTAATTCTGAGCTAATTGATTTGTCTTTAATTTTTACAATATCAATTTCTAAAAGTTTTTCTATAGCTTGACGGTTTTTAATAGCATATTCTTTTATTTTATCATAATTATTTGTATCATTAATTGTCATGATTAGAATATTATTTAGTTATACTAAATAATATTTTCTATTCAAATTTATTAATAAACATTTTAAATAGGAAAATATAATACTTTCTAGATAAAAAAATTATTTAGAAAAATATTAATTAAAAATATTGAACATTCAAAATTGATTAAACAAATTATAATAATAATCTTAATCTAATAACAGATTAATTTAATAAGATTTATATTTTATAATACACATAAAAATATTAATGAATAAAAAGATTATTATTGTAATTATAGTATTATTAGCTACTGTGTCTGTTAGTGGTTGTATTAAAACTCCTATGGATAATATAAATAATATTGTCCCAAGCTTAAATCAAAACATTGAAATTGGAGATGCAAATTATAATGAAGCTGTTAGCTATCTTAATTTACAAAAATACGACTCAGCTGAAAATAAAATACAAATATCCAGTAATAACTTTCTTGATGCTAAAAATAAAATCTTAGAAATTAATAAATATACTAATGAGATAAATGATACATTATACTTACAATATCTTAGTTTAATTGAAGAAGAATTAAATTTAAAAGAAAATGCGACTTCTAATCTCCAATTAGCAATACAAAAGTTTAAAGAAGGAGATAAAGTATCTGCAAATAATTATGTTACTACTGCTAACAAGCTTATGGATCAAGGAATAAGTATACAGAACCAAAGAAATAACCTTGTTAAAAATAATCCTGATAAATTTAGAGAAATTAATCAATGAAAAAATATAAAAATGTAATTATATTAATATAATCCTCATTATTTTTTATTTATTTTATATTGTATAATTTGAATATTCAAAAATTTAAAATATATATTAAATATAATAAATATGATGAATATTTTAATAATTAAATTGTTTCTATCTTATAATTTTTTAATAATATAATTGTTTTTTAAATATAATTATTTTAAATATACTAGTTATAATCTACTTATAATTATTTTTTAAATAAAATTATTTTTCAAAATATACTAAATATTTTTTAAATATAATAAATATATATTTTTTAATATATAATAATAGAATAAATAATTTAATTAAATTAAAATAGTAATTATTAATTTAAATATTATTTAATAATATAAATATTATTCTAATAATATAAGCATTATTTTAATAATATAATTATTGTTTAATAATACAAGCATTATTTTAATAATAAACTATTATTTAACACTAAATTATTCTAACAAATAGATTATTTTAATAAAGAGATTGCAAAGATAATAAGAATATTACAAAAATCCGTGAAATTATTCACTTAAATATCATTATAGAGGTAAAAAATGAAAAAAAAATGCCCTAACTGTAAAGGATCAGGATTTTCAAAAGTCGATCAAAAAATATGTGATTCCTGCGATGGAACAGGATTTCAAGATAGTTTTGAGACTAAGAACCATTTTAAAGGAGTCACTAATAATGCTAAAGCTAAATTTGATTTAGAAATAGAAGAAGACATTCCATGTGAAGTTTGCAAAGGAAAAGGAATGGTAGATATAAACGAAGAATGTGAAACCTGTGAAGGAACTGGTCAAATTAATGTTTGTAAATCTTGTAACAAAATACTTCCAGATAATATTGATTATTGTGAAGAATGTAAAATAAAAATAGAAAAAGAAAGAGAACTTAAAGAAAAAGAGAAATTAGAGAAAATGAAACAAAAAGAAAAACTTAAAAATCAGCCTACTAAGGTATTTGTATTAGACCCTCTTTGTGAGATGGAAGACTTAGAAGTAGACCTAATATATAAAGGAAAAATTACAAGAGTGGAAAAATATGGTGTTTTTGTTAGTTTAAATAATCAAGTTTGGGGATTAATGAGAACTGGAAATCCCAATTACTCTGTTGGTGACGAAATATTTGTAAAAATTACAGAAATCAAATCCCATAAAAGAGAAGTTGACATGGGACCAGCTAATATTATTGGAAATATAGAAATAGAAAAAGTTAAAAAGAACATAGCTAAAACTCAAATAGGATTATTAACAAACAAGAATATTGGTAAAGTTGTAAGAATAGAAGGAGAAATTATACAAATACAACAAACATCTGGGCCAACCATTTTTACTATTACTGATGAAACTGCTATTACATGGGCTGCTGCCTTTGACGAAGCAGGAGTTAGGGTTTATCCTCATATTGAAACTGGAGACATTGTTGAAATAATTGGAGAAGTAAATCAACATAGTGGTAAAATACAAATTGAGTCTCAAATAATAGAAAAATTAGAAGGGGAAAAAGAAGACAAAGTAAGAGAACTAATTGAAAAAGCATTAGATGAAAAAGCAGAACCAGAAAATGTTCCAACATTAATTGAAAGCCCAATTTTAGACAAATTACATCCAAAAATGAGAAAAGCTGCAAAAACAATAAGGAAAGGCATTATGGATGGTAGAACAATTTTACTTAGACATCATGCTGATGCTGATGGAATATCTGCTGGAGTTGCAATGGAAAAAGCTATTGTTCCATTACTGAGAGAAATAAGTCCTAGTACTGATGCAGAATGGCATTATTTCAGAAGATCGCCTAGTAAAGCACCTTTTTACGAACTTGAAGATGTTATAAAAGACTTATCTTTTGCACTTGAAGATTTAGAAAGGCACGGACAAAAATTACCACTTATTGTACTTTTAGATAATGGTTCTACTGAAGAAGATGTTCTTGCACTAATGAAAGCAAAAATATATGACATTGAAATTGTCGTTATTGATCATCATTTCCCAGGAGAAGTAATAGAAGGTAAAGTAGAAGTAGATGAATTTGTGGATGTGCATGTTAACCCATATCTTGTTGGAGGAGATTCACAAATTACTGCAGGAGCATTAGCTGTTGAAGTAGCAAATATAATTAATCCAGAAATAAAAGATTTAGTAAGTCATCTTCCAGGAGTAGCTGCTTTAGGTGACCATGCTGAATCAGAAGAAGCAGAAAAATATATAAAATTAGCTAAAGAAAAAGGATACAGCAGAGAAGATCTTGATAAAATAGCTGCTTGTGTTGATTTTGAAGCTTATTATCTTAGGTTTATGAATGGTAGAGGAATTATGGATACAATTTTAGCTGTTGATAATATAGATAAACATGAAAAACTTGTTAATGCATTATACAAAGAATATAATCGTAGAATAGCTACACAGCTAAAAGCTACACTTCCAAATGTTAAAGAAGAAAAACTAGCTAATGGAATACATTTTAATATTCTTGATGTTGAAAAGTATGCACATAAATTTACATTCCCAGCACCAGGAAAAACATGTGGATTTGTTCATGATAAGTATGTAAAAGAACTTGGAGAAAATACTCCAATAATAACACTTTCTTATGGTCCTGATTTTGGAGTTGTTAGAGCAACAGAAGTAGTACATAAAAAATTTGGATTTAACTTAAATGAAATTATCTGGGCACTTCAAGAAAAAATACCAGAAGCAGGGATAGATGGTGGGGGTCATGAAGTAGCTGGCTCTATAAAATTCGTTGAGGGTTTGTCAAAAGAAGTATTAAGCGGATTTGCTAATAAAATAGCAGCGATGGAAGAAAAATAGGCTTTTTATATTAATAATAGTTTATTGTTTAAAGAATTTATTTTATTTTATAATATTTTTTTATTATAAAATTTTTTATTCTAAATAATATTACTATTAAAATATATGGAAAAAATAAAAAAATTTAATCAAAAAAAAATAAAACTAAATTAATAAAATAAAACTAAATTAATAAAATAAAACTAAATTAATAAAATAAAAAAAAAACTAAATTAAGAAAAAAGATAATTAGAAAATTTAATTAAAAAACTAAGAAAAAACTTAAACTAGTAAAAATTTCAATCAATCTTTTTCAACTTCCATTTTATAATAATTGCATAACCCAGTGATTGGACATTGATCACATAATGGATGGATAGGTTTACAGATTGTCTGACCAAATTGAACAATTAAATCATTCATCTCAATCCAAAGACTTTTTGGAACTATTTTCATCAACTCTTCTTCAGTTTTTTCAGGAGTTTTTGTGTTTACAATTCCCCATCTATTAGGGATTCTATGGACATGAGTATCTACTGGAATAGCAGGCTCTTGAAACGCGAAAACGAGTACACAATTTGCAGTTTTCCTTCCAACACCTGGCAAATCAAGAAGTTCTTTCATATTATTCGGAACTACTCCCCCATAATGATCAATTATAATTTGTGAAACTTCTTTTACTCTATTTGCTTTAACCCTAAAAAAACCTGCACTTTTAATAAGTTTTTCAATATCTTCTATCGGTGCATCAGCTACTTCATAAATATCCTTATATTTAGAAAATAGTTGATTTGTAGCTTTATCAGTGTTGACATCCTTTGTTCTTTGAGAAAGAATAGTCCTAACTAAAACCCTATAAGGATCTCTATCTTCAAATACACGTAAAGTATATAAATTATTCAATTCTTCCATTATTTTTTCTATTCTTAAAGTCATTTTATATCCTTAAAATTAGATTTAGTATTATTTTATAGTATTATTCTTTAATATTATTCTTAGTATTATTCTTAGTATTATTCTTTAATATTATTTTTTTAATATTATTTTTTAAATTTATGCAAATATTAAATGCAAAAATCATCAAATAGTCCAATTTCTACCCCAATTTCTGCCATAGCCTCAATATAATTAGGGAAAGAAACATTAAATACTTCTCCTTTTTCAATGACTATTTCATGTTTTAGTCCAATTAAACTAAATGCCATAGCCAACCTATGGTCATTGTGAGATGTTACTCTGTTCGAAACTGAGTTTTTCAAATCTATTCCACTAAAAATCTCCATACCATCTTCATTTTCTTTTATGATACAGCCTAATTTAGAAAGTTCTTCTGCACATTTAGCTATTCTATCTGTTTCCTTATATCTTGCATGTTTAACTCCTTTAATCAAAGTTTTGCCTTTAGCTAATGCACTTAAAGCAGTTATAGTTGGAAGAAGATCAGGTGCATTATGTAAATCAATTTCAATGCCAATTAAATCACCAGTAGAACTTAATGTCACATAATCATTTTCAATTTCAATATGACAACCCATTTTATCTAAAATATCTAAAATTAATTTATCTCCTTGTTTAGAATCTTTAAATAAATTTTTAACTGTTATTTTTCCACCCAAAACAGCTATAGCACCTAATAAATATGATGCAGAAGAATAATCTCCTTCAACAGTGTAATTAGTTGAAATAAATTTTTGAGGTTTGATTGAAAAAAATGTTGATGAACATTTTTTATCATCTTTATTACAATTTTCGTGTTTAGTGAAAAGATCAGTTTCAATTTCAACCCCAAACTTCTCCATAACATCTAATGTCATAGCTACATAGGATTTTGAAATGAAATCTCCTTTAACTTCTAAATCAATTCCTTTTTCAGAAATAGTTCCAGCTATTAATAGAGAAGATATAAATTGAGAACTAACATTACCATCAATAGATGTTTTTCCACCAACAAAACCAGGTTGAACTTCAATAGGAGGTTTTCCATTTTCAAGAATAGATTTTGCATTGCCCCCTAAAGGTTTTAAAGCTTCCAAAAGCATGCCCATAGGTCGTGTTTTAAGAGATTCATCACCAGTGAAGATTGTATTGTTAGTTGATAGACCTGCAATTGAAGTCATTATTCTAAGAGTTGTTCCTGAGTTTTTCAAATCAATTGGTTTTTTTGAAAGGTTCTCAATATTTTTAACCCCTTCAATTTCCCAAAAACTATTTGAATTAGGATTATTCCCAAGTGAATTAAAATTAGAAGTATTTATTTCTGCACCAAATTTTCTACAAGCGTTAACTGAAGAAAGAGTATCTTCAGAAGAAAGAGGATCATATAAACGAGAAGTTCCCTCAGCAAAAGAAGATATGATAATAGCCCTATGAGTATAACTTTTAGAAGGAGGTGCTTTCACAATTCCTCCAATCTCCGATACTTTTTTTACTTTCAAAATCATGTAAATCTTTATATTTATATTAAGTTTATTAATATAATTGTATTAGATTATAATTAATTACTTATTTATTTTAAATATTATAATTAATCACTTATTTATTTTTAACATTAATTATAGTTGATTAATTATTTATTTTAAATATTAATTATAATTGATTAATTATTTATTAAATTTTAATACTTAAAAATTGACTTATAAATTAAAATTGATGTATAAATTTTTAAATAAATATTTATATTTATCTAATTATTTCAAAGATAACATCTAAATTATCTGCTTGAACAATATCAATTTTTTTACCACTTTTACCAACAATTTCTTTTTTCATATTAATATGTTCTTTAGTAATAATATTATCATCAATAGCTATTTCACCATCTTTCTCTAATAATGTACCTATCTCATTAATATCAGTTGTACTTAAATATTTTATGATTTTTGGAGCCTCTCCTTTAAATTGAGGTCCAATTTTATCCATAGCAGGAGTGATTTCAACTACTTTTTCGTGAATATCAGGTTTTCCTATAGTTAATTCCAGTTCATTTATTTTTAAGGTACCTTTAATATCCATAGTATAATCTTCAAAAATGGATTTTAAATCGTTATTGGTATAAATATTAACTTCAGATAAAGGAACATTTAGTGGAATCTTTGAAGAAGATTTAAATCGTCTTAAATCACCAATAAGTTCAATTATTAGTTGACCTTTTTCTTCTATGTCCACATCAATTAAATCATTGACAATTTCTGGCCAAATAATATTATTTATACTATGCATATTCTTATTAGTATTCTTATCTTCATTTTGATTTTTATCAAAATATTGATAAACTTCATCAGCAAAATGAGGAGTAATAGGTGCAAGAAGTTTTAAAGAAGTTTCAATAACTGTTTTCAAAGTATATTTTGCAGCTAATCTAGAATCAATACCCACATCATCATTGTAAAGTCTGTATTTTACAGCTTCAATATATTCATCACAAAAATCATGCCAAACAAATTTTTCAATTGAGTTGATAGCTACTGCAAAGTTATAACTTTCATAAGCATTAGATACTTCTTTATTTAGATTATTTAACTTTGAAAGTATCCATTTATCTAAAGGAAGTAAATTATTCTTTATATTATTAACATTATCTTTAATTTTTTCATTTTCTTTTTTATCAATAATTTCATCATCATCAAAAATATGCATACTAATAAATCTAAATGCATTCCAGAATTTTCTAAGGAATTTATAACCATATTTAATATCTTTCCAATCAAAAGGAACATCAGATCCTGGAACACTATTAGCTGCCCAAGTTCTAAGTGCATCAGCACCATATTCACCTATAACTTCTTCTGGACCAATAACATTTCCTCGAGATTTGCTCATTTTATATCCATCTTCACCAAAAACCATTCCATTTATTACAATCTCATCAAAAGGTTTTTCTCCCTCAAGAGCCAATGTCCTAAGAGTTGTATAAAAAGCCCATGTACGAATAATATCATGGCCTTGTGGACGTAAATCAGCGGGGAAATTATCTTTGAAAATTGGATCTGGCCAACCAGCAATATTTAATGGAGATATTGAACTATCCATCCAGGTATCTAATACATCTTCTTCTCCAGTAAAGTTAGTAGAACCACATTCACAAGATTCAATAGAAGGTTTCCTTTGAGTAGGATCAATAGGTAACTCCTCAGGCTTTGGAAGATGTATTTTTCCACAAATATCACAGAACCATACTGGAATAGGTGTTGCGAAAATTCTTTGTCTTGAAACACACCAATCCCATTCCATTGAATCTGCCCAATTAATAAGCCTACTTTTCATATGTTCTGGAACCCAATTCATAGATTCAGCAGCAGATTTAATATCATCAACCAACTTATTTACAGCTACAAACCATTGTTTTTTAACTAGTATCTCAATAGGAGTTTTACATCTCCAACATTGACCAACATTTTGATCAACTGACTCTTGTTTAAGCATACATCCTTCAGATTTAAGATCTTCAATAGTAGCTAACTTACATTCTTTTAAAGTCATTCCCTCATATCTTCCAGCAGCTTTGGTCATTATACCTTTTTCATCTATAGCTTCAATAATGTCTAAATTATGTTTATTGACCCATGAAACATCTGTTTTATCTCCAAAAGTACATACCATAACTGCACCAGTACCAAATTCTGGGTCAACTTCATTATCAGCTATAACTTTAACTTTTTGTCCAGAAAGAGGAACTTCTACTTCTTTTCCAAGAATATCCTTATATCGACTATCATCAGGACTAACTACAACTGCTACACATGCAGACATAAGTTCTGGACGAGTAGTAGCTATCAAAACACCATCAGAATTAGAATCAGCAGATGGAAAATTAACATAATTTAGAAATGTTTCATTGCTACTATATTCCACTTCAGCAAAAGCTATAGCTGTTTCACAACGAGGACACCAATTAACTGGATGAATACCTTGATATATTAACCCTTCATCATACATTTTAAGAAAAGATAATTGTGTTTTTCTCATATATTCTGGAGTCATTGTTATATATTCTCTTGACCAATCTTGAGAAAATCCCATAGATTTCATTTGATTTTTCATTAGAGAGATATTTTCTTTTGTAAGATCTACACACATATCACGAAATTTTTGCCTTGAGACATCATTCTTCTTAATGCTATTATTCTCCTCAACTTTAACTTCAGTTGGAAGTCCATGACAATCCCATCCCTGAGGGAATAAAACATCAAATCCTTTTAATCGTTTAAATCTTGCAGTTATATCAATGTAGACCCAATTTAAAACATGCCCCATGTGAATAGAGCCTGTTGGGTAAGGTGGTGGAGTATCAATTATATACCTTGGTTTTGTTCCATCTCCAATGAATTTATAAATTTGATTATTATCCCATTTTTCTTGCCATTCTTTTTCTTTTTTGTGATTATAATCTTTAGGAATATTATCTATTGTCATGTATCTTCTCCACATCTCATTTTCTAATTAGTTTTTTAATAATTATTTTTTTTAATAATAATTTATTTAAACAATATCAATTTTTAATAATACCAATTTTTATTAATATCAATTTCAATAATATGAATTTTTTATAATAATTCATTTTTAATAAATTATTCTTTTTCAATTAATGAATTATTAATTTAATAATATTTATATTAAAATAATATTTATATTAAAAATTTAAGAATATAAATTTAAAAATATAAAAATTCAAGGATATAAAATTTAGATATGTAAAATTTAAGAATATTATTTTCATGTTAATTTTATGATAATTTTATGATATTATACTATCTAAATATAGTATTTAATAGTATTTATACCAATAATATCAATAAATATATCTTAATTTAATGATATATTCTATTTGTTATAAATATAAATTCTGTTTCTTTTTTGATAAATAATTTATTTTTTTAAGGAATATAATGAATAATATATTATAGATAAATATTTTAATTAATAAATGAATAACTATATTTATTATAAATAATATAGATAATGAGTCTAATGTATTTTAATTAATGTATTTTAATCCAAATATATTTGAACCTAATATTTTATAATAGAAATGAATTTTTTATATTTATAAATCAAAAACAAAATTTTAAAATAAATAAAATATTAAAAAATTGAATATTTCTTATAATATAAAGAAAATTTAACTCAAATTTTAAAAGTAAATTTTAATAAATATTAAAAATTTTTAAAAATAAGTCTTATTGAAATATTGGTATTTTAATTTAAATGATAGATCATTAGCATTTAAGACTTTTATGAATAATATTATGTTAATCAATTTGATTTCTAAATAAAATGAAAATATTTAATTATTTATTCATTTTAAGTAATCAATTTAATATAATCAATAGATAAATAGTAAAATAATTATAATTAAATATATATTTAATAATTGTTTAAATATATAATAACTACTTAAATATACATTTATATCAATTTTTATACCAATTAATTAAATATAATATATTAAAAAGTATGGTGAAAGGATGGATTTATTATGGTTCTATATAGCTGTTGTACTAGCTATAAGTGATGAATTACACAGCTTAATCATGTGGAAATTCCTTCACAATTTTTACATAATATTTGGGGGACTTATTCAAGAGATAGTTTATTCTAACCTACAAGCATGGCTTATTCATGAGGGATTAGAAGCGGTATTTCACTTTTTTATATTATCAATAGTCTTTTTCTCAGTAGAAATTGGATTCTTGGGAGGACTGGTTCATTTTGTTATTGATGTTATCCACTCTTTGACAATAAAACATATGAGTCACATTGAGCATAGAGCATTGCATTTTGTTTTTGAATCACTATTCTTCATATGCATATTTGGACTCTAAAATCAATGAAAAAATTTATTAACACTAAAATTTTGTTAAGTTTAATAAATAATTATTAAATATATTTTAAAATTAAGTTAATAGATTATTATTAAAATCTTAAAAATAATCAAATTTTAAAAATAAATTTAATTAAAAAATTAAAATTAAATAATAATATTTAAAATAATTAAATATGTTAAAAAAAAAACATTCAGGAGATAATCGATGCCCGTAATTACATTTAAATATCAAGATTTAGAAGAGCTTGGAATTAATATTAAAAATGATAAGCTAATTGATATTTTACCTATGCTTGGAAGCGACATAGAAGACTTTGATGATGAAACCATTAAAGTAGAATTTTTTCCAAATCGTCCAGACCAACTATCAGTTGCAGGAGTATCCCGTAGTTTAAAAGGGTTTATATCACAGGAAATAGGCCTTCCTAATTATGAAGTCACTTCTTCTGGAGAAAAAGTATTTGTAGATAAAGAAATTGAAAATATTCGTCCATATATAGCTTTTGCATTAATTAAAAATGTTAAATTTGATGAAGATAAATTGAAACAAATTATGGATTTTCAAGAAAATTTACATTGGGTTATCGGTAGAGATAGGAAAAAAGTAGCTATTGGAATACATAATTTAGATGTAATTAATGGAGATTATAAATATATTGCAAGTTCTCCAAATGAAAATAGTTTTGTCCCATTAGAACACTCAAATAAACTAACTCCAAAGGAAATATTAGCTGAACATGAGAAAGGATCAAAATATGCAAAGTTAATATCAAAATTTGACAAATATCCACTTATACTTGACAAAAATGATAACATATTATCTATGCCCCCAATTATAAATGGAGAACTAACAAAACTTACTGAAAATACTGAAAATATACTTGTAGATGTAACTGGAACTGATGAAAAAGCTGTTAATCATACATTAAATATTATTTGTAGTTCTTTTGGAGAAATTGGTGGAAAAATTGAAAGTTTAGATATTGTTTATGAAAACAAAACAATTGTAACTCCGGATTTAACTCCAAAAATTAGAAATGTTAAGGTTGATTTATGTAATGAACTTATTGGTGGAGTTAATCTTAATGCTAAAGATGTTTCTGAGCTATTATTAAAAGCAAGAATGAATACTAAGATAATAAACGAAAATGAAGTTCAAGCAGAAATTCCTTCATATAGAATAGATATCCTCCATGAAGTAGACCTTGTTGAAAACGTGGCCATCCAATATTGCATAAATAAAGTTGAAGCAAAAATTCCTGATGTTTCAACAGTAGCATATGAAAATAATTGGTTTAAAAGTGAAAAAATCATTCGAGAAGTTATGATTGGTCTTGGTTTCCAAGAAATAATGAGTTTAATGTTAACAAGTGAAGAAAATCATTATACTAAAATGAAACAAAAAGAAGATAATCATGTTCAAGTATCAAAACCAATTACAATAGATAGGACAATGATTAGAAAAAGCTTAATAAATAGCCTTATGGAATTTTTAGAAGATAATAAGCATGAAGATCTTCCACAAAAAATATTTGAAATTGGAGATACATTATATATAGATAATTCAAAAGAAACAAATGTGAAAACTGTTAAAAAACTTGCTGGAGCTATTTGTCATTCAACTGCTAATTTTACTGAAATTAAATCTACAATAGCAAGTATTTTAGCTAATTTAGGATATAAAATAGAAATTTCTGCATTAGATAACAAAACTTTTATTGAAGGTAGAGTAGCTAGTGTTAAAGGAACTAGTAAAAATAGTAATATAAATGGTTTCTTTGGAGAAATTTCCCCAGAAGTAATAAGCAATTTTGAGTTAGAATATCCCGTGATAGCTTTTGAAATTGAATTTTTATAATAAATGTTTATAATATACTTTTTATTTATAAATTTTATATATTGAATTTATAATATTTTTTATAATATACTTTTTATTTATAAATTTTATAATTGAATTTATAATATTTTTTATAATATTATTTTTATAATATTTATTATATGATTTCTTTTTTACATATCCTTTTTTTATTAATAGTTAAGTTTTATCTTTTTTAAAAGAATAAGAAACTTATTACTAACAAATAAAATCATCTATTAATTTAAATATCCATCAAATAATTTATTTAATTTTTTAATTATTTGATTTAAGAATATATTTATATATAAATAAAATCTAATTATATATATTTATATCTTAATAACGATATAATCGTTATAACGACATAATTATTTTAAAGATATAATTATTGTAAGAATATAATTGATATAACAACATAATTATTGTAACAATATAATCACAATAATAATATCAACAACAATAACAATAATAATATAATCTTCTAAAAAATGTGGTTAAAAATGAGTAAAAATCCAATAAAAGAAAAGAACAGTGCAAATTATAGTTTGATAACCTTGGTACTATTTTGGTGTGGTTTAATAGTAATGTCAAGTATGTATCTTACCATACCATTATTTTCATCATTTTCAGAATTATTTAGTGTTTCTGGAAATGAAGTAGCATTAACAAGTACTGTTTTTTGTATATTTTTTGCTATTGGTTGTTTAATATATGGACCTTTATCTGATCAATATGGACGGAAAAAAATTATTTTAATCGGTATGGGAATATTAACTATTATAACACCATTAGTAGGTTTATTAAATAATATACATTGGATTATTGCATTCAGAGGTCTTGAAGGACTTGCAGCTGCAACATTTTCACCAGTCGCACTGGCATATATTGCAGAAATTTTTCCAGATACAAAAAAACTAACTGCAACTGGATTTTTAGTAACTGGATTCTTAATGGCAGGAATAATTGGCCAAGTAATAAGCAGTTTTATTGTTCAATATTTTAGTTGGAATTATATATTTTTAATTATGGGGTTAATGTATTTAATAACATTTGGACTTATAGCAATTTTTTTACCATATGATAATATTCAAAGGCCAAAAAATAGTGTAAAAGAATCTATTAAAAATATAGCTCTTCTATTTAAAATTAGGCCATTAGTACTTACATTAATAGTGGATGTTATGTTACTAATGTCCATGATGTGTATGTATACTGCTCTAGGATATTATTTAAGTGGATATCCATTTTATTTAAGTAATCAGGAAATTCTTTATATAAGAGCGGTTGGAGTAGTAGGTATCCTATTTGCAGCTACATCTGGAATACTTGCAAAAAAATTCCATTTTTTCAATATTATAATTTCAGGATTATTAATATCATCTATAAGTATAATATTAATAGGATTATTATCAAATATCCTTTTAATGACATTATTTAGTGTCATATTTGTAGCAGGAATTGCCATAGTAGCTCCAAGTATTATTGAACTAATAGGACAACTAGGAGGAAAATCAAAAGGAGCTGCACTTTCACTTCATACAGTAATTTTATTTATAGGGGCAGGTATTGGGCCAATATTAGCTACATATTTATTAACAACAGGAATAAATTCATTACCTTATTTAGTTATGGGAGTTGCATTAATAATAGGAGCAGCGATATCAATTCTAATAAAAAAATCACTCCAAAAATAAAAAATAAAAATAAAAAATAAAATTAAAAAATAAATTTATAAATTATTAAAAAAAATAATACAATTAGTAATATATATAATTTTATAAAAAATAAGATGTGATTATGTGGATGCTGAAAAGTTATGGGAATCATGGGAAAAAATAAACAGAATTTTACGCTTAAAACATCATGAAGTAGCTAAAAAATATGGTTTAACACTTGAACAGTTCCATTTATTAATTGAATTAGATGAATTAAAGTTAGAAATGGTTTCTGATGAATTTATCCCCCCTACAATTGGTGAAATAGCAATAGATATTGGAAATGCACCACATACATTATCCGAAAAAATAAAAAGGCTTGAAAAAAAGGGACTTGTTAAAAAAGTAAGAGATGAAACTGATCAGAGGAAAAATAGAGTGACTTTTACTGAAAAAGGGAAAAATTTAATTAATAATATAAAAAAAGAAGTGAGTAAAACTTTCATTGAAAAAACAAATACAATAGATGATGAAAACTTAAAAAATCTTTTAAAAGGTTTAAATGAACTAAATGAAAAATTATCTAATAATTAAATTTGAATTATTTTTATAACTTTTATTTAAAATATCGATTTTATTTAAGATAATATTAAAAAATCATTATTAATTTAAAATTTTTTTATAAATAACGTTTTTTATAACATTAAATAGCATTTTTTATAACATTTAATAATATAAAATATATATTATTTTTTAAAATACAAACATTTATATATTAAATAAAATATATATTAGTACATTAGAGAATGCTTTCTTTTATAAAATTTATATGAATATATAATATAACACATAATATTAGTTTATTTTTAAAAATTATGCGTAAATTCCCCAATATTAATGATTTGGAAATTATTAATTGTTATTATATATAATTTTAGCCAATATTGATTTTATTCATTACTATTTTAAGTAGTGATAATTTCATAATGATTTTTTAAAAAGAAAGTATTCTCTTTTATAAAATGATAAATTGAACAATCTAACTATGGATAAGATAATATTTAGATTACTTATGACTTATGAAATAACCCAAAAATCAATTGAATAATGAGAGTGATAATGTTGAATATAAATAAGCAAAAAATAGGAATTTTATTAATTATAACCATATTCTTCATGTTGTTTACTATATCTGCTACTTCTGCTAGTATTAGTGGACCAGGAAATGTAAAAATAACCGACGAAAGTGGTAATGATTATGGACAATTAAGTTCTAATACAAAGGTTTATAGTATTGAAAAAGGTAAAATTCCTAAAAAATGGAAAAACTACGAAAATTACACATTTCAAGTAGCAAAAAACAAAGCTATAAAATATAAAGCAAGCATAAACCCCAATGGAAACCCTTTAATAACAAATATGAGTGGGGTAAAAGTTAAAAATGCATATATAGACTTTGGGGATGGAACCAAAAAAAGAACAACAAAATGGATATCACATGCTTATAAAAAATCAGGATGGTACAAAATCACAATTAAATTCAATGCAACATTCGAAAAATGTATGTTCTTAGGAATGGAATCTTCTGGAACTGGTGAGATAATAAATGGAACAAAAGAATATTTAGTATATGTAGCAAATAAACCACAACTAGCAATAAGTAACATAACTTCAGGATACACAAGTTACGCAAATTACAAGAAGAAAAACATAAATTACTTAGATATTAAAGTAACAAATGTAGGATCCACAAAATCAAAAGCAACAAAAATAAAAATGTGGTACCAAAAACCAGGAGACAAGAACTTTGGCAAAATATATCCAAAACTTAAAAAATATACTAAAAGTTCTAAACTAAAAGCAATATCATCAGGAAAATCAGCAATAGTAAGAATATACTTTAACATACCAAAAAAATACCAAAAACTTTGGAAAAACATAAAATTAGACTCATTAAACAGAGTAAATCAAATCGACAGAGATGCAACATTATATAAAATAAGATAAAAAAATAAACACCAGTATAGATTACTAATTGCTATTTTTATCTTAAATATGAGATTAATTACTAAATAAAAAAATATGGAAATATTTATATATATTATAAACTAAATTTAAAAATAACTACTATAGTGAGTTATCATTTTTAATTTTATTTATAATAATAGAATTTAGTATATAATTTATTTTTGATAAAACTCGGGGGGTTATATAAATGAATAATAAAGATAAGATTGCTGAAGCTACATTTTCATTAGCACTAAAGTATGGTTTTGATAATGTATCTTTAAAGCAAATCCAAGACACTGCTAATGTAACTACTGGTGCAGTATATTATCATTTTAAAGATAAAAATGATATTTTAAAACATATGGTTGAAATGTATCTCTTAAATGAGGTTAAAAATTTTAAAAAAATTCTTAAAAACCATGAAGGAACACCAATTGAAAAGCTAAGATTCACATTCTATTATCATACAGGTCTTAATATTGGAGACTATAGTAATATATTAGAATTATCTGATAAATCTCATGTTGATTATAAAGAGTATTACCTCTTATTAATGGGTGTATATCATCAACATCCAGAACTTAGAGATGTTTTCCATGATATGAATCTTGAAATATTCAATTTTTATAAAGAATTGATTGAAGAATCTATAGAAAAAAAAGAGATTAAAGAAGACATTGATTCAGAAGAATTAGCTATCTATATTTTCACAATTTTTATGGGATTCCTAGAACTTTCAACAGTATTCCCAAAATTCAGCTTAGAAAAAATAATAGAAACAAATTTAAAAATGATATGGGAAAACATAAAAAAATAAACCAATTGAAAATATTATATACTTTCAATTTATTTTATTTTCAAAAAATTATATTCATTATATAAATTTTTATAATAATATAATAAATTGCTAAACTTTACAATTTTTATTTATTTATATTATTTCAATAATTATCTATTAATTTTTATAAATAATTAAGTAATATATTTTTATTAAATTTTTTTTATTATATTATTAATTTTAAATTCTTTTCATTTTCAAATTAGACTATTTATATTAGCTATATTTTTATATATGATAATTATAATATTAAAAATTTCATTTTAAGTTATAAAAAGAGAAACTATATATATCTTCAGTTCACATAAATAGCAATCACTACTAATTATTCTTTTATGAGCATCTAAAATTTATATAAAATTTATAAATAATCTATTCAAAAATATTTTAAATTTTTTGCCCATAAAATAAAAAAATTTTCTAAAATTAATTCATTCTAATTTTAATCTATAATTAAACTTTAATATTCTCTTATTTAGAACTAAAGCAAGTTTAAATTAAAATAAACATTTGAAAACAATTAATATGAAAAGAATTACTATAAAAATAAATATATTATGACTCAATTTTAATATTAAAATAGGTAAATGAAAATGAATAAAAATCGATTAGAATCTTTTAGTGATGGAGTAATAGCTATTATTATTACAATAATGGTATTACAATTAGGTATTCCTCATAGTTCAGAACTCAATGCATTATACCCATTAATACCCATAATTTTAGGTTATGTTCTTAGTTTTATATATGTGGGTATCTATTGGAACAATCACCATCATCTGTTACAAACATTAAATAATGTTTCAGGTAAAATACTATGGATCAATCTACTATTTTTGTTTTGGTTATCTTTGTTTCCATTTACAACATCATGGATGGCTGAAAATCATTTTAAAACATGGCCAACAATATTATATGGAATAATACTTTTAATGGCAGCTTTATCTTTTTATCTTCTACAACATGAGATTATTAAAAGTGAAGGTAAAAAATCAATACTTAAAAAAGCAGTCGGACATAATTACAAAGAAAAAACATCCCTAATATGTTATATTCTTGCAATTGGATTTGCATTTGTTATTCCCCATATTTCACAGATATTATATATTTTAGTTGCTCTTTTTTGGTTTATACCCGATCGTAGAATTGAAAAAATATTAAATCAAAGGAAATCATAATAATAACAAGATAAATAGAAGATAAATAGAAGATAAATAGAAGATAAATAGATAATAGATATATAATAAATATATAAAGAGATAAAATTGCTAATATAATAAAAATAATGAAAATAAATAGAATAATAAAAATAGATAAAATAATTAAAAAATAGAATAATATTTAAAATAAAATTTTTTAAAGAACCCCATTATAAAAAACAAAAAGTAAAATTAGGATGTTTAATGAAAATTGCATAATTAATTATTTTAGTGGGGATAACAGTCTTAAGAATATAGGAGCGGAGTGACCATCTGCCTAAAAAAATTAATATTTATCCACAATCGAAAAAAGGGGGGTGAATACGATTACAAGAAAAATAACATATATCATCCCCACTAAAATAATTAATTAAATACTTTCCATTTACAACTCCCTGCTTCTAATAAGTTTATTAATCACCTTTTTATTAGAAAATACATTATCTAATAATAATAATAATAATATAATTCTTATAAATTAAACTTCTAATAAAAGAGAATATTCTCTTTTTTAATTTTTTATTAAAACATCCTAAAATAGAAACAATTTTTAAAATTATTTTTTAATTAAAAAACTATTATTCTATAATACTGGAGCAGAATTTCTAATAAAAAATATTAAATACAGAACAATCTCTACACTATAATTATAAATAACATACTATATAAACTTAACTACTGATTATTTATAAATTATATGAAAATCTTAAAAAAATAAATATTACAAAAATTTTAAAAAATAATTATTATAAAAATTAGAAAAATGAAATTAATAATAAAAAATATAGCTAATAGTAAATTAAACTAGCTATTTTTTATTAATAGTTGTTATAAAATCAAATTATAATCCAAAAGATTTTTTCAAAAGATCAACATTTACATATCCTGCTTTGAACAGTTCCCCAGTTCTTAAATCATTGATAACAACTTCTGCAGGTGCAAACATTCCTTTATCTATTTTATAAAAGTCAAATTCAGCTTCTTTAAATACATCAAAAAATGGTTTTCCATAACCATCAGCAGCAGAAGACGGTAATTTTTCAGCTAAATCTTTAATATCATCTCCTTCTTCAGATTCAATGTAATAATAAGTTCTTCCTCCAAATAGAACAGCATCATTTGTTTTACCCATAGCTTTCAATCCATCTGGGTCAATTGGTGCTATTGGAGCTATCCCAGCAGCATATTTAACTTTAGTAACATCAAAATGAAGAGCTTCTAACATTTTATAAGTTCCATTTTCTACAACTCTTCCAGCAATTTGTATTGATCCAACAAGAGAAGAAGTAGGAGCTACAAGTAAAGTTACATCTTTAACTTCTACACCACAATCTTTAGCTATAGCATCTGCAACATCTTCGCCAGGTAAATTATCAGATTCAAGAGTAAGGATTGCTATATCTGCATCATCTTCATATTTGATTTCTTCATAAGTTTCAGCTGGTTTTTTAGCTAATGCTCTTGCAGGGCCAGAACCTAAAGCAAAAAAGTCCCCAACACTTACAGACCATCCCGCTTTTTGTGCACCAAGAGTAGAAATAGCTGGGAAATCAGTTTTAATCTTAACAGATGGGAGAGCAAATTTTTCAGAAAGGTCTCCAGGAATAGAAATACCAACTTCTGCTAATCCTCCAAGACATACTTTAGTATAATATTCACCAGCTTTTAAGCTTCCATCTACATTAACACCACAATCAATGATAGTTGCACCATTATTCAATTTGGAAACAGCTATATTAAGCTCATCTGCTTTTTCAATCATTACATCTACTGTTTTTTTAGCTTCTAAATTAACACTAAGCATAATTTTACCTCAAAGTTAAAATTAAATTAAATTTTTATAATATATTAATAATTATTTTTGTACTATTTAAAATTTTATAAATGATTTTTATAAATTGTTAATGATTTAATAAAATATTATTAAAAGATTTAATAATTATTGTGATTAACAACTGTTAAGTCAAAAATTTCATATAATCTATTCTAATAATTACTAGGATAATTTAATAGGTTAAATAAAATTAATCACTTAAAAAAAACTGAATAAAACGTTAAACTAAAAATAAAATGTTGAAAAAAATAAAAATAAAATACTTAATAATAAAATAAAATGGAGTAATATAAAAATAGTAAAAAATATAGATAAAATATCTAAAAATGATATAAATAAAATAATATAAAAATAGTAAAAAATATAGATAAAATATCTAAAAATGATATAAATAAAATAATATAAAAATATTAAAAAAATAAAGTGATTATATACATCAAGTATATAATAATATTAGATATCTTATTCAGTTATTATTACACCATTAAGGATACCATCTTGTCCAGGCCTTGAGGTTACTTTTGCTTTGCCTGCACTAGTTTCAACGATAGCTCCTTTTGTAATAATGTTCCTTCTTACGTAGTTGGGATCAGCGGAATTTTCAAGTACTGTAATTATTTCAACAGTTTCAGCTTTGTTTGATTCTGGATTAACAACATTAATTTTATTTTCAGAAGCTAATCTCAATTTTTCATTTCCACCACGAGTTCTAATTTTTCTTAAACTTTTTTCATCCAATCTAGTATAAGCTGGTTCTCTTCCAAGTTCTGATTTTCTTTTCCCATGATTTGCTATATATCTTCCACCAGTTGACTTCCTTGTGGATTTTCCTTGTGATATTGCCATTATTTCACCTAAATTAAAATTAATTTTATTTTTGTATAATTTAATTTTTTAAATTTTGTAATTTAATAATTTTCAAAAGACCATATTAAATCTTTATTGTAATTAAGACATAAAAAGCATAATCCTGTTATAAATATTAGATTATGACTAAAATATTAATGATATCTTTATTATATTTATTTATTTTCTTATATTTTATTTAAATTTAAAAGAAAAATAGTCTTTTAGATATGATAACAAACTATTGGTTTTCCTCATATATAAACTTTAATATTAAATTATATAATTAATAGTAAAAACAAAAAAGAATTTTAAAAAAACTTTTTTAAAATTTAGTAGTTAAATATTTTATTTAATTAAATATTTTTAAGTGAATTAATTAAATAAAATAAATATTTAGTATATTCTTTAGTATATTTTTAGCATATTACTTATTAAATTAATTAAATAAATAAAATAATATTTAATTTTATAATACTAATTTTAATAACATTAATTTCTATAATTACTCTAATATATAATCATTATTAGTTAGTTTATAATTTATAATACTATTTATAAATAACTAATTATCCTTTTATTTTATAATCCTTTTATTTTATATTATTAAATAATATTATATTAATAAAATATATCCTATCAAAAAATATGAAAATGAAGTGATTATAATTTATTTTTTAAAATAATAGATTAAATCTATTAATAAGTTTAAACTAATATATAATTAATTTATTTATAAATAATTTTTTAATATATATTTTTATAAAATAGTTGATATAATTATTTTATAGTGAAAGTAAAAATATATAACTAAATTTAAATATTCAATATTAAAATTAAGTGTTTTATTATGGTAACTGAAACTCAAAAACAAATAAACCTTGAAAATGAGATAAAAACACAAGCCAAAAAATTTCTTACAAATTTTAATGCAACTTTGCCTGAGAGTATGGAATTAGAATATGAAGGATTTTATAGAAGGGGTTTTTTTGTAACAAAAAAAAGATATGCTGTAATAGAAGATGGAGTGATTATAGCTAAAGGTTTAGAACTTGTTAGGAGAGATTGGGCACCTGTAGCTAAAGATACTCAACAAGGAATATTAATGGCCATATTAAAAGACGGTGATGTTGAAAAAGCAATAAAGATTATAGAAAAGATTTTGAAAGAAGTAAAGTCAGGGAATGTTAGTATGAAAGATATGATTATTCATACACAAATAACAAAAAGATTATCTGATTATAAACAAATTGGACCTCATGTCGTAGCTGCACAAAGATTAGAAGATAAAGGAATGAAAATTGGTAGAGGTACTATAATTCAATATGTAGTTGTTAGAGGAAAGGGTCCCATAAGTCAAAGAGCAGTTCCATTTGAAGATTCAGAGAATTATGAATATGATTCAGACTATTATATTGATAATCAAATAATTCCTGCTGTTTCTAGAATAATGGAATCTTTTGGATATTCTAAAGAAAAATTAAAAGAACTTGGGGAAAAAGAAAAACAAAAAACATTAGATGCATTTTTTTAGATACATCATCCTTAATCCGTATTTATAGATATTCCATAAAATATTGAGTTTATAATATTTAATTTTTAATTATTTAATTTGTAAATATTTAATTTTTAATTATTTAATTTGTAAATAATTAATATAATAAATATTAATCTAAAATTAATTTATATTTAATTGTTTTATGCTTAATTAATCTGTGCTTAATTAAATTTATGGTTAATTAATAATATAGACATAATATTTAACAAATTTTATATAATATTCAGTTTATTTGATGATAATAAATATATAATATAGAAATAATAAATACTAATTTAAGCAAAATAAGATGCTAATAAAAATTAATATAACATATTAAATTTAATAAATATAGATTTTGGTGCTAAAATGGATAAGGCAATTTTTTTCGATATAGATGGAACATTATTAGACACTTCTAGCTTTGCAAAAGTAGCTAGAAGAGCAGCTATTGATATAATGATAGAAAACGGCCTACCTTCAAATAAAGAAGAAACATATAGTTTACTAAAAGATATAATTTCAGATAAAGGTTCAAACTACAACAAACATTTTAATGTTCTTACAAAAAAAATATGTGGCGAAGAAAACAATTTATTAGTTGCTTTAGGAATGGTTACCTACCATAATGTTAAATTTGCTTTGCTTAGGCCTTTTCCAGAAACAATGAATGTGCTTATATATCTAAAAAATAAAGGATATAAATTAGGAGTAATTTCTAATGGCATAACTATTAAACAATGGGAAAAATTAGTTAGATTAGATATTCATTACTTCTTTGAAGAGGTCATTACATCAGAAGAAGTTGGCTTTGAAAAACCTAAAAAAAAGATATTTGAAGAAGCTTTAAATAGAATGAATTGTAAAGCTGAAAATAGTATTATGGTAGGTAATAAAGCAGAAATTGATATTATTGGTGCTGTAAATGCAGGTATGTCCGCAATATTAGTAAATTCTGATGATGCACATATTATTCCTAAAGAAACTTTAAATAATTCCAATATTGAAATTATTGATAATATAGGAGAGATATGTAAAATATTATAAAATTGAAATTTAAATAAAATTTTAGAACATTACCCCATAAATCAGAATAAATTAAGAAGGAATAATATAATAAAGTAAATCAAAATTATTATAATAGCTAAAAAGATTTTTATAAATAGAGGCTTAATTTATGATTATAAAAACTCCCTCAAGAATACACATGGCATTAATAGATTTAAATGGGTCTTATGGAAGGCGGGATGGAGGTATTGGATTAACAATAGAAAAACCAAATTTTATTTTAGAATCGGAAACTTGTAAAAAAGGAGTAAGTATCGATTTTGATAAAAATATAGAAGATATTGAAATAAAAAACCAATGCCTTTTAAAAATAAAAGATTCCACTGAAAAAATAATTTCACACTTTAATTTAGACAGTGGATTTCATTTCAATGTTAAAGAAGCATTTTTGACCCATTCTGGTTTAGGATCTGGAACCCAAATATCTTTAGCTACTGCCAAATTAATATGTGAATATAATGGAATATCTGTAAGTGGAGTAGAATTAGGAAAAATACTTGGTAGAGGTGGAACATCGGGAGTAGGAATATATTCTTTCGATTATGGAGGATTAATAATAGATGGGGGCCATGATATAAATGAAAAACCGGAATTTTTACCATCTTCAGCTTCAAAAGCTAGTCCACCAAATTTAATTGGAAGATATGAATTTCCAAATGAATGGGAAATTTTAGTGGCTATCCCTCAATCAAACACAATTATGGGAGAAAATGAAGTAAATATATTTCAGGAATATTGTCCGGTTCCAAAAAAAGATGTTGAAAAATTATCTCACTTAATTTTTATGAATTTAGTTCCATTTCTACTAGAAAAAAATATCAAATCAATGGGAAATGTAATAAATGAAATTCAGAAAATAGGATTTAAAAAAGTAGAAGTAAGTCTTCAACAAGAAAAGATTAAAAATACAATGAATAAAATGAAAGAATTTGGGGCATATGGCGTAGGTATGAGTTCATTTGGCCCCGCAGTATATGGAATTTTAGATAAAGAAAATCAGGACGTTTTTAAGTTAACAAAAGAATTTATTGGAGAAGAAGGTATTGTTTTTAAAACAAATGCACAAAATCATGGTTTTGAATTGAAAAAGTAATTTTGATTGGCATATTTTTAATTAAAAAATATTTAGTGGAACTTTAAATGAGAAAGAATAAAAGAAGTTAAAAAACCCAAACCCATTAAAAGTCCAGTTAATTCATGGGTTTCTTTAAAAGCTTCTGGAAGCATTACATCAGCTATAAGAGAAATTAAAGCTCCAGCAGCAATTCCCAAAGCCATAGCCAATATATATTGATCAGTATTTGAAAAAATAATGAAACTCAATGTTGCAGATAATGTAGCTAATACTGTAACAAAAGACCATATAAATATGATTGATTTGTTATTCCAACCACCTAATTTCATATTAGTCGATCCAGAAAGACTTTCGAATAAGTTAACAATAAGAATAGATATTACAAGAGCTAAACTAATAGGGCCACCAATTATTACTAATAACCCAATAGCTATTGCTTCCGGAATTCCATCAAGAATAACTCCAGTCATGATAGTTAAACTTTCAACTTGGTATCGATTATACTCTTTTTTAGATTTATGTATATATACATTTATTAATGCATCTCTTAAAGAACCTAAAATGCCTTTACTAAAGAAAACCCCATGATTACTAATATAATTCTTTTTTTTAGAAGAAAATTCCCTTTTTTTATTTGTTATATTTAGATGATTAATAATAATGTCAAAAATTGTAAAGGTAAAAGCACCAATAAGAAAACCATAAACTGTTGGAGCTAATCCCCCATAGGAATATGCTTCAAAAAGTATTTCAAAACATACAGCCGAGCTTAGAATTCCTGCACTAAATATAGTAAATGAAGCTAGTAATTTTTTAGAGATATTAAAGTAATATCCTAAAATTGAGCCAATAACCAATGGAAAAGTTCCAATAAACCCCCAAAAAGAGGCATATAAAAAATCAGGAAACATAACAATCTTATTTATTATTCCATAATACATTTTTAAATTTATAATAAGTAAATGATTCAAATTTGATGATTCAAATTTGATAATAATCATGCCCTATACAATTCACATAATACTTACTCATTATACTACTTTTATATTAGTTTTATATTAGTTTTATTAATTTATATATTTTATACTATTGATATAAATAAATATATTATAATATAAACCTTATTTTTAGTAATTTTAAAATCTTTTAAAAATAAAAAAATATTATAAAAAATAAAAAATTAAGAAATTAAAAATAAAAAATTATAAAATTTTATATAAAAATAATAAAAATAATAATAAAATGGGTAAAAAACCCAAAATATTATTTAAATAACTATTTTTTAAACCTAATAGCTAATGAAGATGTTATTAATATTAATAACAAAGCAAAAATAGGCATTCCTGTATTTTTCATACCTGCACTAGCACCATGGTTAGGTGAAGGATTAGGGTCTGGAGAAGGGCCAGGAGTAGGGCCAGGTTTAGGGCCAGGAGACTTTTTATAAACAAAAACTGTCTTTTGAATAGAAGAATTATTTATATCAGACCCACTTAAAGTAGCTCTAAATGTTTTTTGGCCTTTTTCTTTAAATGAACCAATGAAAAATAAACTAGCACTTTCATTTACAGCTAAATCACCAATATACCAAATCCCAGTACTTTTATCAAATTGGCCTTTTGAAACAATAAAATCATATAATTTGAAATTAGATGGGAAAGTAAGTGTAGCATTTAAATTTTCACCATCACCATTTCCAATATTTGATACTTTAAAAACGCCTTTAAGAATTTCATTAACCCAATACTTATTTTTATTTAGATTAATAACTGGCAAAACATTAGTTTTACTTATTAATAAAGATCCATCTTTAATAGTAATATTTTGATCTTCATGACCAGTATAACCTCCATCAACGACTAAAATACCTTCATTTTGAGTCACATAGTAATTGATAAAAGCATATCCCTCATTAGCTATTGAGTTTCCAATAAATGTCCCATTAACAAAGAAAGAAATATTTTGGCCAGTGACAGGATTTCCCATATCATCAGTTAAATTTGCAAATAAAATATTATTTTTCTTATAAACAGGAATTGTAGAATTATTTAAATAAGACAATATAACATTTAAAGAACCATTATTATAAATAACATTTCCAATAGAGAGTGCATAATTATTAGCCATTAAATTAGCAGATACAAATAAAAATTTATTGTTAAAAATTCCTCCACCAGAATAATTAGCAGAATTATTTGTAAAATTAGATTTAGAGATGTTTAAATAACCAAAATTATAAATGGCCCCACCAAATTCAGCAGAATTATTTATAAAAATAGAGTCAGTGATTTGTTGAAGAACATAAGAATCAATAATATTTTCTGCAATTCTAGCATATATTAATTGTAATCCTTCATTATATATTGCTCCCCCATAAGTAGCACTATTATTAATAAAAGAAGAATTATTAACATTTCCAATAATATTATCATAATTATATTTAATATAGATTGCACCACCGTCATTAGCATTATTGTATTTAAATATAGAATTAATTACAGTACTATTAATACCATTTAAATATAATGCTCCTGCTCTTGTATTTGCACTATTATTTGTGAAATTACAGTTATTAATGCTATTATTAAATCCATCAATAAAAATAGCTCCTCCATCTTGATAAGCTTGATTATTATTAAATATAGAATTATTTATAAACTGGCCATTTTTAACATTAAAAATAGCTCCTCCTTGATAATATGCACTATTATTAATAAACTTAGAAAATATTATATTTTGATATTCTCCTTGATTAAAAATTGCACCACCATCATAAGCATTATTAGAATCAAATGTTGAATTAATTACATTTTGATTGTTTCCAGAGTTAAAAATTGCACCACCATAATTAGTAGCAGAATTATTTGAAAAATTAGAATTTATAATAATCTGATTATAATCTTGGTTATAAAAAGCTCCGCCATAAGCTTCAGCAGTATTATTTACAAAGTTTGAACTAGAAATGCTATTATTAATACTCCCTGAAGAATATAAAGCACCCCCATAGAAAGCATTGTTTTTTAAAAATTTAGAACTTGAAAGATTAAAAACAACAAGATTATCATTGAATATTGCACCACCATAATTAGTAGCAGAATTATTAAAGAAAATAGTGTTTGAAATGTCTAAACTTTTTGTCCCATTATTAGCTATTGCACCACCAGAATAACCAGTATTATTTATAAAAGTACAATTTTTAATGTTATTATAAACATTATTTTCATTATATATTGCTCCTCCAAGAGAAGATGCAGTATTATTTATAAAAGTACAATTAGTGATATTTTTTTCACCTTCAAAATTATAAATTGCTCCACCATTTAGAGCAGTATTATTAATAAAATTACAATTAGCAATGATTGTATTATTAAACTCTGAAGAGAATATAAAAAGTGCTCCACCAGATTCTGAAGCTTTATTATTTATGAAATTACAATTAGTAATATTTAATCCTTTTGTAGAAGGACCAGTAGCAATTGCAGTACCATATCTTCCAGTATTATTTATGAAATCCGAATCAATAATAGTGAGTCTTGAATGATAACCCATATCAATTAAACCATAAAGTAATGCGTTGTTATGTATAAATGTACAATTAATTACTGTAAGTTTAGAATTAAAGCAAAGCAAAGCAAAGAATCTAGCATTCTTTATTACTAAATTTTTTAGTGTTAAGCTTCCTAAACTATCTACATCACCAGTATTATTTATAAAAGTTATTCCTTCGCCTTCACCAAGGTCTATTATAGCCTTATTATTTGGATCAGCACTTTGAATCGTTAAATTTCTACTATTATCAAATGAAATATTAGTATTATTATCACCACCATAAATTCCACCTTCTAAATTGATAGTATCATTACCTAAACTACCTTTAATCCCATCACTAGTAGTATTATTTATATTAACTTCACTAGCAAATGCTGAGCTGGTTGAAGCTAAAATAAAAAAGCAAAACAAAACAACCAAAAGAATAAGACTTAATTTTTTATTATTAAAAATATTTAACACCCCCAAATATACTATAAAAATTGTTGAAAAAAAGACATATTGCTTATAAAAATATATAATACATTCAAATGAATATTTAAAGCATGAAAATTAGTTTTATTTTCTAAATATACGAATGAAAAATATTTTTATAATAACAACAAATATGCATAGAGGAATGTTTTGATAACATAGTATATAAAATTTTTTAAAAAAAAAGAAAAATATTAAACTATAATAACTGAAGAAATAGGATAATAGAAATATAAAAATAATCTAATTTAAAAAAAATTCCCCAGCATACAAGTATTAACCTAATATTAACAAAGATGATTTAATTTAATTAATAATTAGTTAAATCTTAATGAAAGGATATAAAATCAATTAAAATAAAAAAAATAATAAAAAAATAACAAGAAAATGTTAAATAAATCTAAAATAATAATAAAATATCAAATAAATGTAAAATAATAAAATAAAAAAATAACTATAAAATAATAAATTTAAAATATTACATTTTTAATTCAAATTATTCAATAATTTAAAACTTTTATTTTATATAATTAATATTATCTGAATCTATTCTATCTGGTTTTGGACTGTTAGAAGATTCTTTTCCGATTGTTAAAGCAGATATAAGATTGTATCCATCAGGTAAATTGAATTTTTTAATTAAATCTTCATTACCTGGAGATTGAATGGCGAAAATAGGAGTCAGCATATAACAAGTCCCTAAACCTAACTCTGTACTAGCAAGTATGATATTTTCAGCAGCAAGTGAAGTGTCTAACCCTCCGAAAGGATTTTCATCTGGTGCAGAAAATAATACTAAAGTATTAGCCCCATATAAAGCATTAAAATTAGGATCTTCCCCTTGAGCTATTTTTTCTTCATCCCCACTTCCTTTAAAAAATTCTTTAACAGTATTATTTATTCTTTCTAAAATTTCTTTATTTTGGATTACAGTAATCTGAAATTTACCTGCAACAGGCGCAATTTTACCAGTTTCTATAATTTTTTTTAAATCTTTTTCATCAATCTTTTCATCAGAATAACTTCTTACACTTCTTCTTTTGTTTATTATATCAAATGTACTCATATTTTCACCAATTAGCTAATATATAATTTTTTAATACAAAAAATTCGCCACAAAAAGTCCTTTTAAAAAAATGATTTAAAAATGATTTTAAAAAGGACCTATAAAATAATTTATAGTAATAATATGTTGGTCTATAATATATACTTGAAGGTCATTGAAATGTATAGGTATATAAAAGAGGTTATTTCAGTAACTAGTGAAAATTCAGTCCCTAAAAATAAAATTATTGAATTTTAAAATAGTAATAAAAGATATTTAAAAAAAAATAAATGATTTTAAATTATAATATCATGTTTCAAACTAGTAACTAATAAATTAAATAATGTTAAAATAAGATCAAATTAAATAAAACAATAAGTAAATAAAATAATGTTAAATAAAAAAATTATAATTTAAAATAATATTCAAGTAAAACAAGATTAAAAATAAGATTTAAAAAATTAATAAGGAAATTAAAAAGATATTAATATAATCAATTATTTATTGATTAATCAAAAGAACAAGGTTACTTTTAATAGACAAAACTTCCATAAAACAAGAAAAGATATTAATTGTGAAAGAAAATTACTAGTAAAAATTATTACAAATTCACTTTAAAAATTCACTTAATATCAATCACACAATAATCTTTTTCATTTAATGATTATCTCTTTATAATTTTTATCTATTCTTTAAAATTATTATTTTCCATTTTTAATAATTTTAAAAGTAATCCATCATGTTCTAAAATTCTGTTTATCTTTTTAATATCACGAAATATTTTTGATTTAATTGTTTTTTTTGTATTTTTAGGTTCTTTTGGTCTTTCAGGGTTTTCATAATGCTCAGTGTGTTCCATTAGCTCATTTGAAAGGCTTTGTTCGGTGGATGAAATTGGTTCAAAGCTACAGAGGAGATATAGGAACAAAAGCACTATAAATAATGTGGTTGTTTTGTTCATGCCGGTAGCCTATATTTTAATATTAGCATAGGTAACTAATTTTATATTTTCGATACTATCTTTGTTTTTTTACAAAAACTAAAGACTTTAACCTCTTGCTTAATTAATATAAGAACTAAAATAATAATATTTAATAATAATATTAATATTTAATAAAATATTCAACATATTATAAGCATTCATAGGCCAATAGTTTTTAGTCACCTATAACTTTTAAATTTAATTAATAAATTTAAACATCACCTTTTTTATTTTAAATCATTTAAATATAATTTTAATGTTGTAATATATATTTTTATTAATTTTGAAGTTATAATATATACTTTAATTAGTTTTGAAGTTATAATATATACTTTCATTAGTTTTAAAGTTATAAAATATATATTATAAATTAAATAACCATTAAAACTATTTTTGATTTAATATACTTGTACAAAAATATATTGTATTTCAAAATATATAAAGTTTACCTTTTAGGAATTTTTATTCCTAAAATGTGAACAAAAATTTTAATTTATATAGATATTATTTAATAGAAAATAATTTAGAAATTAACTTAGAAAAATAAAAAAAAATAAGAAAATAAATTACAAAATAAAAAAAAATAAGAAAATAAAAAAATAAGAAAATAAGAAAATAAAAAAATAAGAAAATAAGAAAATAAAAAATAAGAAAATAAAAAATAAATTACAAAATAAAAAAATGATTATTGTTCTTTCAACTTTCTACCTACTTCTTTTCCAATTTCATAACATTTAATTAAATCTTCCTCTTTAGGAATGAAAGTCAAATCATATTGTTCAATTACTTCAAATCCTGCTCCTTCAAGATCAGTGGTGAGTTTTCTGTTTGCTCCACCACCCCAACCTTTAGAACCAAAAACAACAGCTTTTTTCTCATATCCAGTTTTTTTAAAAGAAAGAGCGTTAAAATAATAGATTAAATCACCCAAACTAGGATAAGGATTATTCATCATAGTCGGGCTACCAACAAAAATAGCTTTACTATCAAGAACATCAGTTACAACATCACTTCTACCATCAGTATGTAAAAAATAAGATTTAACTTTGATCCCTTCACTTATAAGTCCTTCCATCATAGAATATGCCATTTTTTGAGTGGAATGATGCATTGTATCATATAAAAATGTTACCTTATCTTTACATTCTCCAGAAGCCCATTCTTGATATTTATTAATTATTTTCATAGGCTTAGTTAACATTTGCCCATGTGAAGGAGCAATAATCTTGATTTTTTCAAGAAGTCCTAATTCTACAACTTCATTAAGTTTTCTTAAAACAAGAGGAGATGAAGGAGTTATTAAATTAGCATAAAACTTTTGTGCATGCCTCATTAAGAAATCTTCTGAAATATCAACATCATATCTTTCACTTGAACATATATGTTGACCAAAAGCATCATTAGAAAATAATATCCCATCTTGCTCTAAAAATGTAAACATACTATCTGGCCAATGTAACATAGGTGCTTCAAGAAAAGTAAAAGTTTTACCACCAATATCCAATGAATCCCCAGTTTTAACTACATTCATATCAAAGTTTTCTAAAGAAGGAATGTGACTTTTAAGCCCTGGAACTGCTTTTGAAGAACAATAAAGATCTAAATCTGGGAATTTTTTTGTAAATTCTGCCAAACAGCCACTATGGTCATTTTCAATGTGATTTTGTATAATTACATCAATCTTTGGTTCTTTACCTTCTTTTTCAAAAGCATCATATATTCTTGCCCAAAGTTGTGCAGAAGATCCAGGATATGTATTATCAATTAATGCTGTTTTTTCATCACCAAATACCAAGTAACAATTGTATGTTGTACCATCTAAAGTATATCCATGATAATCTCTTAAATCCCAGTCAAGGACACCAACCCAATATACCCCATCTGCTATTTTAAATGCATCTGCTTTCATTTTAACACCATAAAAATTTCAATTTATAATAGTTATATTGTTCTTTATAAAACATCTAAATTAATACTTATATTATCTAAATTTTATATTATCTAAATTTAATTTTGAATATTAAATATCAATTAATAATTAATTTATTAAAATAATTAAAATTTAATGAATTGAGCCATTAAAACTAATTAATACTAAAACATTGAAACAATTAACTGATGAAAACAGCCCAAATAACTAAAACTCTTTAAAAATTTTAAATTAATGTTATATTAATAATTAATTGATACTATTTATAATTAAGATTATTCAAGGTGAACAACCTAAAATATTTATGAAACTTTTTATATCTATATATTAATAATATATTAAATATATTTCTAATTTTAATAAATTAAAATAATACAAATAATATTAAAATTATAAATTTAAAACCAAAAATTAAAACCAAGAATATTAAAATTATAAATTTAATATTAAAAATATAATGTAAAAGTTACAATACTCTCTAATATTACAATATTTCTAAGACATAAAATACGTAATTAAATTTAATATACTCCCAATATTATCAATTAAATTTAGTATACTCCCAATATTATTAATTAAATTTAATATATCTTTATTATTAGTAATAAAATTATTTAATTAAAATAATAGAAAAACAAAACAAATATTAACAATATTTTATAGATAGAATATAATAAAAAAGATTTTAAAAAATATATTGAAAAATCTAAAAAGTGGTTTTATGAAAAATATGGAAAAAATGGTATGTTTAGTAGATGGTGAACATTACTTACCTGTCACTAAATCTGCAATAGAAATATTAAATAGTTTAGAACATGTAGATGTTGTTGCAACAGTTTTTATTGGAGGAACTGAAAAATTAAGAACTGATGATCCTGAGAGTTATGCTAAGATGATGGGAATGCCAGTACACTTTGGCCCAGATGAAAATCAAATTCCTTATGATTTAATAATTGAAATGATTAAAGAGTATAATGCAGATGTTGTAATGGATTTAAGTGATGAGCCAGTCCTTGATTACTCTAAAAGATTTAAAATAGCTTCAAAAGTAATTGCAGAAGGTGTTTTATACAGAGGACCTGATTTTGAATTTCAACCATTAACTGAGTATAAAATACCTAAAAAACCATCTATAAAAATACTTGGAACAGGCAAAAGAATAGGTAAAACAGCAGTTTCTGCATTTGCAGCTAGACTCATAGATGAAAATGGTTATGAACCTTGTGTTGTTGCTATGGGTAGAGGAGGCCCAGAAGAACCAGAAATCGTGAGAGGGGATGAAATGGAAATCACCCCACAATTTTTAATGGAACAGTCAGAAAAAGGAGTTCACGCTGCTTCTGACCATTGGGAAGATGCTCTTATGAGCAGAATACTTACAATAGGTTGTAGAAGATGTGGAGGAGGAATGTCTGGCGATGTATTTATGACAAACATGAAAAAAGGTGCTGAAATAGCTAACTCCGTTGAATCAAAATTTATTATTTTTGAAGGCAGTGGTGCAGCAATCCCACCAATTAAAACAGATAAACATATTGCATTAATAGGTGCAAATCAACCACTTCTAAATATAACTAATTTTTTTGGGCCATTCAGAATAAAATTAGCTGATTTAGTAATTCTTACAATGTGTGAAGAACCAATGACAACACCAGAAAAAATGAAAGTTATTGAAGAATTTATAAGTGAAGTAAATCCTAATGCAAAAATAATATCAACTGTATTTAGACCTAAACCATTAGGAGATATAAAAAATAAAAAAGTTCTATTTGCAACAACTGCTCCAGATGAAATAAAAGATGTTTTAGTAAATCATCTTGAAAGTAATTATGATTGTAAAGTTGTTGGAACAACACCTCACCTTTCAAATAGGCCACTTTTACAAGCAGATATAGAAAAATATATAGATCAAGCAGATTTAATGCTTACAGAATTAAAAGCAGCTGCAGTCGATGTAGCTACTAAAGATTCTCTTGAAGCAGGGCTGGAAGTTGTTTATTGTGATAATATTCCAATAGCAATAGACGAAAAATATCCTAATATTAATGAATCCATACTGGAAATAGTTGATGGGGCAATTGAAGATTTTAATAATAAATAATCAAAATAAGAATAATAATAGAAATAATAGAAATAATAGAAATGATAGGAATAATAATAGAAATAAGAATGAAAGTAATAATTATAAAATAGCATAATAATGATTTAGCATAAAATAAAATTTATAAAATAAATAAAAGGAGATAAAATGCCACTTTTATCAAGAATAGAAATTGTAAAAAAAGCTAAACAACCAGTAATTTCTATTAAAATCACTACAGAATTAGAAAAGCTACCAAAATTAATAAAAGAAACATACCAAAAAATAGAAAAATATTTAGCTGAAATTGGAGAATATCCAGAAGATATTCCTTTTGTAAGATATTTTAATATGGAAATGGAAAATTTAAAAGTAGAAATAGGTTTTCCTGTTTCTAAAGAATTATCTGGAAAAGAAGACATAAAATTCAGCCATATAGAAGAGATGATAGCTGTATATGCACTTTACCAAGGACCTTATCAAGAAATGGGGGAAACATATGATGAAATCATTAATTGGATTGAAGAAAATGGAATGACAACAAATGGAATATTTCTAGAAAGTTACTATAATAGTCCTGACGATGTACCAGAAGATAAATTATTGACTAGGATTTTAATGCCTTTAGAGCAATAATTAGTATAAATCAATAATTTATTCAATAATTATAGTAATTAACCAATTAATAAATGATTAATCAACTGATTAAATTAAATAATGACTATCCGAATAGATATTTATTTAAAAATTGTGTTGGTTTAAAGATTAATATGAGTTAAAAATTAATGTAATTTAAAAATTAATAGGATTTATAGATTGATTAAATTTATAATTAATATGATTTAAAACTAATTTTAAAATCATATATTATCCTTTTTAAATGAATTCACAGCGATTTTTTTTAATGCTTTCTTTAAATTTTCTTTTTCTTCTTTAGAAAAACCACTTAAAGCTTCTTTTTCCCATTCATTATTGACTTCTTGAATTTTTTTTACAAGTTCAATTCCATTTTCTTTAAGAAAAACAATATTTTTCCTACGATTATTTTCGTCTGGTTCTCTTCTTATCAAATCTTTATCTTCTAATTTTTTCAAAGCCCTGGTTATTGTACTTTCATTTCTTCTAAAAATCTTAGCAATATCCTCTTGAATTGCGTTTTTTTCATAATATAAATAAAATAGAAATTGGTATTCATGATAGGTTATTCCTAATTTATTCATCTCAAAAAATAAACGTATATTATTATATCTATTTAAAATTTCAATTAGAAAACTTAAAGAAATATTTGAAGGGTCTGCATTTATAATATGATTTAATGGATCCATATTATCACTATTTGAATTTATAAAATCTTTCTAAATAATGTATTTAATAAAATAACATATTGAGATATTTAATTAATAAATTAATTAATAAAAAATATAGTATAAATTATAATTTTAATTAAAATAAAGATATCGGTAATTATTTAAATATCAGTAATTATTTGGGTAAAATATCCTCTTTAGAATTTTTATTATTAAAAATATTGTTTCTATTTTTCAATTTTCCTAAAAAAAATTTAAAGTAAAGATAATTAATAATTGACCCAAATATAACACCTAAAACAATACCCCAATAAACACCAAATTCTCCAAAATTAAATACAATAGCTAAAATAAAAGAAGTAAATAAAGTTAAACCAATATCCCTTATAAAGTTTAATATTAAAGAAGTTATTCCTTTTCCTGCAGCTTGAAAAATAGCTGTTGAAACAAGTCCTAAAGGAATAGCTATGAAAAATAATGACATAATCCTTATAAATGAAATTAAATTTGTTATTATTTCTTCAGCTCCAGTAGAGTAAGTGAACATTGCTGCTATTTGTGGAGCAAATATGAATGTGATAATAGCTAAAATAACACCTAAAAAAACTCCTATTTGTGTAGCATAATTAAAAATTATTTCTAAATTTTTCCAATTTCTAGCACCATATGCCATTCCTGCAACAGTTAAAGTAGCCATTTCTAGCCCTATAGCTGGAATAATGCCTAATGTAACAATTTTCCAACCTACAGTATAGACAGCCACAGCTGAAGCTCCTGCAACAAATGATAAAATAGTATTAGTTCCAATTGCAGATAAAGCCAAAGTAAATTCTTCTAAGCTTGCAGGTAAAGAAACATTAAGTATATCTTTAATAATATCAGAATTAAATTTAAAATCTTTGAAATTAAGCTTTAGATAGGTATCTTGTTTTTTTAATATCCAATAAAATATTATTATTGCAGAAACAAAAGAAGAGATTATAGTAGCTATTGCAGCACCAGATATACCCATATTTAATACATAAATAAATATAGGATCTAGAATTATGTTTAAAATACTTGTTAATATCATTGCATAAGTAACTCTTTTCATATCTCCTTCTGCACGTAATATGCTAGAACCTAATAAACTAAATAAAATCGCGAAAGAACCTAAAAAAACAATGATACCATATTGCATAGAAATGTTTAATACTTCTGATGCTCCCATTAATATCAAAATATCTTTTAAAAAGAAAATTAGAAAAATTGGTAAAATTATTGAAGTAAAAACAATGATTAAAATCCCATGAATTCCCCCATTACTAGCTTTATTTCTATCTTCTTCACCGATACAACGAGCAATAAAAGAAGTAGTACCTGCACCCATACCCTGACCAAGACCAACAATAACCATATAAAGTGGAGTAATAAATCCGAGAGCAGCTAATGCATTTACACCCAATCCAGCTACCCAAATAGTATCAACAATATTATAACCAACCATCAATAACATTACTAACATCATAGGCCATGATAATTTTAATATAGCATCTTTAGGGTTGTTTTTTATTAATTCAATCCTCTTATCTGCATCAGAAAATTCATTTGTCATTTTTACATCTCCTAAAAATTAAATAAAATATAAATTTAATTCTTGCTTAATGCAAGAGTATAATTAAAAAAATAAACTCTTGCGTATTGCAAGAATTGTAAATATTATAAATCTCATCATATAAAAACTCTTGCATTATGCAAGAATTGATATTATGATAACTATTCAAATATCAAAATAAAGATATGATTGAATAAAAATTTTTTGAATAACTTTAATAATAAATAATATTTCAAGAAATTTTAAAAATAAAAATAAAAAAAATTTAGTTAAATAATTAGAAATATGCAATTTTTATAAATGTTTCAATTAAAAAAAATATATTTCAATAAAAAAATATATTTCAATTAAAAAAATATATTTCAATTAAAAAAATATATTTTAATAAAAAATTTAAGAACATTAAAATTCAAAATATTAATAAGAGCTAAGTGCAGATAAAATAAATAGGGTGTCATTTTGGAAAAAGAAGATATAAAAAAGATTTTAACATTCACCATGAAAGAAAAAGAAATAATTAAAAAATTAAATCTTCCAGAAGAAGTTTTTTTACCTCTTTTCTTTTCAGTAAGATTCGGAGGAGATTGGAGTGTCAGTAAAAACTCTAAAAAACTAATGTCAATAAAAGAAAAAGTGACAGAATATGATAAAAAAAGTAAAATAGGATATACATTAGAAAAAATATACTTATTTGTTAATCCTAAAATTTTAGCTGAAGAAGGCAAAATATACCGAATGGAAAAATGCGGAAATAAAAATGAAAGAGAGTTAGTAGAAAGGCCTTTCATGACAAAAGTAGATGGAGATTACATTTTAGAGTCAATTCTAAACCCTAAAGATATGAAAATATCAGTAAAACATATCAATGGACCATTAAAATTTTATGGTTCTGGTGCTTATGGTTCCTCACATGAAATAGAACATCTTGAAAATAGAGAAATAAAAGGAATTCCATTTTGGGATTTTAAATATGTCCTAGAAGAATAAAAATATTATAATAATGGTCATGATATTTCAACTATATAATAATTATAATATCTCAACTATATAATAATTATAATATTTCAACTATAAATATAACAAGAATATTTAAATTATAATTCTAATTATAAACATGAAAAAAATAAATTAATATAAATTTTTAAACTAACAAAAATTAAATTTAGAAAGAAGAAAAATATGAAAATTATCTTAAGAATAGATTTATTATAATCTTGATACAAATAGTTAATTGATGATTAAAAATGTTGAAAAAAGTTAAATTGAAATTAAGAAAAAATAAAGAGATAATTGATGCAAGATTAATAGAGCTTTCTAAACCTGATATTTCCCCTACTACTGGTTTACTATGTGATGTTGAAGTAGACCTAGAAAAAAGAAATGAGATATACCGACATGGATTAAAATTTGATATTACCGATGGTAAAAAAACATTAGAAGAATGTAGAGTATTTAACATTGACGGAAAATATGTTAAATTTATATCAACGAAAGAATCCAAATAAAATTATAATTTTAACAAAAATATATTTACAATTAATAGATATCTGAATTAATATTAATGAAATTACATTTAAATATTATATTTAAATGTCATATTAAAACTAAATATTATATTAGAATATTAAATTAAAATTTAAATATTATATTAAAGTTTAGATTATTATATTTTTAAAATGATTTATATTATTTATATTATATTATTATATTAATTGATTAGAATTGTTTAATTTAGATTATTATTTAGTTCTGAATTTTAAATAGAATTTTACATTAGTCTGATGTGTTCAATATGAATAAAAATTCCATAATATTGATAATTTTGATAATAGTGGGAGTAATATCTGTTAGTGGATGTATTGGTGGAGAAACAAGTCCCAATCAGAGCATTAATTTTAATGGATTCTCTTTTGATGTCCCAAATAATGTTAAACAAGCACAATCAGCATCTAAAAATAATGCCCTAATATACTATCAAAATACAAGTTATGATATTGGAGTGAATGATGTTTATGGATATGATAACCCAGATATATCTGTTTACGGAGATAATGTAAAAAATAAAAGTATTGATAATATTTCATATGTTTATATCACATCTAAAGGTAATTCAAAACTTCATCAAGGAAATATAACAACTATAAAAGTATATTTCAGAAAAAATGGCACAAACTTTTATATTATTACAAATACAAAAAATAATTCCAACATAACACAAGTGAATAAATTTATTGAAAATACTATTAAAACTATTCATCCTATTTAATTATAATATAAACTTATAGTTACTAATTTTTGATATTGATACTTTTATTATAGCTAATTTTAATTAATAAAATAATTAATTGATATTATTTATTTTTAATAGTTTTTAAGTAATAAATATTTATGTTTTCTAGATTAATGACCGCAACATTTATATACTTTAATGAATAATATAACAATTGTTATAATATATTTTTTTAGAATCAACAAAAAGATAAGCAATACTAAAAAAATAATATAACAATTGTTATAAAACATATGAAGTTATAGAAAATAAATCCTACAATTAGTAACTTTTCAAATTCCACATAATAATCAACCCATAATTATCAACACAAAAAGATATTTTTACTAATTTAAGATATTCTATTCCTTAAAAATAGTTAAAGGATTATTATAAAACTCATATTTATATAACAACCACAAAAACAAAACAAATTTAAAATATATGGAATATATAAAATTTAATTATTTAATAGATTTTAAATATAAAAATAAAGAAAAAATATTTAGGCATACCTAAATATTTATATAGTAGAAAAAACACTACTATAATTACAGGACAAAACACGAAAAACAATGCAATATTTATGTCCTAAAGCCCTTAATTAAAAAAATTTAAATCCTCCATAAACTAACAAATTTATCCTCATATTATAAAAAATGCAAATGAAAGGAAATTTAATTAAGGGCTTTTTCTTCTGCCAAAAAATAAAATAATAAAATTTTAAAAAGGTATCAAGAATAATTTTTTTTTAGACTCAATTTAACTTCATCATATCTCTCAATAAGTAAATCAAAAAGTTTTTCAATTAATATATTTGAATTTTTATCTAAATAATTGACACCTATTTCAGTTATCCCTTTTTTTGTTGAAGTTTTATCAATTATTTCATCAGTAGCTAAGTTATTATTGTTAATTTGAATCAAGGTACTTAAAAGAGTTTTAACAATTAAATATTTAGCTTCATCAATACTAATACCATTTTCAGACTTTGAAAAAGCAATATTAGCTAAATTATCAATTATACTAGAAAAAAAAGCAGGTCCGCAACTAGTTAAAATAGTAGCTATTTCAATAACTCTCTCATTGTTCCCATTTATATTAAATTCAAAATCATCAATTATTTGTATATAGCTAAACTCATTAAAAATTTCTTCAACCAAACATTTATCATTATCCAATGTATTTTTGTTATGTAAAATCAGAGAAACCCCTAATTTAGTATAACTTCCAACATTTTGATTTTCTTTTGTAAAATTCTTATTAATATGATTGATATAATCAATATCACCATTATTAAATTTAGAAGAGATAGAAGGAATAACTTGAGTAATAGACCCATTATAAAAATTTTTTATATTATCAAAACTTAATCCCGCACATACATGAATAATATGTGAATCTTCATGAAGAAAAGGAGAAATTTGGCAGATTAAATCTTTAAACTCGGGAGTTTCAACAAAAATAAATATTTTGCTAGAATTTTTAGCTAGTTCTATATTATTATCTGTAACACTGATATTAGGATATTTTTTCTTAATTTCATCAAGCTTTGATAAAGTCCTATTTGAAATAATCATCTCCTCAGGGTTAAAAATCTTCAAATTAAGAATATTCTCAATTATCATTTGCCCCATGTTTCCATATCCAATAAATCCATATTTATCCATAAAAAAACCTAAAATACCTAATTAAAAATATTAAATAAAAATAATAAATAAAGATAATAAATAAAAATATTTATATAAGAAGTTTAAATATCACTTATTCATCCTTAAATCCAATCAAATAATCTTTATTCTTTAAATCATTTTTTTTATTACATAAAAAATCTTTAACAATTTCATTGAACCATTCATAATCTATAATATTCCAAAGATGAATCGATCTGTAGACTCCAAAAATTTCTGCTTGATTAAATACATCTTTTATCAACCTTGCAGATGTTTTAACTCTAGGATACTCTTTTGTTCCATATAATATTAAAAGATTCTCATATTCATTATTATTGCTAATTTCAAAATTATTGTTATTACCATTAAGATTATTATTGTTAATATTATTATTTTTATTGTTATTAAGATTATTATCGTTAATATTGTTAATATTATTATTTTTATTGTTATTAAGATTATTATCGTTAATATTGTTAATATTATTATTTTTATTGCTATTTTTACTAATTTCAGAAATATTATTATATTTAATTTCAGATTTATTATCTTTATTAAACCCTTTTTTATTAAAACTTCCAATATCATTTGGAATTGTAAATTTTAAAGATTCTTTAGTGATTGAATTCAAGTCTTTTTTTGAAATTTTAGCATATGATTCTTTTATAAACGGAGCATAATCCTTTTTTATGCCATATTCTGCTAATAATGCCTTAATTAAAAATTTTTCAGGTTTTTTATCAAGAATATTAATTTTAAGTAAATCCATCATGGAAATTACTTCATGAAAGTCATTTTCTTCAGGATTTTCATATAAGTTAACACCAGATACAACAACTTTATCAATTAATTCAGGGTATTTAGCCAATAAATCTAAAGCAATTTGACCTCCTAAAGAAATACCTACTAAATTTACTTTTTTTGTTTTTCTATTAGAATTTGTATCATTTGATAAACCTAAAGATTTTTCTTGGATTAATGATTTAATCAACTCAGTGGATTTTTCTATTGAAAATTCATTGTCAAAATGGCTTTTACCATGATTAGGAAGATCTAAATATATGCAATGAAAATCTCTGAAATAATCTCTCTGATTTATCCAAATCCAATTACTCAGTAAATTACTATGGATAAATATGATAATTTCATCATTTGAAGTTCCCTCCTCATCGTAATACATAATATTTGAATTTTCCATTAGAACACCCCAAAAAAATTAAAAATACGAATATCTCTATAAATAAAAATAAAAATAAAAATAATAAAGAATATGTAGAAAATATATCTAAAAATATATCTGAGAATATATCTGAGAATATATCTAAAAATATATATGAAAATATTTTGTTTAATAAGTTTATTTAATAAAAATAAATAGTTTAATAAAATTTAAAATTATTATAAAAAATATAAAATTAAAAATCTTTTATATAATTAAAAATCTTTTATAAAATATAAAATCTTTTATATAATATAATAATTAATTAATATTAATAATATTGACAAAATCATAAAATAAAAAATAAAAGATTTTAAATTTGTTTATTAAAATTAAATTATAAGAAAGTATATAAAAACACGTTAAAATATTACATATCCATTATAATACGTAATATATGATAATATATCCCCCAAATCAATATTTTACAGTTTATAGATATTTTAAATAAAATAAGTTAGATATTAATAAATAAAATGAAATATTAGAGTATTTTCATTCCATTATCTTCTTTTAATCATACAATATTTTGATTTATACTCTATTTTAATTTATATTCTATTTTGATTCAACAGGTACTTATATGGTTTTTTAATAAATGATTTTAAATATATATTTATATTCTATTTTGATTCAACAGGTACAGGAGCACTTTCAACTTTTAATTCCTTTCTAGAACGTTTTACAAGCTCTGATAATGCATTAGAAACGTTAGTAGGAACAGAATCATTATCTTCTTTTAAGATAATTTCTGAAATTGTATTTGAAAGTACAAAAATCGCATGTTTATGTTCTGCCTTAGTTCTATGAATATGATGAGGACTTATATTAAGTGCAATATATTCACTACATGAATTAGGTATCTCACTTTCTGTTTCTAAAAATTTTAAAACATATACTAAAAATTGGTGCATCTGAATCATTTCATCTTTATACATAAATAACCTCTTACCACTTCATCATTAAATAGCTACTCTCTTACTATTATAAATTGATGAAATCAATTTCAAGCACTGAGATCTTGTTAATAATAGCTAATATTTATCTAAACAATAGTATATAATTATATAAATACTATATTATAGCTATAAAAATAACAGTTTATATTTATATAATAATAACATTGTATAAAAGTATTATATAAATTTATAGATTCTTATTAGTAATTCTGAATTAATGATAGATTAATTTTTAATATTTTAAAAATATTTTAATAATAATTAAATAATTTATTATTAATATTATAAATTATTTAAAAATATTGGCAATTTAATAATATCAATTAAATAAATAAAATATTTTTCAAAATATTTTGATAATCATAGTTATTACTTTTTATCCTTATAATATTATACAATGTTATATAATTCTAAATATTATCAAGAAAACTATATGTATGCCCATCTCAATACAATATTTGTATACCCATATTACTACATTATTTATATTTTAATAATATTTAAAATTGTTGCTAAATGTTTTTATTATAATTTATTATAAATAATTTTGTAGCTATAAAACATATTATCTTTAAATTGCTTATAAATGTTTTTATGAATAATCTAATATAACATAATATTTATATTATTTCAGATAAATACTTTATATATGATAATTCATTTTAATAGTATTAAATAATGCTAATAATTACTAATTAGATTTTATTTTTAATTTTAATAGTTGATTTATATGGAAATCTTATATTATAACAAAGAAAATTTAAGTAAATTCGCAAAAAAAACAAAAGAAACCGATGAAAACATCATACCTATTGTTTCTGAAATTTTAAAAAATATTAAAAATTCTAAAGACTCGAGCCTTAAAGAATATACCAAAAAATTTGATAAGGTATCTATAGAATCATTCAAAGTTACTGAAGCTGAAATAAAAGAAAGTTATAAAAATTTAGAGGAATCAAATCCTAATTTAATTAACTCTCTTAAAAAAGCTGGTAGAAATATAGAAAAATTTCACAAAAGACAGATCCCTAATGAATGGAATATGGAAATAATAGAAGGAATAAATGCAGGACAAATAATTAGGCCAATAAATAAAGTTGGTTGTTATATTCCTGGTGGAAGAGCAGCATATCCATCTACAATTTTAATGACAGTTATTCCTGCCAAAATAGCTGGAGTTAAAAAAATAATATGTTGTAGTCCTCCACAAAAAGATGGAAAAATAATGGATGCAATTTTAGTTGCAGCAGATATAGCTGGAGCAGATGAAATATACAAAGTAGGGGGAGCTCAAGCCATAGCGGCTATGGCATATGGAACTGAGTCAATTCCACAAGTTGAAAAGATTGTTGGTCCTGGAAATATATTTGTTACAGCAGCAAAAAAGCTTGTTTATGGTACTGTTGACATTGAATTTCCAGCAGGACCTTCAGAAGTTTTAATAATAGCAGATAGGACTGCTGATCCAAAATATATAGCCCATGATCTACTTTCACAAGCTGAACATGACCCTAATGCTTCTTGTTATTTAGTTACAGATAGTTTAGATTTAGCAGAAGAAACTAAAAAAGAAATTGATTCTCTGATTATAGAAGCTGAAAGAAAAGAAATTATTGAAGAATCTTTAGAAAAATTTGGAAAAATCATAGTAACAAAAACAATTGAAGAAGCTATTGATATATCCAATGAATATGCTCCAGAACATTTAATCATAATGACTAAAGATTCTAAAAAAGATAAAAAGATACTTGAAGAAATAAAAAATGCAGGTTCAATCTTTTTAGGAAAATATTCCCCAGTGGCAGCTGGAGATTATGGATCCGGTACTAATCATGTGCTTCCAACAGATAGAGGAGCTAGAATGTATTCTGGATTATCAACAGATTCTTTTTTAAAAAAACCTACGGTGCAAAAAATTACAAAAGAAGGTTTAAAATCTTTAGAAGAAACAATTGTCCCAATAGCTAATTATGAAGGATTTTATGCTCATGCAAACTCCGTTAAAGTTAGATTAAAGAAAAAATAAGATATAAAAATTAAAAATAAGAGATATAGAGAATAATAATGAAAATAGAGAAAATAAAAGAAAATAAAAAAGAATTTTTAGATTTATTACTCTTAGCTGATGAAGAAGAAAGAATGATAGACAAATATCTAGAAAATGGAGAATTATTTGCTTTATATGATAATGATTTAAAAAGTATCTGCGTAGTCAATTCGTTAAATGATAGCTATGAAATAAAAAATATTGCAACATACCCAAAATACCAAAATCAAGGATATGGGCAAAAATTAATAGAATTTGTGTTTAGTTATTGTAAAGATCAAAATAAATTCAAAAAGATTTATGTTGGAACAGGAGACGTAGAAAAAGCAATTAGCTTTTATGAAAAATGTGGTTTTGAGAAATCTCACATAATACCAAATTTCTTTGTTGATAATTATAGTGAAGAAATTTTTGAAGATGATGAGCAGTTAATTGATATGATATACCTAAAAAAAGAATTATATAAATAAATAAAAAATAAAATATAAAAACTTCTATATTAAGTTAATAGGTCTAAAAAAGATTTAAATATTATTTTAATTAATATTATTTTATAAATAATTATTTATTATATAACTATCTTATGGATAAATGTTCATATATAATTATTTTATAAATTTTTTATTAAATTATAAACTGTATAAAATAATAAACCATATAAAATAATAAACTATATAAAATACATATTTTTACTAATATACAATAATTAAAACTTAAATTATATTATAAAACCAAATTATTTCATTTAGAATAAAATAAAATAGTTATATTTAAATTTATAATTAAATTTTTATATTTAAAGTTAAAATTAAATTGAAAATTACAAAAATAAACAATAGTCATTAAAGGTGAAAAGTTGACAAGATTATCTAGTGAATGGAGAAGAACACACTATACAAAAGATGTGGATGAAAGTTTAACTGATGAAGAAATTACTGTAATGGGATGGGTACATGAAATAAGAGATCTTGGAGGAATTATATTTGTACTTATTAGAGATAGGAATGGAATGATTCAATTAACCGCTCCAAGTAAAGAAATAGATCCCGAATTATTAGAGAAAATAAGAAAATTAAGAAAAGAATCAGTTATTGGACTTAAAGGTAAAGTTCAAGAAAGTGGAAAAGCACCTAATGGTGTGGAAATTATTCCATCTGAAATAAAAATATTTAGTTTAGCTAATCAACCACTACCAATGGATCCTACTGAAAAAGTTAAAGCAGAAATTGATACTCGGCTAGATTCTAGATTTATAGATCTTAGAAAACCATCAATAAGTGCAATATTTAAAATAAAAAGTAAGATGTTGCATACTGTTAGAACTTTCTTTGAAGAAGAAGATTTCTTAGAAATAAATACTCCAAAACTTGTAGCTTCAGCTACAGAAGGAGGAACAGAATTATTCCCTATTACATACTTTGAAAAAGAAGCATTTCTCGGTCAAAGTCCTCAATTATATAAACAGATGATGATGTCTGCTGGTTTTGATAAAGTTTATGAAATAGCCCAAATATTTAGAGCAGAAGAACATGATACTCTTCGTCACTTAAATGAAGCAATTTCTATTGATATGGAAGCATCATTTATGGACGATGTTGATGTTATGAAAATATTAAATGACTTAGTTCAAAAAGTAATTATAAATGTTAAACAAGACTGTAAAGAAGAGCTGAAGACACTTGAAATGGACTTAGAAATACCAGAAGGACATTTTGATATTGTAACATATGATGATGCAGTTGATATTGTAAATTCCAAAGATGTTCCTATGGAATGGGGAGAAGACTTGTCAAGAGCTGCTGAAAAAGCACTTGGAAAAGTTATGGATGGTTATTATTTCTTAACTGAATGGCCAACAGAAATAAAACCATTTTATGTAATGCCAAATGAAAAAAATCCTGTAAAAAGTCATGCTTTCGATTTAATGTATAAAGATCTTGAAATATCCTCAGGAGCTATGAGGGTCCATCAACACGACCTTTTAAGAGAAAAAATAGCTGAAAAAGGATTAAATCCAGATGCATTTGGAGGGTATTTAAAAGCATTTGAATATGGTATGCCACCTCATGCAGGTTGGGGTCTTGGAGCAGACAGATTTAATATGACATTAACTGGTTTGAAAAACATAAGAGAAACAGTTTTATTCCCAAGAGACAGACGTAGATTAACTCCTTAATTAATCTAAATTTATATTTTAAATTTATTTTATATTTTAAACTTATTTTATATTTTAAACTTATTCTAATTTATTATAAATTAATAAATTTATTTTAGAATATTTTTATTATATATAATATTTTATTTATAATATTGAATATACTTTGAAATATTCTTATTTTATTCTTATTTTTATTCTTATTTTATTTATTATTGTCATTATTACTTTTTATTTTTATTATTTTTTAAATTATCTTGCATTTTTTACTTAAAAACACTGATTATATCTTATTTTTTATATTTCTCATTAATTATTTTTATATTAATTGAAATATTAATTAAAATATTCAAATTTTATTAAGAATAAAAATAATTTAAAAAATAATATAGTGAAAAATAATATAGTGAAAAATAATTTAAAAAATAATATAGTGAAAAATAATAATAAAAAATGAAAATAAAATAATAATAAAAATAAAATTATTATTTTAAAGCTAACTAAAAAAATTCGATTTTTTAAGAATTAATATTTAATTATTTATAATATCTTTTTAGCCAATTATCGCGAAAATTGAAGAAATTCCCATCAAGAATAGATTGACGAATCTGATGTGTAAGGTTTACGATGAAATATACATTATGAATAGTTAAAAGTTCCAAAGCAAGTTTTTTATCATCGGCAATTTGCTTTTTAGTTTTTTTACCTTCTTTATTTTTTAATAATTGACGAATTTTCTCTCTTGAATAATCAGATTTACAAGTTGGACACTGACATCCTTCAAACAAAGGCAAAGGATCATCAACAAATTCTGCATTTCTTAGATTAATATCCCCATCAAGAGTGTAAACTTTTCCATGCCTTGCCTCACGAGTAGGAGCAACACAATCAAAAGTATCACAACCATTTTCAACTCCAACAAAAATATCATCGGGTTTAGAAAGACCAAGTAAATGACGAGGTTTTAATTCAGGTAAAATACTATTAGACCAAAATAAAATATCAGGCAAATGTTCTTTTTCAAATGCACCACCCAAACCATAACCATCAAAATTCATAGCCCCTAACTCTCTAGCAGCTTTTTCTCGTAAATCTTTATAATGTGCACCTTGTAAAACACCATAAAGAGCTTGATAAGGCTTATCTTTTCTTTCACGAGTTAATTTTTCATGTTCAGCTAAACACCTTATTCCCCATCGATGAGTGCGGTCAAGTGCCTCTTCATTATAATTTCTACTATCCCCAATATTAGTAAGTTCATCAAATGCCATAATAATATCTGCACCGATTTCATGTTGAAATTCCATAGAATATTCCGGAGTGAAAAGTTTTTCATCATCATCATCTTTTGTTTTGAAATATACTCCATGTTCTGTTACTCTTGCTAAACGTTTTTTATTTTCAGTTTTAAATTGTTCGCGAGCAATATTTCGTTTATCCATTGAAATTACTTTACCTAATCCACTACCAAAAGACATAACCTGAAATCCACCACTATCAGTAATAGTAGGGCAATTATATCCAGAATATTGTGACAATCCTCCAGATTGTTCAATTTCATTAGAAATTTTGGATAAATGAAACCCATTACTAATCATGGTTTGAAGACCAATATTACTAAATTGAGATTGTGATAAAAACCTAACATTACCATAAGTACCAACCACAACAAAAGTAGGTGTCTTAATATTTCCATGAGGAGTATGAATAATACCTGCCCTACCTAATGCATCAGGAATTTTAGCATTAATTTCAAAATTAAACTGATTTTGATTCATTTTCCACCAGTTTTTTACATAAATTAATTGTTCCATAAGTCACAGGCAATAATACGGTTTCACCAATGATCTTTGAAAGGTATGCAATTAACAATAATCCCAAAAATTGAGTAGTTGAAATAGTACCAACAAATGCAATTGTTGTAAATATAAGAGTATCGACTAAATCACCAACTAAGCTAGATCCAAGTGCCCTCTGCCATAAGTGTTTACCATGAGTCATCTCTTTAATTTTTACAAAAACATAAGAATTAAGAATTTGTCCTGTGACAAAAGCAATCAGACTACCAAAAACAATACGGGGCATAAAACCTATAATGGTTTCATAAGCTGCCTGATTTCCCCAACCAGGACCTGGAGGCAAAAGTTGAACAACAAATAATGCTAAAACAGCTATCAGATTCATTGCAAATGCTGTCCAGATAATTTTTTTTGCACACTTAAAACCGAAGATCTCAGTAATTACATCCCCTAAAATATAAGAAAGAGGAAAAAGTATCGCACCTCCATCCCAAACTAATCCTGTTCCAAAAAAGTCAAACATTTTAGTACTAGCGAGATTACTAACAATTAAAACAGTTGTTGTCAATGCAGTCAAAATTGCAAAAAGTTGTGCTCTAGAAATTTTTAGATGGTTTAGCAAAGCTAAAGTTATTTTTCCTTTTAATGTCTCTTTTTCTTTAATCATTTGTATCCTCAAATTAAATTATCGTTAAGTTTTTCACTGTCAAAAATTTTGTTTATATCAAAATTAATAATAGCTGAACTTAATAATATTTTATTTACATATTATTAAATTTTTTTAAATAATATTATGAAATCATTTATAATAATTTATTCTAATGATATTTTTTAAAAAAATTATAAAATCATGATTTAGATAATATTTTTAAATTAATTATAATGCTAATATTCTAAATGATATTTTTAAATTAATTATAATGCTAATATTCTAAATGATATTTTTAAATTAATT
>NZ_CALGFC010000024.1 GCF_937881195.1 uncultured Methanobrevibacter sp. | reverse complement strand
TATAATTTTAATATAATTTTAATATAATTTTAATATAATTTTAATATAATTTTAATATAATTTTAAGCATTCCATAAATGATTATTAATATAAATGACTATTTTAATGAAAATTTTTAAGAATATATAAACTAATTTTAAAAATTATCTAATTTTAAGAGTTATAAAAAGTATTAACCACTATTTGCTAAATTTATGCAACTTTTCAAGTTTATTTTCACTTTTATTATTTTTTATAACAGTTTTATCAGATAAATATTGAGATATGAATGAAAGTTTATCTTCAGAAATCTTAAAAGGTTTATTCATATGATCTTCAAGATCTAATTCAACTTTTCCAACATCATGTGGGTGAATTGTAGCTTTTTCACCAAATAATGCATAAACAGGACAAAAATCGTGACAGTAATAACATACAACACATTTTTCCGGATTTAATTTCGGCACTTGTGTTTTAGTCCATCCATCCATCAATTCTTTGGGAGTTTCTAAATCAACCATATCAATCGCACTAGTCGGACATACATTTGCACAACCAGAACACCCAATACAAGCATCAATAGCTACTTTATCTGTAGGCTTTATTTTACCATTCAGGATGTTTTCTCTCATTTCCATGTCAGTTACCCTATCCGAAGCAAAAAAAATCTTTTTAAAATTCCCAAAAGCTCCTTCTAGCATTATTCTTATTAAATTTTTCATTTAAACACCATAAATGTTATTTATTAATAATCTGTTCATTAAAATCTTCAAATTCTCTTTCAAAAATAAATGCCTTTGCAGGACAAGCATTTCGGCATGCACCACAGTAGATACATTTATTATCATCTACCACCATCATTCCAATATCTTCCCTATCTATGATAGCATCTTCAGGACAAATTCTATAACATAGCTTACAATTCATACAAAGTTTATTATCAATTAAGTTAAATCCATCGGAGATATGTTTTTTAGCCATTGTAGTTTTTGGTATTGCATCTACAGGACAATGAATTCCACAAGTTTCACATAGAATACATTTTTCCATATCTACTTCAATAGTACCTCTTTTTAAAGTAATTGCATCTTTAGGACAAAGTTCGCTACATATACCACATGATATACAATCCTCTGAAACAGAACCATCCCATTCCACAGATAAAAATTTTCTAGCATTTTGTTTATCACATACCTTTACACACTTACCACAAGAAACACAATAACCTGTAAGTCCAATTTCAATATTGGAAGATTCTTTCAATGTAGAAACAGGGCAACCATCAATTGACTTCTTATTAATAGTTTCAGAATCTTTTTCAACTTTTAAAAGCTCTTTAGCTAATGCCATGTCATCTTTAGTATCATTAATATCAAATGCATCATCCAAAATATTATCAAGAAGTTCATTATCAAATTCAGAAGTATTTAAATTAGTTTTTAACCCTTCAAAATTAATAGAGGGATCAAATCTCATTTTGCCATTTACTTGCTTTAAAGCTCCAGTAGTGCTATTATCTGCACATAAACCACAGTTAAGACAAGATATAATTGATCCAGTTATTTCATTATTAGGTTTTATTATATCCACTTCAAAATCATTAGCTTCAATAGCATTATTTGGACAGCTTTTAAGACAATTTAAACATAAAACACATTTATCATGATCAATAACCCCATTTTCAATGGCATCTGCAGGACAAACATCAACACATACCCTACATTCAGTACAAACACCATATTGATCTATATTGACATCAATAGCTTTAGTAGGACAATAATATTCACATCTTCCGCATAAAATACATTTTTCATAATCAGTTCCAACAAAATTCCTCTTAACGTTAGATTTTATAGATTTAGATTCATTCAATGTAGGAATAGCTAAATTAAGTGATTTTAAAAAGTTTAACTGTTTTTCTTCAATTAAATCAAAACCATCAATTCTAGAATTAGTAGGACAAGAATCAACACAAATCCCGCATCTTGCACATATACCTTTAGTTACTCCATTTTCAATATGAATACTATCAACAGGACATGTAAATTCACAGACCCCACAACCATTACATTTGGCTCTATCAACCACATATCCTCCATACCTATTTTTGAAGATAGCTTGATTTGGACAAGCCTCAAAACAAGCCCCACAAGTGATACAACTAAAAGCTTTTCCATTTATTAAACGAATAGCTTCAGTAGGACATATTTTAATACATTCTCCAATCCCTTCGCATTTATTTGTTGATAAAAACATGATTTTAACTTCCTAAAAAGTGTTATTTAAAATATTATAAAATAATATATTTATGAAATAAATTTTACTTATAAAATATCTTTTAAAATTATTATAATAATATATATCTAATGAATTATAATTCAAATATTACTCCATACATAATATAGATTATATTTATTATAGTTTATTTTTATATATTGATTATTATAACATCCAAATTATTCAATATTAATCTCCTAACAATACTTTACCAATTATCAAACCAACAGCCGCAGATACAAATCCAGTAGCTATTCCTATATCATCATAATAAGGAAAAGGACCTAATTGCCAAGCCACAATAACCGCCACTATAAATATAACTATATATGATCCAATGGTAAATTTAAAATCATTGTTTGAACTATTCTTAATTCTTGTTCCTAATATAAATCCCATTAAGAAACCAAATATGATTGGACCTAAATATAAAAACATTAATGAATCTCCCTAATATCTCTACTTATTTTCAATAATTTGTTTTTTAATATTTTATTCCTCATCTGATTCATTCTCCAGTCTTTTGAATTGTGAAAATGCTATTACAACAGCACTTAAACCTACAAGAACTTTTAACCCGACAAAAATATTCAAATAAGGAACGATTCCTGCATTTGTTGGATCGGGATAGTGGAATATATTAACTATATATTGAGGAATTATATTATAAAAGTCAGTTCCTATGTTATATAAGAAAAATCCTGAGAATAATAATCCAAATAATCCTAGTATAATAAAACCTAATGCCCCAATACTTTCGATTGCAGCTATAAAATCATGCGAAAAACTTATAGGGCTATTTTCAACCCCATAAATAATTATACAGAGTATAACTCCTCCAGCAATCATTGACCCTCCTTGAAAACCTCCACCAGGAGTTATATGGCCTCCTAAAATGGTTAATACACCCAAACAAATCATTATGAATGCAACTGGAAATCCAAAAAGTTTAAGAATAGGACTCATTATTCATCCTCCTCTAAATCACCATTATTTTCAACAATACCCCTTCCAAAAATTAAAAGAACTACAACAACTGCAGTTACTAATATTAATGCTTCTCCAAGAGTATCATAACCTCTCCAATCAAAAACAACTAAAGTTACCATATTTGGTTCAATATTTGTTCCTAAAATATTGTAAACTTTACTAATACCAGGGTTAATAATATTTTTAAACCCATAAATCACGTCAAATAAAGTTACTGCAAAAAGAGCAGTGGCAATTGACAAAATAAGTGTCCTTACACCAGTATGCTCATTTTTATTAGTGTATTCTTCATTGGATTCATCAATTTTATCCACATTAAACTTATCATTAGACATGAGTAGTCCCCCAGTAGATTACAGTTACTAAAATTCCTAGTGTTAGAATAACATAAAATGTCATCTTTTCTAAAGAATCACTTTGTTCTCTCCTAATTTTAGGAATGAGAGGCATGTTAGTTATAAGAATTATACCTAATCCTAACAAAACAATGATTGATACAAATATATTAATGTATCTTAATAAAATAGCCGAAATCAAAATAGTTGAAATTAGTGTTAATTCAGCAGCTAATGCAGAAGATACAGATTCATTTGTTGCTAATTCATTTTTAACATTTTCTTTAATGTTAGTTACATTTTTAAATGAATTAACAATTTTTTCATAAAATCCCATCTAAATCAACCCCATCACAAATTGTGAAATAGTATCTGTAGCTAATTGTGGGAATAAACCCAATATAAGACAAATTATTAATAAAATTGACACCGAAATAATAGAAGATTTTGGAATTGGTTTATCTATAACTTTAAGATTATTTGGTTTTGGTTTTAAATAAATTGAATGGAATGCTTTAACAAATACCATGAAAGTTACTATACTTACTAATACCGCGATAATAGATATTTCTGGAAATCCTGCATTTAAAGAAGCTTGAACAATCATTAATTTACTTTGAAATCCATTTAAAGGAGGAACTCCTGCCATTGCAAAACCACCTAAAAGAACCATAATAGCAACAATAGGACTATACTCAATCATTCCGCCAAGTTTTCTTGTATCTGAAATATTAGTAAGGTATAATATTGTACCAAATCCAATGAATAATAAAGCAGTTATTATAATCTCATTGAGAGCTTGGAAAAGACCAGCAGTTATAGATAGCTGAGTAGCGAGACCAAAACCAAGACCAATATAACCAAGTTCACCTACTGCTAAAAAACCAAGCATTCTTCTAAAATCAGTTTGCATAATCGCCATTGTAACTCCTAAAACCATTGCAGCGAGTGAAAACAATACTATTAAAGTTTTGAAAAATGGCAGATAATAAAATATCCTAAATATAACTATTCCAATAGAAATGAATGTAATAACAGTGAAAGCTTGAATCAATGCAGTAGAGTTTGGAAGAGCTTTACTATAAATAGAAGATTTTATAGTGTGGAAAGGAGGTAAACCTGATGCATATAACCAACCAAAGAATATTAGTGCAAATGCAAACAACAAGGTTGGTGAAAGAGGATCTACTAAATTGTGAGAAATTGCATAAACAATATCCGTTATATTTACACTTCCAACTGCCCCTAAAATAAATCCAATACCTACAAGAAGTAAAGGACCGCCAATAGAGCCCAATATTAAATATTTAAGAGCTGTTTCATAATTATTTTCAGTAGCAGAAGTCAATATAATTCCTGTTTGTGCTAAAGCAGCTATTTCAAAAAATATGTATATATGGAAAATATCATCTGAAAGCATAATCGCCGTAACTGCTGCAGTGCCCATAAACATTAAAAACATAAAAGGGCCAGAAATTTTTTTGTTTTGATTTAGTGAAGTGAAAATTGCAAAAAATGCAACAACTCCAAGTATAAATATAAATAACTTTTGTAAAGCTCCATAAGAATAGGTTACAGCAGGATGGAAAATTGCTAAAGTTGAGTTTGCAATAGAACTTGGAAGAGATGACAGTAATGTAGGATTAGTAATTAAAGGTGCATGACCTCCAAAATAATATAAACCATAATTCGCAAAAATCGGAATTATTGGTAAAGCAATTGCCACGATAAGAGCTAATATCATAACAGTTTTATCTTTCTTATGAAAAAGGTTTAGTAGTAAAGCACAAGTTATAGGAATAATAACCATTAAAGGAATTAAATCATTCATCAGAATCACCTGCCCTTTTTTCTGCAATAGTTTGAGCTTTTTTGTCTCCTAAAATTTCAGAAGCACTTAAAGTACCATATTTATTATACAAAACCATAGATATAGCTAACATGACTGCTAATGTACTTGCACCAATAACAATACTTGTAAGAACAAGTGCATGTGGTAAAGGATAAGCAGAATTTGCAGCAAACCAATCTGCATTCATTCCAGGTAAAAATATAGGAACAATTCCCCCAACCTTATATCCCAGAGCAACAATGAATAAATTAGCCCCTTCTTCAATAAAGGCAATTCCAATAATTTTCTTTATTATATTATCCAAAAATATTGCAGCGAAAAGCCCAATTACTATAAATGCCGCTGATGTGAACAATGCCATCAGCTGAGTATCACTTAAAATCAATAGAATGTCAGTCATTTATCATCCATCCTTTGAGTTTTATATATTGCCATTGCTAAAAATACTGGAACAATAGCTGCACCAACAATAGCCTGAGTTAAAGCTACATCAGGAGCCAATAAAAATTGGAAAAGAAAAGCTACACATGCACCATTAATTCCAGTAAGGATAGCAGCTTTAAGTAGATCTCTTTGCATAATTGCTAGGATACATCCCAATACAGCAATAATCATCACTACTACCTCAATCATGATCTTCTCCCCTATTTCCATCTAAATTACTATTTTCTATATCATCAGTGCTAACTTCTTTAATAGTTACATTATTAATTGATTTTGAATTTTTAGTATCTGATTTGAAATTTTTTGATTCATTAGACTCAGATTTTAAGTCGAGAGAACTATTAATTGAGTTATTTGAGTGTTTATTTTCGAAATTATCTTTAAAATCGGAACCAAACTTTGTATTTTTATCAATAGTTAATCTATTATAATCATTATCATTAATTCTACCAGTTAAATCATCATTAGATTCATATTTACGGTCATCTTCACCATAATAATATGCATTAGCTAATGCATGGGCTACAAATGGGGCCAAAACAAAATAAATACCTGCAAGAAGGAATTGACCTAAGCCTATCATAGCTAATACACATGCAATATCAACCATTCCCAACATGTGTATTCTTACATATATCACTTTATCAATATCATCATTAAGACGAAGAATTCCAATTGCAGTGATTAGAATTATAATAGCCGCAATAATAAGACAGATTGATTGAATAATTTCTATTAAAAATTCAACCATCATTAGACCTCCTTAATGCCACAGCAAAAGCTACTGTACCTACAACCCCAAGAAGAAGTAATGCCAAAGCAATATCTTTATAGAAATTAATTCCATAAATATTTCCTACAGTTAAAAGGAGTACAGATATAGCTAAAGAAAATGTGGCACAACCAATAAGCCCCATGGCTATTGTTTTGTGTGTAAGTATTCTAACAGCTGCAAACATAAATATTACTAGAGCAACTATTAAGATATATTCTGAAATTAGCAATATACTCATTTTTATCACATTCAAGTAAATTAATAAAAATTAACCGTTATTTATACAGTAATAAAGTTATTTATATAGTAATAAAAGTTAATATATAAATTTGATAATCATAAAGACCCTATTAAAATTCAACCGAAACATTGATTAAATTAGCATTAATATTATAAATGTAATTTTATTATATATTAAACCTGATAGAAAATATATACCCAATAATTTGACTCCTATTCAGATTATATTTTAAATTTCATGAAGATTAATCTAAAATTAATAACAAAAACATTTGAAAAAAACTTTTGAGTGATAATCTATTATTCTAACATCCCCTTGATATATTGTTCAAAAGGAATAACATCTTTTTGATCTCTTGGAGCAATAATAGCAACTTTAAGAAGTTGTTTTTCGGAATCCAAATCAATAGTTAATGTTCCAGGAGTTAAAGTTATACTATTAGCTAATAATGTCTGAGAAATAGGCCTAGTCAAATCAGTTTTTATATCAATAACGACTGGCTCAATTGTTTTACTTCCTTTAACAGCCATAGTAGCTGTGTCGAATGTTGCTTTGATTATTTCTAATATAAGAACTATTATATAAGCAATTCCATAGTAAATCCTGTTTAAAAACATTTTAAAGAATCTCCACATGTAAATTTGAAATAAACTAATTTTAATATTATACTCAATTTTAATTTTCTTTTTAATGAAAAAATATTTTATTAAAAAGTTTTATTTTATATATTTATATTTTGTTTCAATTGATGACAATTTTTAATTAGTCATGATTAATAATTAAATTTTAAAGTATATAAAAATTTTCTTTTATGAATCCAATGAAAAGTCCTAAAGAAATAAAAATAAATATTAAAAATATCCCTAATTGTAAAAAAATCAGTGAAAATTGATGATTAAATAATAAATATCAAATTAAAACACGCCAATGAAAAAATAAAAAACATAGAGATAAATGAAAATTTTTTATGTACTTTTTTTGATGAAAATGGATTTAATACTTTAACACCTGCTGGAGAGAATGAATCTAAAATAACATGGCTAAAAAGACCCAAAAATATTGGTATAAAGAAATATAAAATCACTTCATAAATAAAATAATTTTTTATAATAATAATAGAATTAAATAATGGTTTAATAAAAAAATGAGAGATTTGATAAATATTAAAAATTGAATAAGATTCTTTTTGTAAAAATAAAACACCTAATAAAAACAAAACTAAAAAGATAGGAATTATGTTTTTATTTAGAATTAATATTCCTAATCCAACTATCATTATAATAGATGAAAGTAAATAATATTCATAAATGTTATTTGATATGTTTAAATAATTTAAAAAAGGATAAATTAAAAAAATTCCCATTATTATGACTAATGATAAAATTAATGACAATAAAAATATTCCTAAAATAGAATGAGTAAATCCCCTATGCTTTGAAAAATAAAAAATAATAGGGAGTGTCAAAAATATCAAACCAATTAAATAAGGTTGATTAGTTATGTAAAGAATTATAAACATGATGAGTCCTATTATAATCATTTTATATACATTTGACTTTTTAACATCATGATCAAAATCGGGTAAACTAGCACCTATAACAGTTAGCGCAATAAATATTGGACCTTGAAAGAATATTAATGAAATGAAAAATGCGAATAATAAATGTCCCTTATAAGAAGAAATAAAATCACCAAATTATTTATAAATAAATATTCAATAATAATTGATACTTATATATAAATAGTTATTTTGTTAGCATTTGAAAAGTAATAGAAGAATTTTATTCTAAATTAATAATAAAAATAGAGAAAAATAGAATATGATAATAAAAAAGTTAGAAATTAATAACGATAATATATAAACTTAAAAAAGAAGCAGATTAATAAAAAATAAAAAATGCAATTTAGAAAATGCCTTTAAAAAATAAATTTATAAAATATAATAAGTTTAACCTTTCAAATTGTAAATTTATGCAATAAGCAAATTTAGTTAATTCAATCTAATGAAATTATTCCAAAATAGGATAAATAATGTTCCATTTGATCAAGTGAGTGTTCAAAAGCTTCTTTTTCAGCTAATCCATTAGGAGATAAAACTTCACAGGTAACAGCTGGTATCAAAGCGATGTTACATTCATCTTCAAGAGCTCCTTGATATACATTACCTGCATTTTTATAAAACAGAACTTCTGAATTTGTTGAATCAGCTATATATTTTGCAATCTGAAAACTCTCTGGAGAGGGCTCCATTGTGCAAAATATCCCTTCTTTTCCAGGCATACTATTTATAGAAGTAGAATGGAAATCTCCTACTGAATTCAAATTTAATTTTTTTATCTTAGAAAGAATATTATTTGTTATTGACCCATCGACACATGTTGCCCTATTTAAATCAACACCATCAAACCATCTCGAATTAACCATCGTTGATTTAGGAGAGGAGAAAGGGATAATATAAACAGTGCCGAAAATTTTATCTTCTTTATCTAATTCATATAATTTATGAATCAGATTAATAGCTGCAATCTGAGGAGGCAATTCGTTTCCATGTATCCCTGAAATTATCATAACTTTTGGAGAAGAAGATCCAAATTTAATTATAGGGGTGCCTCTAATAGATTCATTTAATATTTCTATCGAAAGGGGAGTATTAGGAATATTATTAAAAATTTGACTATTAGCTGCTACATATCCTCCAGAATCATTGGAAATCTGATCTATTTTTAAGTAGGTATCTGATTTAGATTTATTAAATATTCCAGAATTTTTCAGATTAGATTCTATATCAATAGAAGATACTGAATCCTGTTTTTTTCCTCTTTTAAAACCTATATAACCTTTAATAGAAATCCCCCTTCAAAATTTTTAATAAAGTGATAAATAAATAGGAATATGGATAATTTAATCATATATACATTTAATCAAATATCATATTAATACTATTAAATATTATTAAAAATATAAAATTAAGAATTAATAAATTAAGAACTACTAAAAATAGCAAGTTAGTATATTAAAACCCAATTTACAGATTATTAGAATAGTTTATTCAAAAGCTATTAAATTATACACTCCCACAATATATTTTAAGATATAAAATTATAGATATAAAATTTATTATATAGATATTATATTATTAAATTATATTATTAAAAATTATTAAAATAATATTATATTAAAATAATATTATTATTAAAAAATATTAAGATAATCTATTATTAAAGAATATCTAGTGAATTAACAAAAAAAATTAATAATGAATTTACTATTATCCAATTATTAAATAGTAAAAACAATAAAAAATAATTTTTATAGATATTTATTTATAATAATTATTCCACTAAAGTTTATTTATATATTATTATTAATATTATAGAAATCATTGTATTTAAATATAATATGTATTCAAATTATAGAAATACTTAAATTTAAAGAACTATTTAATTTATTGAATTAATTATAACAATCCTAATTTAATATAGAATCTATATTTATTGAATCTGATTATGTAATATGAAAAATGATAAATAAAATATAAATAATTTAGGTATACCTAAACATTTATATATTAAGAAATACAACTATTAAATGTGAAATCTAAAACATCCAAAAGAGAAATATTTGGAAAAAGGTCTCATTCCTTAATTGGCAGAAATTTTTTCATAATGTGTCATCTCAGCTTTTATTCTAATTAAATGCCAATTAAGGGCTTTTCTTCTGTTTAAACTAAAAATTTTTTAATAAATAATATCTAATTTACAAATAAATACTTATTTTATTTAAAAAATAATTTTAATGTAATTAATTTTAAAATAATTAATTATATAACCTATTTTATTAATCTAAAATATTATATTATATTTAACAAATTATATTATAATAAATAATTAATAAAGAATTTTTATTTAATAAAAATAATTTGAATCTGATAATTATATTTAAAAACTATTAAATCAGCTAAATTATAACAAAGCATATTTAATTATCTTTAAATATTATAATATATAGAATTGTAAAATACAAAGAATATAAAAATACTATATTTTGAATATATTATTATACTATTATTAATTTATCAATTAGAATTAAAATAGTATTAAAAGAAAAAATCAAATTATTTATTTAATATTGATAATATTAATCATTATAACAATAAATTATTAATAATTATCATTTAATTTTAATTAAATTTCAAAAAATCATGGTGAAATAAATGGAAAAAGTAGTTCTTGCATTTAGTGGTGGATTAGATACCACCGTGTGTGTTAAATTATTAGAAGAGAAATATAATCTAGAAGTAATAACTGCATGTGTAGATGTTGGTCAACCAAAAGAAGAAGTAGAGAAGGCAGAAGAAGGGGCCAGAAACCTTGGAGTTGAAAAGCATTACACCATCGATGCTAAAGATGAATTTGCAAATGAATATATAGCTAAAGGAATAAAATCAAATGCTGTATATGAAGGATACCCATTAAGTACAGCTCTTGCAAGACCCCTAATAGCTATGAAGATTATTGAAATAGCTGAAAAAGAAGAGGCTAAAGCAATAGCTCATGGTTGTACAGGTAAAGGTAATGATCAATTTAGATTTGAGGCAATTATTAGATCCATGTCTAATTTTGATATAATTGCCCCAATTAGAGATTTAAATTTAACAAGAACAGAAGAACAAGAATATGCAAAAAAACATGGAATCCCCATATCTTCTGATAAAATATATAGTATAGATGAAAACATTTGGGGCAGATCAATTGAGGGAGATATTCTTGAAGATCCTGCTAATGAGCCACCTGAAGAAATATATGCTTGGACATCCTCTGCTGAAGATGCTAAAAACAGGCCAACAAAAGTAGCTATTGAATTTGAAGAAGGAGTACCAATAGCTATTGATGGAAAAATTATGCCTCTTTTTGAAATTATAGAAACAGCCAACAAAATTGCGGGAGAAAATGGAATTGGAAGAATTGACACAATAGAAAACCGTATGATTGGCCTTAAAAGTAGGGAAATCTATGAAGTGCCAGGGGCAAACCTTTTAATCTATGGACATAAAGCCTTAGAAGAATTAGTTCTTACAAAAGATGAAATATTATTCTCAGAATATATGAGTACTAAATATGCAGATCTAATATATAATGCTCTTTGGCAAGAACCTCTCAGAGAAGATATGGACCAAGCCATAGATAATATGCAATTAAGAGTAACTGGAAAAGTAGTTCTCAAATTATTTAAAGGATCAATTCTCCCATTATCACGTGAATCAGATTATAGTTTACATGATATTGAGCAAATAAGCTTTGAAGATAAAGAAAATGATCAAAAAGAAGTAGAAGGTATGATTAAATACCATGGATTACAAGCAGCAATTTATCAAAAGTTAACAAAATGAAAATAATAATAAAAAAAATATAATTCTAAAATACTTTATTATTATTTCTCTTCTAGTCTTATTTTATCTTTTTATTTCTAATTTTATTTCTACTTTTATTTCTACTTCTATTTCTACTTCTATTTTTATTTTATTTTTATTTTATTATTTTTTTATTATTTTTTTACTTCCTATTTCATTCTTATTTTTGATATTTAAACCATATCATCAATATTTTGAGATATTAAAATATGAGAATATGAGATAGATTAAAGATTAGAAAAAAATTAATATAAACAAAAACATAAATCTATTTATGAATAATGAAATAAAAGATTTTGTTGTTGATAAAGATGTTAAATGTCCTCTTTGTGGTGGAGAAATGAAAAAATCAAGGACAATGAAAGGGAAAACAATATTCAAATGTAATATTTGTGGATATGAAATATAGATTTGATTCTTTTAATAAAATGAAAAGCTAAAAAATATTAAAAATCCATTAATAAAATTTTTTTAATTATAATAGCTATTTCAGCAATATTAAAAAGGATATTAGATATTTTAAAAAAAAGAAAAACAAATATAAATCATAGAAAACAAATTAATTATTTGAATTTTTTTTAAATATATTTATAAATAGATTATTAAGTATATTTTATAAATCAATTATGTATATCTACAATAAAAAATCAATATGTTAATCTACAATAAATTAAGTATATTCCATATAATTATTAATCAGTATAATGTTATAAATTAATTATATTAATGATAATTAACATATTCTATAAAAATAATTTATATCTTTCAAAAATAATTTTTAAATAATTTATTTTAATAAATATAGATAATTTATTTTAATAAGTATAAATAATTTATTTTAATAAATATTTAATATGAGATTAAATTTAATAAAAGATTCTTTAAATATTCATTTTGAATTTTAGGTGAACCAATTGCAATATTATGTAAGCCCCTTTAATAAAGAAGCAAAATTAAAGTTTCCAAAGAAAATTACAATTTATGATACTACACTTCGTGATGGTGAACAAACACCTGATGTGTGTTTAAATCCCGAAGAAAAATTAGAAATAGCTAAAAAGCTTGATGAACTAAAAATTCATCAAATTGAGGCCGGTTTCCCCATAGTATCTAATCAAGAAAGAAATGCGGTCAAATCTATAGCCAATGAAGGTTTAAATGCTCAAATAATATCATTAGCTAGAACAAAAAAAGAAGACATCGATAAAGCAATTGATTGTGATGTTGATGGAATTATAACATTTATGTCAACTTCAGATCTTCATCTTGAACATAAATTACATCTAAGTAGAGAACAAGCACTAAATGTATGTATGAATTCTATAGAATATGCTAAAGAACACGGTTTATTTGTTGCTTTCTCTGCAGAAGATGCTACACGAACAGATTTAGATTTTTTAAAAAGAATTTATAAAAAAGCAGAAGATTTTGGAGCAGATAGAATTCATATTGCAGATACCGTAGGTTCAATAAGTCCACAAGGAATGGATTTTCTTGTAAAAGAACTTAAAAAGACTTTAAATATCCAAATAGCTTTACATTGCCACAATGATTTTGGTATGGCTCTTTCAAATTCCATATCTGGCCTTCTTGCAGGAGGAAGTGCCGTATCAACTACAGTGAATGGTATTGGAGAACGAGCAGGAAATACTTCTCTTGAAGAGTTAATAATGGCATTAAAACTTATTTATGGAGTAGATTTAGGGTTTAAAATAAAACATATCCAAGAATTATCAAAACTTGTTGAAAAATATACTAAAGTTCCAGTACATAGTACTAAACCAATTGTTGGAAGAAACATATTTAGACATGAATCAGGAATACATGTAGATGCCGTTATTGAAGAACCATTAACATATGAACCATTTTTACCAGAATTAGTTGGACAAAAAAGACAATTAGTTCTTGGAAAACATTCTGGTTGTAGAGCAGTGAAAGCAAAGCTTGATCAGTGCGGTGTTGAAGTAACAAAAGATGAACTCTGTAAAATTGTTGAAGAAGTTAAAAAGAACAGAGAAGAAGGAACATATATTGATGATGGGGTTTTTAATCATATTGTGAAAACAGTGCGCGGCCCATTTGACATTTAAATATGATTAAATAGACTTAATAAATACTAAAGAGTGTTAAAATTGAATATTACTGAAAAAATTCTCTCAAAAAAAGTTGGGCATGATGTAATTCCTGGCGAAATAATCGAAGTTGATGTAGATTTAGCTATGTCTCACGATGGGACTTCACCACCAGCAATTAAAACCTTTGAAAAAATAGCCAAAAAAGTGTGGAATCCAGAAAAAATTGCAATAGTATTTGATCATACTGTACCTCCAAATACCATAGGCTCTGCAGAATTTCATAAAGTAGCTAGAAATTTTGGAAAAGAACAAAAAATCAAAAATCTTTATACTAATGGAGAAGGAATATGTCACCAAGTTTTGCCTGAAAAAGGATTAGTAGAACCAGGAATGATTATTGTTGGTGCTGATTCTCATACTTGTACTTATGGGGCATTTGGAGCATTTTCAACTGGAATGGGTGCAACAGACATAGCTATGGTTTATGCAACTGGAAAAACTTGGTTTATGGTCCCAGAATCTTATAAAATTGAAATTAATGGGAAATTGCCAGATAATACGACTTCAAAAGATATTATTTTAAATATAATAGGAGATATAGGTTCTGATGGAGCTACATATAAATCTACAGAGTTTTTTGGTGAGACCGTTGAAAACTTAGATGTTAGTTCTAGAATGACAATCACAAATATGGCTATTGAAATGGGTGCAAAAAACGGCATAATGGAACCTAATAAAAATACATTAGAATATATTACAAAAAGAACTAATAAATCTATTAATCAATTAGACATTATAAAATCAGATGATGATTCTGTTTATGAAAAAGAATTCTCATTTGATATAAGCGAAATGGAACCACAAATTGCATGCCCAAATGATGTTGATAACGTTAAAAAAATATCAAATGTGATTGGAACACACATTGATCAAGGCTTTATTGGTTCTTGTACTAATGGAAGATTAGAAGATCTTGAACAGGCCGCAAGAGTCTTAAAGGGTAAAAAAATTCATTCAGATGCAAGATTAATTGTTTCTCCAGCATCAAAAGAGATATATGAAATAGCAATGGACAAAGGAATTATAAAGACATTTATGGATGCAGGAGCAATTATTTGTAACCCTGGGTGCGGTCCTTGTTTAGGTGGACATATGGGTGTTTTAAGTGAAGGAGAAGTTAGTATTTCCACAACAAACAGAAACTTCAAAGGAAGAATGGGAGATCCTAAGTCTGAAGTTTATCTATCCAATGCAGGAGTAGTTGCTAGCTCAGTTATAAAAGGATATATTGAAAGTCCAGAGAATATATAATTTTTACAATTAATATGACTTTTTATTTATATGAGTGTTTTATTAATATATGAATTTTTATTAATATATGATCTTTAAAATAGATCAATAATTCTTTTAAAATTAAATAGGAAATATTTTATAGAAAAAAAGAAATATGGAAAAATTAAAAACAAATTTTAAGATATCTATTTTATTCAAATAAAAGAGGAAAGGTTTATGAATAACAAAGAGCTTAGGATTATTGATAAGATCGGAAAACTTGAGAAAAAAGGATTTAAATTATCAAACACACAAAAAATACTATTAGCAACTGATGGTTCTGTTACAACAATACTTGATGTTTTAGTTGGTGAAATTAAAATTAAGACATTAAAACAAGAATTTCAAGATGCAGATGAAAATATAGCAAAGCTTCTTAATATTAAAAAAGGAGAAAAAGTGAACTATCGGGTTGTTGTTATGTTTAATGAATCTAAACCTTTAATTTATGCAACATCCTATATTCCTATTAAAAGATTAACTTCAGAATTTAAAAAAGACTTAATAAGTGCAGATATTCCTATTGGAAGAATTTTAAGAAAATACAACATCGAATCTAGAAGAGAAATACAATCAGTTCAAATTGAAGATAATCCGAACGAAGAATTGAAAAATATTTTTAAAACTAATGTTAATTTTTTGAGTAGGGATTATAATATTATCCATAATGATGAGATATTAATTTGGATTGAAGAAAAATTTCCTATTGACTCTTTTTTGAAAAATTATAAGGATTAACAATATATAATAGACTTTCTATTAAATTAATAGAATATATTTTAATCTAATAATTAAATAATATAAATCGAAGAATGAAAATTTATATAAAAATTTTAAAAGTAAGATTATTGCTTTCCTAAGGTGTTTATATGGGAGTTAAATTCAAAGACATAGTAAATCCAGAAATTATAAATTTTAAAGATTTAGATGGTAAAATAATAGCAATAGATGCGGCTAACTCCATATATCAATTTCTATCAAGTATACGCCAAGTTGATGGAACTCCATTAATGGACAGTCAAGGAAATGTAACTTCTCATTTAAGTGGGCTACTTTACAGAACCTCAAATATAGTTGAAAAAGGAATTAAACCTATTTATGTTTTTGATGGAGAGCCTTCAGAGCATAAAGAAAACACAATAAAAGAAAGGCGAAAAATTAGACAGGATGCTGAAAAAAAATGGAAAGATGCCCTTAAAGAAGGAGATGATGAAACTGCAATGAAGTTTGCAAAAAGATCATCTAGAATGTCACCATATATTCTTGAGTCTTCAAAAGAGCTTCTTCAGATTATGGGGATTCCTTATGTTCAATCATTTGGAGAAGGTGAAGCCCAAGCTTCATACATGGTCCTAAATGGAGATGCATGGGCTGTTGCTTCACAAGATTATGATTGTCTATTGTTTGGTGCTGAAAAAATTATTAGAAATCTTACAATAAGTGGTAATTTATCTGATTTAGAATATTTAGAACTTGAAAAAGTTTTAAATGACTTAAATATAAATAGAGAACAATTAGTCGATATTGCATTAATGGTGGGTACTGATTTTAATTCAGGGATAAAAGGGATTGGTGCAAAAACTGGACTTAAAATAGTTAAAAACTCCAATATTGAAAGTTATATGAATGAGAAAGGAATTAAATTTGATATGGATATTGATGATATCAAAAATATTTTTTTAGAGCCAGAAATTAATAAAAATTATTCAATAAAATGGAAAAAAGTTGATAAAACCAAAATAATTGAATTTTTGTGTGGAAAACATGACTTTTCACAAGAAAGAGTTCTTAGTGCTGTAAAAAAAATGGAAAATCTTAATACTACCCAAAAAAGTTTAGAAGATTGGTTTGGAAAATAAAAAACTATAAGAAAGTTATATGACTTTTTTAAAATCAAAACGAATGAATGCTTTATTGTATGGTAAATCATATTTTTCATTTAATATGCATTTATAATCTATTTTATTCATTTTATTTATTAATTCTGCCTTATTAATGAAAAACCCTAATTTTGAAATTTCTTTTAAAGAATCAGAATATATAGAATCGGAAACAAAACTATTTTTAATATTTTTAGTATTATTTTGAATCACACATGAAACATAAATAGGACGAATTTTTTTTATTTGAGTTAAAAAACTATTTAATCCAATATATTCAATTATTAAATTAGCTATAACTAAATCTGCTTCTTTTAAATCTATAGAACTATCATTTAAATCTAAATTCTCAAAAATTAAGTTATTTAAATGAGAATATCTTTTTTTTATTGCATCTAAATATTCAATGTTAATATCAATACAATAAATCTTGTTAAGATTATTATTTACATGTTCTAATCCATTTCCACCAGCTACTCCAAAAATAGCTACAGAATCAATATCTATATAAGAAAATTGAGATTTCATTATATTATTAAGAAGAGGAATTTGTGCAACATTTTTTAAATTCATATGTTTTTCATAAATATTCAAATCTAATGATTCCCATGGATTTCTCATTAAAATACCTCTAAAAAGGAGGAAATTCTCCACCAAAAATTTCTTTTGCATATTTTACAGCTAGTTCCACCTGTTTTGGATATTTATTAATCATTATCTCTTGAAATTCTTCCCTATTTTTTACTTTAGCCAATATCTTAATAATATCTAAATATGTATTAACTGATAATTTACTCTTTTTATCAAGGTTATTCAAATACAATATTTCATTGCCATTATACTGTTTTTTATATGATTCATTATAGAATTTTTTATTAAAACAAGGGATTTCTAAAGTTTTACAAACTGTTTCCATTTTAAAGTATTTTTTCCTAATAAGTGGAGAAACAGAACTAATAAGAACATTATTCTCAAGATCAATAAGCGGAGGAACACCTTGAGATTTTCTCCTATTAGGAGAAATTAATTTTTCATGATTTTTAATATTATAACAATGAAGTTCAATATAAAAATCAGGTTTATGCTTATTAATAAGATTTATAATTTTTTTACCTAATTTTGATTCATAATATTCTTCTTTTATAGTAGATATATATTTAGTATTATCAAAATTATAAATAAAAGTTTTACCTATCGAAAAATCAGAATAAGAAAGTGATTTAAAAAAATCAATAGTAGTTTCGCCTTCACGGCCATGAACACCCCCTAAAAAAAGTTTTGTAGAGCCATCCCCTTTATCGATAAATCTATAATATGACATATTAAAGGAATAAATAAAGAATAAATTTTTTTAAACTTATATAAATAAAATCTAAAATGTTAAATCAATTCAAAAATAATAAAAAGATTAAATATGTCAGATAAGCCTTAAAATATGAAATATATAAAGATAAAACCTAAAATATTAAATATATTAAAGATAAACCCTAAGATATTAAATATATTAAAGATAAGACCTAAGATATTAAATATATTAAAGATAAGATGTAAAAAATCTATTATAAAAGTTTAATTTATAATACCAAATAATCAAGTCCCTTCTTGCCAGTTACTTAAGTATTCTGTTTGACGTTCAGATAAATTATCAATTTCAATTCCCATTGCATTAAGTTTTAAACTAGCTATTTGATAATCAAGTTCATCAGGAGACTTCATTACACCTATATCAAGATCATTTTCAATTATATATTTAGCTGAAAGTGCTTGAGCAGCGAAACTTAAATCCATGATTTCTGCAGGATGTCCTTGACCTCTTTCAGCAGCTAAATTAACAAGACGACCATCAGCTAAAAGATAAATTTTTCTTCCATCTTTCATAGTGAATTCTTCAACACTTTCTCTTACATTTTCAATAGATATTGATTGGTTTTCAAGATCAGTCCTATTAATCTCCACATTAAAATGTCCAGAATTCGCCAACATACAACCATCTTTCATATTTTTAAAATCATCTCCACTAACCACATTTATATTTCCAGTGACAGTGATTAATAAGTCAGCATGTTTTACTGCTTCTTTTGTTGGCATTACCCTATATCCATCCATTCTTGCCTCAAGTGCCCTTATTGCATCAACTTCAGTTACAATTACATTAGCACCTAATCCATTTGCCCTAGTAGCCACACCACGACCACACCATCCATATCCACAAACAACAACAGTTTTCCCAGCAATCAACATATTAGTAGTTCCCATAATAGCATCGAATGTTGATTGACCAGTTCCATATCTATTATCAAATAAATATTTAGTATAAGCATCATTTACAGCTATAAGAGGAATTTTAAGAGCATTATCAGCATGCATAGCTTCCAATCGATGAACCCCAGTAGTGGTTTCTTCACAAGCCCCTTTAACTTTAGAAAGTAATTCTCTTCTCTCTTGATGGAGAACTAGAATCATATCTGCACCATCATCTATTATTATATCTGGTTTATGGTCAAGTACATCATTTATAGTTTCATAATATTCTTTTTCTGTTTCTTCTCTCCAACCATACATATTAAGACCAAGAGCTGCCCCCCCAGCTGTTGCATCATCATGAGTAGATAATGGATTACAGCCAGTCATTGCAACTTCTGCACCTCCTGCCTGAAGAGTTAATCCAAGATTAATTGTTTTAGGTTCAAGATGAAGACAAGACCCAATAGTTATTCCTTCAAAAGGTTTTGTGCGCTCAAATTCTTTTTTAATGTGTTCAAGAACTGGCATGTGTTTTTGAACCCATTTAATTTTCTTGATACCATCATCAGCTAAATTCATATTTTTTACTTTACTCATAAAAATCACATATTATAATCTTAAATTTAAGTTTATATTTAGATTTCATTTTATATAAATAATAATTAAATAATTTAATTAAAATAAAAATTAAGGTAAAAATTTGATAAAAATAATAATAATTTGATAAAAATAATAATAATAAAATAAATTATAAAAAATTAAAAATATGAAGAAATTTATTATTCTAAAAAGATAAAAATTTAAATATTGCCATTAGATTTTAATAAAGCTAACATCTGATTAAAAGAATTTTCAACACTACCCGAAGCAACTTCACCATGTGGGGATGTGGATAATCCTGTAACAGAAGGTGTTCCCTCAATATTTAAAACATCTTCAACTGCCCCTTCATAATCAACTCCGGCAATTTTATGAAGTTCAAAACCTTCATTTAAAAATTTAGTCATTTCAAGTGCATAAATATAACTTTCATATGTAGGATATTGAGAACACATTATTACATTATGACCTGGTACAGCACCAGGAGCAGTTGAATGAAAATCCCCTACAACATTAGAATTTTTACTAATTGCATATGTTACAATGTCATTTGTAGGAGTTCCTACATCATCAGCAACAGTATTTAAATTTTCCCCATTTAAAAGTTTTTCATTACTAGCAGTTAAACTAGGAGCTGCAAAAGGAACAATATAAACAGTTCCATGTATTTTATTATTTTCTAAATAATCAATAAGTCTCAAAGTGGCTAATTGAGGAGGAATTTGGTTTCCATGAACCCCTGCAACAATAAATGTTACTGGAGCTTCACCATTTCCAAATCTAATTACGGGAGTTCCATGCTTAGCTGATTCAATTATAGAATTAGTAAAATTCGAATTATTAGTATATTTAATAATATTATCCTTTAAAATGATATTTTCCTTAACATTAGCACCATTTTCAGAATTTATATAATCAATACTAATAGAATTTTTATCAAAAAATAACATATTAGTAGCAGCTGCTGAAGCAATAATAAGAAGAACAATAATAATAAAAAATAATACTTGATAATTTTTACTCATCACATTTCTCCATACAATAGTTATTTAAATTTAAGATAAAATATAATTATTCAGAACTATATTCTATCAAATCAATTAAATTAAGTTATTAATTTATTTTATGTATTTACCAATTATAATTTACAAAATAATTTTCCATTTAAATATAAAAAGTTGAAATATATAGCAATAACTTCAATTATAATATTTATATTCCCTATTTATAATATTTTTCATTATATCTTAATATTCATTCAAAATAGTTAATATAATAATAGATAAATATATCATAGTTAGTGAAATGTAATTAAATAGGATGACTTATTATTGAAATATATTTAAAATAAGGACATATCTAAGAAAATAATCGAAAAGTATAAATGTGATAATAATCTGATAGATGATAGTCAGATGCCGGGGTGGCTCAGCTGGTTAGAGCGCACGGCTCATAGGGTTTTAAGCAGTGCTCTGACTAATTCCTGGGATACCGTGAGGCCGCGGGTTCGAATCCCGCTCCCGGCATCTTCTATATCCCAGGAAATAATACATTTTTATTTTTGTTTAAATTAAGCCATTATTGAATTGATTCTTTTTTTAAAAATAGTTTATAAAATTTTTTATAATCATTATATCTATATATAATCCCGAATAATTTAGAAATTACTACTTATTATAAAAAATATCAAATAAAAGTATAATAAGATAATATCTATCTATAAATTAGATAATCAATATAATTATAATAAGATAATTATACTAATAATAATTATAATAAGATGATAATTATACTAAGATAATAATTATCACTAAGATAATAATTTTAATCACGAAAAATAATATAATAACTAATAATAAAATGAAAAATTTTAATAAATTAGCAAAATAAAATTAGTTATTACTTATTAAAATAAATTATACAAAAATTAGAAATTATAATATTAATTAATTCTATTAATATTCAATTAATACCTCCCAAAATAATATTATTAAATTTTAAAATTCCAATTAAATAAGGAAAATATGATAATAAAGATAACTATTTAAAAAAAATTAACAAATCCTTTAATTTAATAATAAAAAAATGAAAAATAGAGAATTAGTTGAAATAATAAATAAAACGATTAATAAAAAATTTAATAAAATAGTTAATAAAAAAAGTTAATAAAATTTATTTAATAAAAATTAATGGTAAAAAATTAATAAAAATAATATCAATTAATAATAACTTTAATAATTAAAGAAAAAATAAATAAGTAAACTAATTTACGAAATTTTTAAAAAAATGTTGAAAATTATTAAAAATAAGAATATTAGGTGTAAAGATGCTTTATAGGGACTTAGGAAAAACTGGTGAAAAAGTATCGATTTTAGGATTTGGAGGCATGCGTTTTCCAACTATAAATAATCAACCAAATAGGATTGATGAAAAAGAAGCTTCCGAAATGTTAAAATATGGAATTGATAATGGAATAAATATTATTGATACTGCTTACTCTTATCACACACTTGATTTTAATGAACCTGGAAAAAGTGAGCCATTTTTAGGAGATTTTTTATCAACAGGATATCGAGAAAAAGTATTAATATCAACAAAACTTCCAAGTTGGATAGTTGAAAAGAAAGAAGATATGGATATTTTTCTAGATCAACAACTTGATAGATTAAAAACAGAAAGTATTGATATATACTTAATTCATTCTTTAAAAGAAGATTACTGGAAAAACTTAACTGACTTGAACATTTTTGAATTTATGGACAATGCATTGTCTGATGGAAAAATTAAACACATTGGATTTTCTTTTCATGATGAATTAGATCTCTTACTAGAAATTTTAGATTCATATGAATGGGAAGTTGTTCTTACTCAAATGAACTATCTAGATGAAGGTTACCAAAGTGGAATAAATGGAGTCCAATATTTGAGTAGTATAAATATTGGAAACATGATAATGGAACCTTTAAGAGGAGGAAAACTTGTTGATAATATTCCTCCAGAAGTCGAAAAAATTTGGAATAGTGCTCCAATAAAACGTAGCCCTGTTGAGTGGGCATTTAAATATTTATGGGATATGCCTGGAATAAGTACTGTTTTTAGTGGGATGAGCACTTTAGAGCAGGTGAAAGAAAATTTATCTATTGCAAACAATTCATACCCAAATACACTTACTATTGAAGAAAAGAATGTAATAAAAGAAGTCAGTAGAGCTTATAGAGATAAAAAAGATGTTCCTTGTACACAATGCAATTATTGTATGCCTTGTCCTCAAAAAGTAGATATTCCTACATGTTTTAAAGAGTATAATATAGCTAAAATGTTGAATAATCCTGAAGCAAGCTCAATGCAATATTTTTCACTTCTTGATGAGGAGAATTATGCTTCATCATGTACAAAATGTGGAGAATGCGTACATATGTGCCCTCAAATGATAAATATTCCTAATGAACTAGAAAAAGTAAAAAAACTTTTTGGTAGATAAATTTTATAAGGATTATGAACAAAACAAATATTATAGATAAATAGAAATAGAATATTTATAATACTTATAGGTAAGATAGTAATAAATTAGAAATATTTATATGTCATGAGTAGGAAATTTATTTCCGACTACTAATTATTACAATTATATAATTTAATTTATTTATTGTATAATATAAAAACAAAAAAGTCAAAATGATAATATAATCAATCATCTCATAAAAATACAATAAACCATTATCATGAAAATTGTAAAATTTATGTAGTCCAATTAATTGGTTAAAATATTACTTTGAATATATTATTGATTATATTAGTGCTTGTTTAAGAATTTTTAAACAAAATAAAAACTATTAATAAGCAAAAAATTATGAGTTGGCTAATTTCATATTGGAGAAGATTTAATGGATGCTATAGGAAACGCAATTGAAATAATGAATGAAAAAGGAATTAAATTTATAAGATTGCAATTTGTGGATATTAATGGAATCCCAAAAAACATGTCTATTCCTTTTGGAAGCGATGAAGACTTAGAAGATATGTTTAATGATGGAATATTATTTGATGGATCCTCTGTAGATGGTTTTGTTGAGATAAATGATAGTGATTTAATAATGAAACCAGATCCAAGTACAGTTTCACTTTTACCTTGGAGGCCAGAAGAAACTGGAGTATGTAGATTCATATGTGACATATACAATACTGATAATACCCCATTTGAAGGAGATCCAAGAGGAACCCTCAAAAGATCACTGGAAAAAATTAGTGATAAAGGATATAATTACAATATTGGACCAGAACCAGAATTTTTCATAATTGATAAAGATGAAGAAGGAAATTATATCCCACATGATGATGCAAGTTATTTTGATGTTGAACCAATGGACAAAGGACCTAACTTCAGAAGAAAGCTAGTTTTTGACCTTGAAGAACTTGGTTTTGAAGTAGAAGGAAGCCATCACGAAGTTGCTCCAGGACAAAACGAAATTGCATTTAAATTTAACGATGCTTTAAAAACAGCAGATGCTGTAATTACTTTTAAACAAGCTATCAAAGCTATTGTAGATAATATGGGATATATGGTAACATTCATGCCAAAACCATTCTTTGGAGTAAATGGTAGTGGAATGCATTGTCACCAAAGTTTATTCAAAAATGGAGAAAATCTTTTCTCTGATGAAAACAGCGAAAATGGATTATCACAAGAAGCATTATATTTCATGGGAGGATTACTCAAACATTCAGCAGGTTTATCTGCAGTTGTTGCACCTACTGTGAATTCATATAAACGTTTAGTTCCAGGATATGAAGCACCTGTTTATGTTGCTTATGGACTTAAAAATAGATCTGCACTTATTCGTATCCCAGCTGCACGTGGAAAAGGAACAAGAATTGAATATAGATGTCCTGACCCATCATGTAATCCATACCTTGCATTTGCAGCAATGTTAGAAGCTGGTTTAGATGGACTTAACAATAAAATAGACCCAGGAGAACCTGCAGAATTTAATATCTATAAATTAACAGATGAAGAACTTAAAGAAAAAGGTATTAACACACTACCTGCAAGCTTATGGGAAGCATATCATGCATTCGAGGAAGATGAAGTTCTTAAAAAAGGACTTGGATCCCACATAAGTGAAAAATTCTTAGCTTCAAAATATGCAGAATGGGACGAATATAGGATACAAGTATTCGGTTATGAACAAAAAAGATATATGAGTCTTTAGATTTAAAATTTAAAGCCAAATATGACAAATAGATATAATATTTTATATCTAATAAATTAAATATAGTAGAGGTTTAAAGAAATATTATATATCAATATTCTTTAAATAACTACTATTAATTTTTTATTTATTTTAAAATTATTATTAATAATATAATTTAAAATAATATTTGATATTTCTAATTATAAATAATTGTTTTTTATTAGATAATTTAAATAGTTAAATAATATAGTTAGATAATAATTAAATAATATAATTAGTTAATAATTAAATCATAATATATGGCATAATTTTATATTATTATTTAATTATTATAATTTTATAATATTATTTAATTATTATTATCTATAATGCATACCCTGATTCTTAGGAGTTTTTTATGTCAGAATCACAAGAAAAAATCATTGAAATATTGAGAATTATAAATGAATATGAAAAACCTGTTGGTGCTAGAGTTGTTTCAAAAGAGTTAATAAACAGAGGTTACGACTTAGGAGAAAGGACTATTCGTTATCATATGCAGATTCTTGATGAAAAAGGATTTACAAAAAAAGTTGGATATTCTGGAAGAAAATTAACCCCATATGGAAAATTACAGCTGAAAAATGGACTTATATATGATCATGTGGATTTTGTGTTTTCAAAGTTTGAAGAAATGATATATCAAACTAATTTTGACTATGAGACAAAAAAAGGAGATTTAGTAGTAAATGTTTCAAGTTTGACATTAGAAGGCTCTGAATTAGATAAAAAAGAAAATAATCCTATGGAAATAATGAAAAATGTTTTTTCATCTGGATTAAGCATAAGTCCATGCATAGGTCTGCAGAAAAAAAATATTGAAGGCACCGATAAAATAGAATATTTAATAAGGACAATATGTGGAACTACAATTGATGGAATGCTTTTGAAAAAAGGAATTCCTAGTTTACCTATTTATGGAGGACTTATAAAAGTTAAAGATTATGTTCCTCAAAGGTTTACTGAATTAATATCCTATAAAAAGACATCTATTACCCCCATAAATGCGTTTATAGCAGATGGAATGACTTCAGTTTTAGATGTTATTGAAACAGGAAATGGAATTATACCTGCTAATTTTAGAGTTATACCAAAAGATTCTCTTGAAAAAACTAAATCAATTCTAAGTAAATTAAACAAAATTGGAATAAATGGAATTATTTCAATGGGAGAAGGTGGAGAAAAAGTTTTAGGAATCAATGTAAACGAGAGCATGGCAGGTATTGCAATTATTGCAGGAATAACTCCTCTCTGTGCATTAAAAGAATTAGAATATCCTGTTGAAATGAAAATAAGCGATGAAATGGCTAATTTTGAGAAATTAAATCCCGTGAATAATGTTCTTAGCAGAAAAAGAAAAAAATCTACAAAGAATACTGAAAATCAATTTCAAAATTGCATTTTAAAACCTTCAGCTAAAGAAAAAGAATTGAAAGTTTCCTTTTTACTTTCAAAAGCATGGAATCTTATTCAAAATGTTAATTTTGATGTTGAAACACGCCAAGGTACTTTAATAAGTAATTTATCATATGTAAATAAATCAGACCTAGATGAGTCTATAGAAATAATGCGTAAAAGTTATAAATTATCCAAAAGGTATCTAAGTCCTTATTATAAGATAGTTGAACCTGAAAAAGGAACAAAATATTATGAAGATAATAAAATAGGGATAGCAACAGTTTGTAGTTTGTCAACTGATGGAATACTTATTAATAAAGGCATAATGTCAACCCCCAAATATGGAGGAGTATTAGAAATAGGAAAAAGTCCTTTCTTTACAGAATTAATTTCATATGATGGTTCTTCAATAGACCCCCATGAAATATTCATTTTTAAAAATATGACCTATGTTCTTAACAAATCAAATTATAATGAGAATCATTTAAGCAGTGATGATTATAATTTAGATATTAATGATTCAAAAAGAATATTAGCATCAATAAAAGAAGTTCCATTTATTGCAAGAGAAAAAAGTAAAGAAATACTTGATGGAATGGCAAAAATAAAATTACCTATTTTTAAAATAGGTAAACCTAGAGAACTTATTTATAATGCAAAAGTAGATAGTTACAATTTTGGATTCGTCACAGGTAGTGGATTAAACCAAATAGCCGCTATTAAAGAAAGTGGAATCGATGTTGACATTAAAGCAGTTCAAGGAACAATTGAAATTGATGAAATGGAACTATTATAAATAATAAATTTTATTATAAATAATAGAAGTTACTAATAATAAAAATCCAAATTAATTAATTTTATAATTAAATTTTTTATAATTACATTATTTATGACCATATTATATAAAGTAAAATATTATTTTTAGTATTTTATTAATATTATATATTTAAAAACTCTTTTTTTAGAATTAAGATAATTATAATAAGCTTAATGATATTGTAATTAATAATATTAATATTCATAAGAATAAATAGATATAATATAAATATATTTTTTTATAATTTATAATATAAGATCATAGACAACTTCACAATAAATTCAAAAAAATGTTCTTATTTTTACTATTCTAACTTTATTAGGTAAAATACATTGTTAAATTATTGCATAACCAAGAATTAATTAAAAAAACTTATATAAAAGGTAATACAAAAATACAGACGATATGAAAAATATTTCATGAATGAAATATTTAAAAAAATTAGGAAGGATAATATGAATAAGAACAGTAAAATAATAGTTTTAATTATCGTCATAATTGCAGCAATCGCTGTTGCAGGAGTATATTTAAGCGGTACACTTACAAATAGTGGCTCAAATGAGGAAGGAAGTGTTGATGTATTAGTCGGTGCTGGTTTTAGTAAAGTTGGCGCAGATCTTATTAGTGAATTTAATAAAAAATATCCTAATATAAAAGTAAATGCTAAATATGGAGGTAGTGGAGAGTTATTCGCTACACTTGAAACACAAAAAAGTGGAGATGTATTTTTACCTGCAGATTACAAATATATGGAAGATGCAATGAATAATGGATATATGGAAAATAATACTGTTAAAAATGTAACAAAAAATGTTCCAGTGATTGTTGTTCAAAAAGGAAATCCAAAAAATATAACTTCACTTGAAGATTTAGCAAAGCCTGGAGTTAAAGTAGCTGTTGGTGAGCCAGATGGTCCAGCAATTGGTAAAACTACACAAAAACTTCTTGAAAAAAATAATCTAACTGATTCAGTAGGAGACAATGTAGTAGTTACGACCACTACTGTTAATCAACTTCTTACTTACATTGTAACTGGACAAGTTGATGCCACAATAATCTGGGAAGATATGACTGTATGGAAAGAAGGTGATGGAAAAATACAAGTTGTTGAAATACCAGATGATGAAAATATAGAAAGTACTGTCCCTATTGGAATTACCTCTTTTGTAAAAGATAAAGAAGCTGCTTCAAAATTTGAAGAATTCGTAACATCTGAAGAAGGTAAAAAAATATGGAAGGAATGGGGATTTGAAGTATAGATAATACTATTAAACTTCAAATTTTTTTACAATACATAGCCATAAATAAATAATCATGAAAAATAGTTTTATTAGTTAATTATAAAAAGATGGTAAAAAATGCGCTCAAAGTTTGAATTATCATTTATAGGATTAACTATATTTGTAACTATCCTATTTTTTGTAGTTATTGGGAGTATGTTCCTAATACCTACATTTAAAGGATTTATAAACGCATTATTTTCAGAAGAAATGGTTTTTGCAATTTCTCTAACTTTAACCACTTCTATTGTATCAGCAATATTAGTTATGTTATGCTGTATTCCAATGGCATATACTTTAAGCAGATACCAATTCCCTTTAAAAGGTTTTTTTAATATCATCATTGATTTACCAATGGCATTTCCAGAAATTGTCATAGGAATAGCCCTTTTAATGTTTTTAGGATCAAATGGTATTGGTTCTTATCTTGATAGTATGGGAATTAGTCTAGTATTCAATAGTACTGGAATAATAATAGCACAATTTTTTGTCGCGCTTCCTTATGCTGTTAGAACATTATACTCTACATTCAATTATATTGATCCTCGATACGAATTTGTTTCAAGGAGTCTTGGATATAGTGAAGTTGCCACTTTTATTAATGTAACACTGCCAATGTCGAAAAATGGACTTTTTGCAAGTAGTATTATAACAGTTGCTAGATGTATTGGAACTTTTGCTTCAGTACTATTTGTCGGAGGAGGCATATTAATGAAAACAGAAACACTTGCTGTTTCAATGTATCTTAATTTGTCAACCGGAGATATTGATATGGCTATAACAGCAGGAATACTATTAGTCATTATATCATTTATAACCATAGCAGTAATGGAAAGATATGCAAAAGAAAGCAACTTATAGCAATTTATAAATATATTATTTATTTTGTGATTTTATGTATTTAGAAATAAAAAATTTAACTGTAGATTTAGGGAATTTCTGTCTAAAAGACATAAGCTTAAGTATACATGAGGGGGAATATATAGTACTCATTGGACCTACAGGAAGCGGAAAGTCTGTACTATTAGAAACAATAATTGGATTTTATACAGCAAATAAAGGAGAAATCATATTAAATGGAAGAGCAATTAACAACTTGCATCCAGAAGAAAGGGGAATGGGAATAGTATATCAAGACAACATTTTATTTCCAAATATGGATGTTTATGAAAATATTGCTTATGGAGCTAAAAAAAAGTATTCTGATGAAGAAATCGATGAAAAAATAAAAGACATAGCTGAAAAGATGAAAATTTCACATATTCTTCATCGAGATATATCTACATTAAGTGGAGGAGAAGCTCAAAGAACATCACTTGCAAGAGCGCTTATTGTAGAGCCAAAAATAATATTGATGGATGAACCTTTTAGTGCACTAGATATTACAACACAAAGTAAACTAACTTCAATGATTAAACAAATCGTGAATGATTATAAAACAACTGTAATACATATAACTCATAACTTTAATGAAGTTTGGAATTTAGCAGATAGAGTAGGTGTTATGAAAGATGGAAAACTTCACCAATTATCTTCGGTTCATGAAGTATTTTCTAAACCAGAGAATAATTTTGTTGCTGACTTTGTAGGAGTTCGTAACATCTTTGAAGGAACAGTTATTGAAGCAGACTTTGAAAAAGTAATTGTGAAACTTGACAGTGGATCAACGATCACTAGTTCAGACACAGAATTTGTTGATAAAATAAATAAAAAAGGAATTAAAAAGATTTTAATTGCTATTCGTCCAGAAAACATAATATTTTCTAATGAATCATTTGAATCATCTGCTAAAAATCAATTGAAAGGAAAAATTATTAATATAAGAGAAACAGGCCCAACTGTTTTAGTTAGTGTGGATGTTGGAGGAGATATATTTAGAGGGCTTTTAACAAAAAGTTCTGCAGAGGTTCTTGAAATTAAAAATGATAAGGAAATTTATATGAGTTTTAAATCATTAAATGTTACAATACTTGACAAATATAAATATAATAATAATAATAATACTGAAAATTAAGAATCTGTCAAAAAGAAAATTATAAAAAAGAAAATTATAAATTGTAGAATGATATCTAAATCATATCAAAAATAAAGAATTAAAGAATAAAAATAAAAAAATTAGAATTTATATAGTAAATGAAATTATTTATTGTCCATAATTATAGCATGAAGAAATTAAATATTAAAATATTCTAAAAAATGCTTATTAAATTACTTAAAAATTTCATTTAAATATCACATTTATCAATTAAGATTATGGTTTTTTCATTATTATTTTTTGGAATATGAATAACTTCAATTAATTCTTCCTTAACCTCTTCCAGATCTACTTCAACAGTAGAAGTGAAAGTTTCCTCAGAAACGTGAATAACAACTTTTAAACCATTTTTACCATTATATTCAGAAGTATCAATATTTAAGACTTCACCTGGAGTGAAAACTCTATTATAAGAAAGTTCTAATATATCATAAACCCGAACATTTTCTTTAATATATTCAATAGCCTTATCACAATCCATTTCAAGCTCATTTATACTCATAATCTCACCCAGTAATTATAAATAGTTTGATTAATCTTTTATAACAATGATAGTTTCTTTTTCATCAGTAATATGTCCTATTTCTAACAAATCATCTTTAATATCATTCAAATTAACCCTAACAACATCACTAACAAGTTCACCATTTAAATGTAAAGAAACAATAATATTTTCTTCCCCAAATTCTTCTTCAGTTTGTATGCTTAAAACATCCCCTGGAGCGTAAACTCGATTATAAGACAATTCTAATACATCTTCTTCCTTTACATTTAATTTAACATATTCTAAAGCTTCATCAGGCTTTAAAACAATCTCTTCTTTCATAAACATCACTTAATATTTAGAGTAGTTAAACACAATATATCAAATATTATTTAAAAATAATATTTAATATAATATTCAAAATTTTAAAATTATTAGTTTTTATTAAATAAATATCTAATTAATATTCTATTAATAAATTGAATTCATTACTAATTTTAATATCATATTTTTTAAATTATACAACTAAATCCATTAATTGATTATAAAATTTTATATCCCTAATTTTACAAAATATGAAAATTTAATAAAATTTTCTAAATCAAAAAGTTAAATAATATTCAAAATTTTAAAAATATCATGTTAAAATAAATAAAAAATATAAAAAAAATAAAAAAAGGAAAATTGATTAGTAGAGTAAATGTCTATTTTTCTCTGCAGCTAACCAAAGACTTCCCTTACCATTTCTAGCAATATCTCCTGTAAACTTTATATAGTTTCCTGAGAAAGATTTTCCAGAGATGGTTGGATTTTTAACAAAATCTTCTTGTTCGAAACCTTCAAGGAACCTGGAAAGAGATCCATTGATAACAATGTCACCATTTTGCATCTGACCACCTGGCCATCTGGTTACATCACCATCAATTTGAATGAGGCCTTTGTTCATGTGAATACCAGCGAGAATATCACAGTTACCTTTAACATGTATTTCTCCACCAGTCAAACATTCACCCAGTTGTTTTCCAGCATTCCCATGAATAGTAATGATTCCTCCAGTCATACCTCTCCAATCACCAATATAAGAAGCACCACAGAATTCTTTTACATTACCAATAATCTCTAATTCCCCACCAGTCATTTCTCTGCCAGCATAACTTTCAGCATCACCATTAACAAGGATACTACCTCCAGCCATTTCAGCACCACAATGAAGATCTACGCTACTGTTTGCAATAATTTGACCATCAGTCATTTTAGTACCGATATATTTAACTCTACCTAAATCCCCATTAAGAATCATTTTAACTTGTGCAGGAGATTCAGCTTCTCCTTCCACTTCTACATCAAAGTAGTCAGAAAGTGGAAACTTGGAATTTCCAATAGGCACCATATATTTTTCAAAATCGGATTTTTCCCAACCATAAATTTTGTCAGGGATTAATTCATCAAATTCAAGTGCTATTGGAGAAGTTTTCTTTTGATTAAAAGTTATAGTTTTCAAATTAAACACCTCTAATTCCTATTTACCTGCTTGGATATTGACTTCAATTGGGTTGTGCACATAATGATCATGTACCACATAATTTTCAAATTTAATTGTGTAATATTTATTAAATGTTGGCATGATTTTTTCCATAAGTGCATCTTCTTTTTCTTCTAATCCTTTAACATTTGTCCAAATAGTTTGACTTTCTTTAGTAGAAACAATGTCCCCATTTTGAACAATAATTTGACCATCTTTAACAGTTAAATTAGCATTACCAAATGCATGTTCAATAGCTTCATATTCTTTTGAAGGATCAATATCATTAGGATTAATATCATATACCGCTATATCAGCTCTAGCTCCAACACCTAAATGGCCCCTATCAGTGAACCCATAAGCTTTAGCAGGTGCAGATCTTGAAATAGTAGCAATTTCATTGAAATCATATTCCCTATCCAAAGTTGCAAGAGAAGATTTTCTTCCAACAGCTTTATGAACTTCCCCATTTTCTATCATTTCTGTTCTACGTTTATTACTCATTAACCATGATATTACTCTAGGATATCTTATGAAAGGACCTGCATTAGGACTGTCAGTGGTTAACATGATTTGCCATGGATTATCTACCATCAAGAACATTTCAAGACCAATAGCCCATTGAACAGAGTGTACACTGTTTCTTCCAGAGTAGATAAATGGTACAATACCAGCAGCTGTTTCGAGTTCAATATCTTTATTAGCCCATTTAAGGCCATTTAATTGGTGAAGATCGAATTCCATAGGAGCATCTGCTGTCATAGTAGTAGTTTCATCCAATGTAATTTGACCAACATCACAAGTAACATAATCATTTTTATTAATAAATTTTGCAACTTCTTCAGCACCAGATTCAAAGTCTCTCCAATTGTTTCCAGCATAAGAGTGATATTGAATATGAGTCATGTGAACAGTTTGATCTCTTACAGGAGAATTTTTAGATATGTCTTTAATAAGATCCATGGTGTCTACTGTAGTATTATAGTTACCTGGATGTCCTAAATCATTAGGATGAAGATGTATAGAGTGAGGAAGTCCTAATTTTTCATTAGCTTCTGCTAATGCATGAATAACTTCACGAGAAGTGACATCCCAATATGGGACTGGATCATCTAACCCATGTACATTCATACCCCAACCCCAAGCTTCACTACCACCAGGGTTTACAATTTTAACACCATAACCTCTTGTAATTTTCAACCATTTAGATATAAAAGTAGCCAAATCATCAATATTTTTTTCTTTTGCATATTCTAATACAAACCAGTTATTACCAAACAAAGGTAATGCTGGGATATCAAGATTAGGAATTGCTAAAATTTCTTCATGAGTATGTTTTGCTTCTAAAGGAGGCATAGCTGCTTCCACAACAGTTCCATACCCCATTCTTGAATATCTGTAACCAGTTGCAGGACAACTTGGAATAGAAAATCCAGTTTCTGCACGAGTAGTAGCGGTTTTAGGTTTAACACCCCTTCTTGAATCTTCAGGCCTGTATAATCTTCCAACAACTAATTTTGGCCCAGCAATATGAGAATGAGGATCAACACCAGCAGCCATAACAACTTTATCTGTTGCATCAAGCACTTTAGCATCAGAAGAAACGCTGTCTACAATTTTACCATCCTTAAACATTACGTCTTTCTTTTCCCCTTCTACTTTATTAGTAGGATCATAAACGATACCATTTTTAATTATGTATTCCATTAGATCACCTATTTATTTAGCAGCCATCTGTGAGCCTTTAATTTTTTGAACTCTTTCGTGGAGTTCTCTAACAATCCATTCGTCATCCCTACAAGTTTCAGGTTTATCGATAGCCTTTTTCATATAAATTGGAACACCATCCATCCTATAACTAGTTCCAGCAGCTTCTACACCAATGAAAGAACCAGGTAGAACAATATCAGCAAGTTCTGTAGATGGCCCCCAATGAATATCAATTTGTATAACAGGGATATTAGCTAAATGTCTGTTAGCGCCTCCAGGGAAATGAGCTCCAGGATCAGCAGCTATTACCATAAAAACATCAGGTTCTTGTCTTGTTAATAAATCAATAGTGTTAGTTTCACCATTCATATATCTTGGATAACCTCTTGAAAAGTCAACACCATATGGGAATCCCATTTCAAATGCCATGAAAATATTAAATCCATTAACATTAAAGTGTCCTCTCATAGGAACTAGATTCCATTTGGTAAACTTGTTTAAATCTTGGATTAAATTAATCGCAATATCAATATTTCTTTGTTTAGATAAAGTATGAGTTAATCCTAAACCAAAGAAAAGAGAACCATATTGAGTAGTTTTCATAGCTTCAACAAGCTCTTCAATATCTTCTTTAGGAATTCCAGAAATTACATCTTTTTTAAGTTTTTTACCTCTTAAAACAGCCCTCATAGCATTGTAAAATTCATAATCCCCATTTTGTTCGAATCCTACCCATATATCAGACATCTTTGCAGTATCTGTATATCTTGGATCCATAGTAACAACAGTCTTGTCAAATCTTCCTCTTTTTCTGAAATATCCTCTAGGGAAAGCAGAATATCTTCCTAAATGTCTTGGATGAGAATTCATTGCGTTGTTTCCAGAAAATACAATCATATCTGCTCTATTTTTAACTTCTCCTAAAGTGTTAACAGGATATCCTGCATTTTGAACAGCCTGAAGAGAAGGCCCGTGACAAATAGTAGCTTGATTATCTAAAACTGCACCTACTAATTCTCCTAATTTAATACCATGTTTCATGGTTTCAATAGAAGTTTCACTCCATCCATAGAATACTGGCCTTACAGCACCAGCAATAAGTTCTGCAGCTTTATCCAATGCAGTATCCCAGTCAGTTTCAACAAGATCTCCTTCTTCATTACGAATCATAGGAACCAATAATCTTTGATCCATATCTTCCATAACTTTACTTGCACCTAAACGACAAGCATGTCTTACTCCAACAACATGCCCATTTTTAACCAAATAGGCCAAATCATCACAATTACAACCACAGAAAGCACAAGTACAATTTTCGACTATTTCATCATAGTCTGTAATTGGTTCTTCATATGCCATATTTACATCTCCTATTTATTCTTCTGGCTTGGTTATACCTACATTAATTCTTTTGTCAGTTAGACAATTAGTAGATTTTTCGGCATCTTTATCATATTTCATATAAACTTCTGCCATTAAATCAGCCATAAGTAATGGTTCTTTATCAGTTTTTTCAATGGTTGCTTCAACCCCTTTATATGTAGGGTCACAACAACAGTAAGTCTCAGGACTTACAACAACATTTGCCCATGGCCCTTTACAAATAAAAATTTGGCCTTCATGAGGAGCATCCCTGGAATGAGCTGTAAAAACTACAACTTCTCCCCAAGCAGTCTTCACTAAAGCAGTATCCCAATTTTTAACACCTAATCTTGCCATATCTCTAGGATCCATATAAGCAGTACCAGAAGCATGTCTATATTCATCTTTTAAAGTAGAACCTCTCTTTTTACATGCTCCTTGATAAATATCAGACCCAGTGTTTAGCATAACTTCAAGTTTATTTCTCTTAGTTGCCATAGGTTCATCATATTTAACAACATTTGGAACAGGTGGTTTTTCAATATATGTCATAATTAGCACCTCTATTCTAAAAATATGGCATCAACAGGACAAAACATTTGACAAGTTCCACACTTAGTACATTTGTCCTCACTAAAAAGTTTAATAACACCATTTTCAACCATCATTATTACTTCTTCTGTTCTAGATCCATGCCCACCAGCAACTTCATTACTGATTGAAACATTTACTGGGCATGCAACTACACATACCCCACATCCAAGGCAGTTATCTTGATTTACTTTAAGTTCCATATAATCACCAAATAAATAATAAAATAGCTATATTATAGCTATTAGTTTTTTAAAGCCTCAAATTTCTCTATCCAGGATTTAGATTTAGTTGGAGTGTGATCAACATTAGTAATTTTAACATCTATAGCATCAACAGGACATGCTCTCTCACATGCACCACAGTGTATACAATATTGTTCATCTTTGTTGATTTTATCAACCATAGTAGCTGGTCCAGGAGACTCAGGGAATGATAAAACATCACAAGGACATACATCAATACAAGTTCCACAGACAGTACATTTATCTTCATCAACATCTAAAGTTCCTTCATATTGTTTTTTAACTTTAGCTGCATCTACTGGACAAATTTCTTCACACCAACCACATTTAACACAAAGTTCGTCATCAATAAATGAACTTCCAGTTGTTACAGCATCCGCAGGATTTATATCATATTCTCCATAAGAACAAATCCGACAAGCTGCTTTAATTGCATCCACAGGACATGATTTCTTACAGATTAGACAATATACACATTTATCTTTGTCGATATCAATATTTTCTGCACCAGGAGTCCTATCAACATCTATAGCATCAGCTGGGCACATCTCATCACATATTCCACAATGAATACAAGTATCCTCATCAACTTCTATTTCACCTGTAACTAAGTTTGGTCTTTCTGGTAAAGATCTAGCTATAGTTATAGCATCTCTTGGACATGCGATTTCACATCTTTGACAATAAATACAAGCATCATCATCAATTTCAGCAGATGCTACATAATGAGGATATGAAGCAATAGCAGAAATAGGTTCATTATCTATAGTGAAGTCCAAAGCATTTACTGGACATAAACCACTACACATACCACAAAGAACGCATTTATCTTCATTAATATCGATTTTAGAAACATCTACTTCTTCTCTTACAATAGGTCCCATATCAGAAACAGATATGGCCTCTACAGGACAAGTAGACTCACATATCCCACAACCAATACAAACATGATCTTTGAAAGATAAATTTCTTACTTCTTCTGCTGATCTTTTAATGTCAAAGCCTTCATCTTTAACTTCTTTCGTATTCGCGATCATTTTTTACCTCCAAAATTTTTATAGAATTTGTTGGGCAACCTTCTTCACAAAGGAGACAACCACAACAGTAAATGGAGTCTATATGAGCTTTCAAGGAGTCTAAAGTGACAGCCTTCATTAAGCACAAATCTACACACAATCCACAGCCAATACATGAATCTGAAACTTCTGCACAGTAATCTCCATTTTTACAAATTAGAGTAATTTTACGAGTTTTTTGCTCATCTTTAAACAAAGTTTGTGTCATAATTAAAAAATCTTTGGGACACATATTTGTTATAGCCTTAGCTACTTCGATAGAATTCCAAGATAAATTTCGACCATTAAGATAATGAGAAACAGTTGAACGATCGATATCAAGTTCATCTGCAATCATTTGCTGATTAAAACCTTGTTTTTTCAGCTCAATTGCAGCTAAGTATTTAAGACCAGAAGCAATATGATTTGGCATGCTCTCTCACCATGTGTATTATATACACATTTAATTCCTATTAATATAAAGATATCTACTAGACATATGTAGAAAGATTTATATAATAAAGTGTAATTAGTACACAGTGGACATTTATTAAAAATGATTAAAATAAAGCAAATAATGAATAAGACGATTAATAGCTGTATTAAATTGAAAAAAATGATTTAAAATTATATTCAAATAATATAAGTTTAAATATAAGATATTTCAGAAATATAAAGATTTTGAAAAAATAGAAAATTTCAAAAAATGAAACAAAAATTAGGAGTTCCAAAAATATTTTATTAATATATCTAAATGATAAAAATATAAAGAAAATTAAATAAAAAATTATAGATAAATAAAAATTAAATAGATAAAATAAATTTAAATATAATTTTTAAAATCAATTTATTTAAAAAATTAATTTATTATAAATTTATGATATCAATATATGAAAAATAATATTTAAAAATTTTAGTTGAATAATGATAGAATATAATAAGTCAAATATATTTTTGATTAGAAATTGATTCTTTATTTAAGTTATGTCTTTCTAGACTTATATCTAAAATACTTTCATTTAGAGATTCTCCATTGAAATAGTTAGAAATAATTAGAGATATAACAATAGCTAGAATAGAAAATAAAGAAGTTGAAAAGCTACCACTTATCTCAAAACAAAAAATAAATGCAGTAATAGGAGTTTTTACACTAGAAGCCATAAATGTTATCATTGAAATTATAACTATTGTACCATAATAAGAATTATTTAAACCTCCAATTATCAAAAATTCTGCAATTATTCCACCAATTAATGCTCCAACTACAAGCATAGGTAAAAATAAGCCCCCAGTAGATCCAGTAGCGGTTGAAAATCCTATAAGGAATATTTTAATAATTAGAATAAAAATTAAAGCATATAAAAAATATTTAAATTCAAAAATATGGAATATGATATCTATTCCACTTCCAGATGTATCTATAAATAATAACCCAATAAATCCAGATAGCGTGAAAGCTAAAGTTATTAACAAAAAAGACAGATAATTATTAGATTTGAGTTTAAGAAAGAATATTAGGAAGTTTTTAATAATTAAATTATAAATTAAGGATAAAAAACCTATAAAAACACCAATTATAATGGGAATATAAATATAATTTAAATTTAGATTAATATTTCCAGATACATCTAAAAGTATGAAATTAATATTAAACAAATAGCATAATAAATAAACTATACAAGCGGCAGACAATCCACCAATAATAATAGAGATAATTAAATAAAATGTATGCTTGTTTTTTAAATCAATTATAGAAATTGTGTGGTTTTCTTCAATGGAAAATAATATTGCAGATAATGGAGTACCCAATGCAGAAACAAACCCTCCAGCTGACCCAACTGTTAGAATTACTTTTTTAAGATGAGAATTAAAAATATTTAACTTATTAAATATCTCATTTCCAATAAGAGTTCCTAAAAAAACAGAAGGTCCTTCAGCACCTAAAGATAAACCTCCAAAAAAACTTAAAAAACTACCCAAAGTTGTTGCAATAATTATTTTTAAATTATCATGAAAATTTATAGATCCTCCAATTAATGCCATACTTCTTGATATACCACCACCAGAAGATTCTCTAACATTTTTAATATTAAAATACATTAATATGCTTAATACAAATAATAATATAAAAAATAGAGGAGCATAATTAATATTTAAAGAGAAAAAATTATATAAATCTTTAGAAAGTTCCATTAAAAAGTTAGAGGAATATCTAAAGAAAAAAAGAATAAAACCAGAAATGACGCCAGTAATTATACTATAAAATATATATTCTCTAAATTTATTGCCCTGATTAAAATTATCCTCACTCAATTTATACACCATAATAATATAACATTAAAACAAAAAAATTACTAATTATTAAAAAATTACTAGTTACTGAAAAATTGTTAATTAGTAGAAAAATTATAATATAAAACCTATTAGAAAATAAATAAAAAAGCAATAGAATATTTATTGGCTTTCATTAGTATAAAAAGGTTTTCGATTGTTAATTCCATCTAAGAATATTTTTTGAAGAGTTTTATCAGAAGCACCTTCTCTTAAAGGAGTAATTATATCAATGAGATTATCATTTCTAAGCAAACAAGGTTTAATTTTTCCTTCTGGAGTTATTCTAAGCCTAGTACAATTTTCACAAAATTTGGTATTATCCATTGGGCGAACAATTTCAATTTCACCATCATCAATGAAGTACTTTTTCCTATCTTGCATAAACTTACGAGTTCTAACTTTTTTTGCTATCTTTTCCAAATTTTTTTCTATTGAACTAATATCAAAATGATATTCTTCACTAAAAGCATTATCATCACAATTTTCAGATGTCATTAATTCAATTAGTTGAAGAACAATACCATTATTTTTTGCAAATTTAAACATTTCCATAACTTCATCATTATTAATATTTTTCATGACAACCATATTGAGCTTAACTGGATTTAAACCAACTTTAACTGCCTTTAAAACCCCCTTTTTCGCTTCTTTAAGATAATCTTTTGTAGTAATCTTTTTATAAGTTTCAGCATTTAATGTGTCAAAACTAATATTAACCCTATTTAAACCAGCATTAACAAGATCCTGAGCATATTTAGCTAAAAAAATCCCATTGGTAGTTATTGAAATATCTTTAAATCCTAAAGAAGAAGTTTTTTCAATTATTTCAACTATGTCTTTCCTAATAAGAGGTTCTCCGCCAGAAAATCTTATTTTTTCAACACCTATTGATTTGGCAATTTTTAAAATTTGAAATATTTCATTTGGAGTCATCTCATTATTGGAAGGCATCATACCATCATGATGACAATATAAACAGTTTATATTACATCTATTAGTTATAGAAAGTCTAAGAGAAATTATGGGACGATTATATCTATCTTGAACTTTTTTTGAGGAATTATTATCCAGAGTATCCTCTAAAAAAGGAGATAGTTTCTCTTTTATATTATTCTTTGTTTCCATTATCAATCACAAGTTCCACTTTATCAAATTTTTTTATCCCATATTCTTCAGTTTTAAGAGAATCTAACATCCCTAAAATACTATTTTTCATGAAACTACTTACAAATGAGTTTACTCCAATGACTTTTTCATTTATAGAAAGAAGTACCTCAACATCATCAGTTTTAATTTGATTTTTTTGATTTATAATAGCTTTTGCAATAGATTCACCATCATTAAGTCCACAAATATCAGTATACAATGTGTCAACTATATCATAACTATTATTCTCAATTAAATCAACAAGATCAGGTATTTCAGAATCTTTAATATTCAATGCATCTACATTTTTTAAAGTAAAGTCATCAGTAATCTCTTCTGATGTGGAAATTTTAGCATAATTATAATTTTTGAACCCCTCAATTACAACAAAATCTGGTTCATCAATTATTTTTATTAAAAATAGCAATCTTTCTAAAGGTAAATCTTTAGCTATGTTAAAAAAAGTACGACTACCTATCCCAACTACTGTTTCAGAACCGGCTTCTTTATGTTTCCAAGTATCAGTGTTTTCTCTATCCATTTCAAGCATATGATGAGAATGTTTAATACTGGCAACCTTTAAACCCCTATTTTTTAGTTCTTCTATTATTTTAACAGTTAAAGAAGTTTTACCAGTGTTTTTCTTACCCACAACAGAAATTACTTTAATCTTAACACTCTCCCAATCTAATAAAACTTATTTAATATCTTCTCCAAATCTAATGAAAACTATTTAATACATGAAAAATCTAATTTAAATCTAATTTAAATCTATTGATATATATAAAGATAATGAATTCAAACATTATAATTAATGTAAATTTATATAATTATAATAATTATTATGATAATAATTTTTATTTTAATTATACATAATACATTATTTATAAAATTTTTTGATTAGATAATTTTTTAGTTTATAATATATATAGTTTATATTTTATTTAATATTAAATTTATCATACCCAATATTATAGTTAAAAATAATAATGAAAATAATGAATAAAAACATTTTAAATTAATAAACAAAGACAATGATAACTTAATATTTTTGAAATCTAAATAAAAAAAGAAGAAAAATAAAATAAAGACATTGATAAATTTAAATGATGAAATCTTAATTAATCAGATGAGCGGTTCTGATATTATTAAAGAGGGTACCTATTTCCAATATCTAATTCTTATTTTCTTCTGAAAAAAATTTTTCTACTATAAATAATTTTATTACCAAATTTAAAATAATATAAATTTTCTCGCCATTTTAAATTTATAGAAATCCAAATTTTAGTCATTGAAATTATGAATTTTAGTTATATCCAATTTTACAACTAAAAATTAATAATTTTTTTAATTAAAATAGTAGAAAAATAATCTAATAGGAAAAATCTATCAGATTCTAATATAGAAATATCTTAATATAAATTACATAATTCCTATTAGAGTAACATCTACCAATACAATATATTAAAAATATTTTCTAATTTAATATTATTAATAAACTCAATCTTTCAATCCTTTATCCTGATAGTAGGTTAATGGAGAAACAACTCCACCAAATTCATCTTCTACACCACGATAATAGTCAAAGACTTCTTGTATTTTAGCATTAATAGTATCCCATACTTTAGCTACGGGAATTTCAGAAGGGCATACTTCTTCACATTGTCCACAATTAGTACAAGAATCTACCATATGAATCATTCTTTCTAAATGGAACATTGGAGCTGCAGGAATTAAAGCCTTTGTAAGCCATTCAGGACCATTAGATTCTAAAGAACATTCTGAACAGTAACATATAGGGCAAGCTTCACGACAACCATAACATTTCATACATCTAGAGAATTCATCTTGATATTCTGCAAATACTTGAAGGATATCTCCTTTAATATCCCCATAAGCAAAATTTTTAGATTTATTAGCCAAATTAACCATTGATTGATTAATTTTACCTCTGATTTCGATTCCTTTAGGATTAGCTTCTTCAATATTCACTACTCCAGCACCTATAGCTTTATCTAAAACTTCTGCACCTTTATCTGAGAAAACTTCAACAAATGTTGCTTTTCCAGCTAATGGACCAATGACTCCCCAGTTACCTAAAGCCATGTCAGCCATTTGAGGTATGTTGACTTCACATCTTTGACAGTTAGATCTTCTACCTAACCCCTCTTCTTCAAGTTCATCAATACCAAATGATTTTTCATCATTTTCTGTTTCAATTATTAATTTTCCCTTAGCTATTTCTTCTTTAACTACCTTATCTGGATCCATTTCATAGACTTCTTCAATCATTTGTCTTGTTTTGACAGGAGGCATTGTTCCGCCACAGTTAACACCAACCATGATCAAATTATCTTCTAAAACTCTTCCTTTTTTGATAAGCTCCCGTATAGTCATTGCATCACATGGTTTACATGTAACTGCTACTTTAATATCATGTAACCCATCAAGATATTTTTCCACAACTTTAGCAATATTTAGAGTACCACAATGAAGAGAGCCCGCAGATTTTTCAATATCTTTAGGATCATTTATCAAAGTAGGAACAGCATCATAAAGGTCAGCTCCTTTTTCAACAGCCAAAACTGCATCAACTATCCCATTTTCAAGCATATATTTCATTAATGTAGTTACAGCACCACCATATTCACCTTTTTTAGCTAAATCATCATCAGCAGACCACATATAACACATATCATTAACTTTTACTGACATTTCAAATCACTTCCTTAACCAGTTACCCATTATTCAATTTTTTCAACAACTGCAGCACAAACTTTTAGCTCTGCCATTTTTGACTTAGGGTCAAGTTCTTTAGAAGTAGTTAACCTATTCGCTGAAGCTTCTGCAAAATGCATTGGTATGTTAATTTCTCCTTCTTTTATATCATCAGTTACTCTTGCAGAAATTTCAATTTCTCCTCTTCGAGATTTAACTTTTACAAATTCCCTGTTTAATATACCTAACTTTTTAGCATCATTTGTATGAATTTCAACATAGCCCATCGGCAACTCATTGTCAAGAGTTTTACATCTTCTAGTCATACTAGCATGATAATGGAATAATGTTCTTGTTGTAGTTAATATTAAAGGGTAATCTTTATCTGGAAGTTCAGATGGCCCAATATATTCTGCAGGTTCAAATACTCCCATTCCATCAGGATGAGCAAATGTATCTACATGCATTAAACCAGTACCGGGGTGATTTTCATCAGGACAAGGCCAATGTAATGCTTCAGGACGTTCTAAACGTTCTCTATTCATACCTTTATATTGAGGAGTAATTTCTCTCATTTCATCAAAAATTTCTTCTGCATTTTCATATGTAAATTGTTCTGGTTCTGCCCCCATTTTAACAGCAATTTCTTTCATAATTTCCCAGTCAACTTTAGCTTCACCTGGTGGGTTAACAGCTTTTCTTACAAGTTGAACTCTTCGTTCACCATTAGTAAATGTTCCTTCTTGTTCACCCCAACCTGCAGCAGGAAGGACCACATCAGCATATCTACCAGTTTCAGACATGAAAATGTCTTGAACAACTAAGAAATCTAGATTTTCCATTGCTTCAATAACATGATTAGTATCGGGATCTGAAAGTACAGGATCTTCACCAGTTATATACATTGCTTTAATATTACCTGCAGCTGCAGCATGAATCATTTCAACAACGGTAAGTCCAGGTGCACAATCATCTAAAGTACAAGTCCAATTCTGTTCTACTCTCCTTTTAGCATCTACATCAACTACTTTTTGATATCCCGGATAATCTGTTGGAAGTGCACCCATATCACAAGCACCTTGAACATTATTCTGTCCTCTTAGAGGATTTACACCAGTTCCATCCCTTCCAATATTCCCAGTTAACATTGCTAAATTAGCTGTTGACATTACATTATCAGCACCATGCCTATGTTCAGTGATACCTAATGAATAAACAATTGCTGCTTTATCTGCTTTTGCATACAACATTGTAGCTTCAACTAATTTCTCAACATTTACTTCAGCTATTTCAGAAACTTTTTTAAGGTCATATTTACTAACAACTTCTTTTAACCTTTGATAATTTTTAGTTCTATTTTTAATAAATTCATCATCTTGTAATCCTTCATCGATGATAATTTTCATCATAGCATTTAAAAGTGGTACATCTCCACCAGACCTAAATTCCATATAAATATCTGCAAGCTTTGCTGTTGGAGTAAATCTTGGGTCAGCAACAATAATTTTTGCACCATTTTTTTTAGCTCTTATGACCCTTCTACCAAATAAAGGATGAGCTTCCATATTATTGGAACCAATAATAAAAATTACATCTGCTTCTTCAATGCTTTTAAAGTCATTGGTCATGGCCCCAGACCCAAAAGTTCTTGCGAGCCCTGCTACAGTAGGCCCATGACAAATACGTGCACAATGGTCTACATTATGAGTACCAATAACTTTTCGTGCAAATTTCTGGGTGACATATATGTTTTCATTTGGTGACCTTGCACAAGCTAAAAAGCCAATATTATCAGGATTTTCACTTTTAATTTCACCTAACTTATTTGCAATAAGATCTGTAGCTTCATCCCAGCTAGACTCTTTAAATTCACCATTTGGTTGTTTTATAAGTGGTTTAGTCAACCTATCTTCCCTATGAATAAATTCATGAGAAAACATCCCTTTTGGACATAATTTTCCTTCATTTACTGGATGTCTTTTCCATGGTTCTACACCAACGACCTTTTCATCAACAACAACAAGGTTAAGTCCACACCCAGTTCCACAATATGGACATATTGTAGGAACATATTTCATTTCAATCATTCAATACTCTCCTTAAATGATTTATATAAGTCTTAAATGACTTATATAATAATATAATTATTATTCTAATAAAATTATTTTTCAATATAAATTTAACAGGACAATTTAAGAAATAATCAATTATAATGAATCAATATAATTGAAAGTACCTTATATTAAAGAAAAGTTGTATAGATAATTGAAAACATTTGCATATAAAGCAAATTAAAAAAATTTATAGTATAATGCCTAATGCTAAATTAATTATCTAAATACTATAATATTTAGTATATTAGTCTTAGTTAATATATTATTCTATTATTCTATCATAAGTCTAATTAAATCAACATATTATCAATTTAAAAACTAAATATCTAAATATAAAGTAATATAAGCAATATCTAATGGAATACTATAATAATATCCAAATAAATAAAAATAATATTAATTATTATAAATATTTATATTAGTATTACTCATTAATACTACAAATACATTAAACTTAATAATTTATTACTAACAATTTGGATTCCTATTTTAAAAAATGAAAGCTAATAAAATTTGAATGATTTATTGATAAATAATTATTAATAAAATTCTTATTAACAAAAAATTTAATAATACAATTTAAACTAATTTAAGTAATTAAATCAAGTAATTAAAATATTGTAACCAATATTTATTTTTAAATTAATATTATCAATAAATTTTGTCAAATCGCAACGTTAAATCGTTAAAATTATCATAAACTAATTTTATTAGCTATCTTAAATTATTCCATTTATTATATATCCTGTTTTATTTTAACTTCATAGTCTTAATTTTTAGCTAAGTACTCAGATCCTGTCCTCTTAAATAAGTATACCAATACAAGAATCCTACAAAAATAGCCCCACCAATAATATTACCTAAAGTAACAGGGATTAAATTATTAACAAATAGTTGATACCAAGTTACTTTTCCAAGGAAAATTCCCACAGGTATAAAAAACATGTTAGCAACACTGTGCTCAAACCCTAAAGCTACAAAAGCCATAATTGGGAACCAAATACCCATAATTTTTCCAATAATATCATCAGATGCAATAGCCAAATAAACAGCTAAACAAACAAGCCAGTTACAACCAATAGCCCTGATAAATGCCTTATCCCATGTTAAAGAAACAACAGACTTACCTGCTGCCATAAATTCAGCACCACCTAAAGCTTTAGTCTGAGCAATTGTAAGAGCATTACCCATAAAAGGTTCTACAGTTAGAATACCTGCTAGATATGCAAAAACATAAGCAACAAAAATAGCACCTACAAAATTGAAAATCCAACTAACAACCCAATTCTTACTTAAACCTTTTAAACTTGACTTACCAGTTAAAACACCAACAGCCATATACATATTATTTCCAGTGAAAAGTTCTGATCCTGCTATTACAACTAGCATCAAACCAACTGGAAATACACCTGCGAAAAATAGTTTCACGAGTCCAGGCGGGAATCCAGCAGCAGCCATACCACCAGTAACAACCTCAGCCAATAGACCTCCAAATGCGATATATGCACCAGCAAGGAAACTTAAAATAACAACATTTCCAAATGGTGCTTTCTCTTTAAGTTCTGCAATACCAGCAATAGCTTTAGCAGTATCAACAGGACTTTTAAAAGACGAACCCATAATCTCAACCTCTTAAATATTGTGTTTAGATCATATTAATACATAAAAATGTACTAATATGCAATTTTATTTTATACTTAATTTAATATTAAGTAAATTTATTGTAATACTTTTGTAATAAAATTTCTATATTTTTTAATATATTTTTTAATATAATTAAAAAATTCAATAATACTCTGATGTTACGAATTTTTAAAAACTTATCATAGTATTATTAACATATGATTTGTGAGATAGTATAAAAATAATTATCTTTTAAAAACAAAAGACAAAATTTATATATAAAATAATACAAAAATAATAATCTCCTAGTAAATAATTAATAATATTATAAAAAATCATTAATTATTTAATTAAAACAAACAAAAAGAAATAATAATAAATATAAAGCTTTTAATTAAAATATAACTAATTTTTAAAAAATATTTAATAAAGATAATAATTTTAAACAAATTAAAATTTTAAATATTTTATTTTTTTGATTTTTGTATATACGAATAATTTGAAAATTAATTCAATTATATATAGTATCTAATTGCAAATTACTAACTATTAATTTTGATATAATAATTTTATATTACAAAATATATTTTATTGTATATAAAAGTAATAAAATATTAAAATAATTATTATTATAATAATAATATAATACTTATTTATATTAACATAATAATAAAAATTAAAAATTTAATTAAAATATATAAATAAAATAGTAAAAATCAAATAAATACAAAAAAGTAGAAAAATGATAAATAACAAAAAATAAAAAAATAGGAAATTATTAAGATAGAAATAAAAAAGTAAAATAAAAAATTAAAATAAAAAATTAAAATATTAATAATTAAAATATTAATAATTAACATATTAGTAAGTAAAATATTATACTTAAAAAATTAATCTTTGCCAACAATTTGTTCCTGAATTTTTTTATTTATTTTATCTTTTGTTTCACCCTTAATTTGAGCTTCGATTTCTTTTTCAATTTTTTCATTTACTTTTCCTTTAATCTGTTCTTGTATCTGTTTTTCAACTTCAACTTCAACTTTACCTTTGATCTGATCATCAATTTCAGCTTGAATTTCTGATTTAATTTTTCCTTTAATTTGTTCTTGAATTTCTTTATCAATGTTACCCATACAATCACCTATTAGTAATAAAATAATATTAACTATCAGTATAAATTTCATAATATATATATTTTATTAAATAAAATTCATGCAAATAAAAATTAAAAATAGGGGAAATAATATTACTTATTATGAATAAAAAAAGTTTTAAGGAAGATATATTAAAAATAATTAAAAAATATGGCCCTAAATTTAAAATTAACAAATTAAAATATTTTAATTTAAAAAATTGTAATTAATAAAAAATATTTAGTAATAAAGAGAATATAAGATTTGAAAATTAAATAATTCTATAATATGAGCCTTCAGCACAAGATTTACAAAAAGTTTTTCCACCTATTAAGACCTGTTTACCATCCATTATTTTTTCATTACAAGATGTGCAAAAAACTTTATTTCTAGGACTTCCTGGAAATTCATTCTTATCTAATAAGATCTCTATAGGTTGTAAATGGAATAATTTTTCACTTGGGGTTTTCTTAAATCTTTCAATCATTTCTTCAGTAGTTTCATCTATTTTTTCTTTGGAATTTGCATCTATATCAGTAATTCTAAAAGCTTCGCCTGTAGAAATATTATAAAAAGAAGCTGCAAATTTGCCATAATTCATTTGTTTTAAAGACCTTTTTCCCATAGAACAACCCGTTACAGCCTGAACAGCATCAGACATGCAACGATCAATTTCTAAAAAGACAATTAAATCTTTATTTTTATTATTTAATTCCATCCCTAATTTTCCAATAGCATAAATAGCTAATTTTGTCCCTATTACAATTCCTCCACAAATATCTCCGTGAAATTTACCTGCTTTTTCTAATTGTTCATCAAAAATCTTTTTATTATCAATAATATCCATTCTAACACCAAAAATAATTAAAAAAAATTATTCTGAAAAAATATTGAAATTAAAAGAAGAGTTACTTTTAATAGGAACGCAAATTTTTCTATTTTCAGAGATTTCCAACAACTCCAAATCGATATTATAAAGAAATTTTAAACTTTTCTCAGTTATTACATTTTTTGGAGTTCCAAAATCAATTAAATGTTTATCTTTCATTATAGCTACTTTATTAGAAGATATAAATGCATGATCCGGAAAATGAGAGGACATGATAATAGTCAAACCTTTTTTTGAAAGAGCATCAATAATTTCTAAAAATCTAATTTGATTCCCAAAATCTAAATGAGACGTTGGTTCATCCAAGATAAGTAAATCAGGTTCTTGTGCTAAAACTCTAGCTAAAAAAACTAATTGTTTTTCACCACCACTTAAATTAGTATACTCCCTATTAGCCATGTGAGATATATTAAGATTTTTAAGGACATTCATTGCAATTTTAATGTCTTTTTCTCCAGGAGATTCTGTTAAACCGAGATATGGTGACCTACCCATTAAAATTACATCAAGAACTGAAAATGGAAAAGTTGGAATATGACCCTGAGGAATATATCCTATTATTTTAGCTATTTCTTTGAAACTAAGTGATTTCAATGATTTTCCTTTCAAAAATACTTCTCCTTCTTTAAGATGGTTTAGACCATTTAAAGATTTTAGTAAAGTAGTTTTTCCAGTACCATTAGGACCTAAAATACATAAAACATCACCTTTAGATATGCTAAAATTTATATCCTCAAAAACATTTTTTTCATCATCATACGAAAATGAAGCATTTTTAATTTCAAGTATTTTATCCATAAAATCACTTTAATTACTAAAAACTTTAATTATTAAAATATTTACTCAAAGTATTTTTTTCTAATTATTATAAAATTTAATTCTTCAAATTTATCATGTTGTTTTATATAAAAAATTGGATTAAAACTACAAATAACTTAAGACCACTCCGAATAACCTTTTCTGAGCAAATATAAAAATATTGGGACACCTATAATTGCAGTTAATATTCCAATTGGAATTTCAATAGAAACAAAAGTTCTTGAAATTGTATCAATAAGCAAAAGAAAACTAGCCCCAATGCTTAAACTAGCAGGCAATAAAAGTTTATGATTAGGCCCAACAATCATACGAGATATATGAGGTATTAAAAGGCCAACCCATCCAATTATGCCACTAATAGAAACTGCAGCAGCAGTTACTAATGTAGCTGCAACAATTATAATCAACCGTAATCTTCCAGGATTCACACCAAGAGATTGGGCTTCTTCATCCCCCATAGCTAAAATATTTAACTTCCATCTTAGCATTAAAAGTATTGTTACCCCAATTAAAATAGGAATTATTATAACATATAATCTTTCTATAGTAACATCTGCTAAACTTCCCATTAACCAATAAACTATTTGAGGCAGTTTATCTGTAGGATCTGCAACAAACTTTGCTCCTGAAATTAAAGCATTGAAGAAAGCAGATATGGCTACACCACACAAAACCAAGACTAATATTCCTCCAGCTTTGTAACTTTTAGAAATTAAATAGGTTATTGAAACAGAAATTAGGCCAAATATAAATGCAAAAATTTGAATCATCCAGTTCCCAGCAGCAAATAAAATTGCAATACATGCACCGAAACCAGAGCCCGCAGATACACCCAAAATATCAGGAGATACAAGTGGATTTTTAAAAATTCCTTGAAATGCCGCACCAGCTATAGCAAGAGAAGCTCCAACCAACATAGCAGCTACTATTCTAGGTAATCTGATATTAAATACTATAGAAGTTATTGCAGGAGAAACTGATAAATTAGGATTTATTAAACTCAATAATGTTAATATTACATCAGTGGGAGAAATTGGAAATCTTCCTACTAAAAAAGAGATAAAAAATAGAAAAATTGGTAAAAATACTAAAATAGCTAATGCAAAATATTTTTTACGAAAATTCATTATATCGTCCAATAATTCAGTTTTTTATATTTTTTGAAAGATTTATCGCTATCGAAATGAAATTATTTTATTATAGATAAACATTTAACAAATTTTTATTTCAAAATAACAGATTAAATAAAAAATTTTTTGAAAAAAATTATAAATCAACATTAATGAGATAAAAATAGTAGATTATTTTACAATTTATGCCATTACAATTATATTATAATTATATTAGAGATTGATATATGGATTTTAAGTCCTATAGAAGAATTTAATATTATACTCTCCGATGTGAATTTAAATACATGTCAAACTATTGTATAAATTTCTTTCTATATAAACCTAACCAAAAATAATTTAATCAGATAATAATTAGCTAGAAAATATATCATATGAATAATAAATAGTAATAATATAAAAAATATTGAAAATATTAAAATTATTAAAAATTATTAAAAATATTAAAATTATTAAAAATTATTAAAAATATTAAAAACGATAAAATGAAATTAACAAGAAATATAAATGCCATTAGCTATAAAAATGGGAAAAATATTAAAAAATTTGAAGAAATTGTGTACGATGAAACAACTAACCTAACGATTAATAATAAAGACATATATACCTTTTCAAGCATAAATAATTCTCTTAAAGACTTTGCAATAGGATATATGGTAGGAGAAGGTATAATAGATAGCATAAAAGAAATAAAAAAAATTGAAATTGATGAAACAAATATAGATGTTGAAATAAATAATTATAATGAAAAAAAAGATTTAATTCTACCTTCAGATAGTGCTGGTGGTTGGAGATCGAAGATAAATTCAATAAAGCCTATAACATCCCATTTAAAAGTTGAAAAAGACGAATTAATATTAAATATAGAAAAACTCAAGAAAAATGCCATTATCTGGCAAAAAACTGGAGGAACACATGTAGCAGCATTTGTAAACAATGAAAAAGACGAATTTATTGTTAGAGAAGATGTTAGTCGTCATGTTGCAGTTGATAAAGTAATAGGTGCTGCAAAAAGAAAGAATCTTGATTTTTCAAATTCATATATAATATATAGTGGGAGAATGCCTGCAGACATGGTTATAAAAATAGTTAGATCGGGAATACCATTACTTGCTTCAAATGCAGCACCATCATATTCAGGATATAGTGTTGCGAAAAAAGGAAATGTTACATTAGTTGGATTTATAAGAGGAGATAGATTTAATGTTTACACTCATTTTAATAGGATAATTTTTTAGTTTCAATAAATCTATATTTAATAAGTTTCAATAAACCGATATTTAATAAGTTTCAATAAATCGATATTTAATATTTCAAATGTTAATAAATTTTTAAATGTTAATAAAATGATATAATATTATAAAATAATTATATAATATTGACAAAAAAGGAGATTTTAAAATTAGTTTACCAAAACAATATAAAACAATAAGAGAAAAATTTGAAAGATATGGAAATGCATTGGAAGAACTTGGAAAAGCAAGTAGAGAAGGACCAATTGATGAAAAAACAGTTCAGTTAATACAGTTAGTTGCAAGTGCATCAATTAGATCAGAAGGATCTGTGCATAGCCATACAAGACGTGCTTTAGAAGCTGGAGCAACAAAAGATGAAATTTACCATGCATTGATCTCAATTACAAGTACCATTGGTTTTCCAACCGTAGCAGCAGCAATTTCGTGGGCAGAAGATGTGATGTTAAATAATGACGAATAAATTATTAATTTAATGATGATTGTATAATAAATAATAAAAAAAAGAAAATAAAAAAGAAAATAAAAAAGAAAATAAAAAATAATAACAAATAAAGAATGAGATTTTGATAAAAAGTAAAATAAAAATTAAAAAAGTAAATAAATAAAAAATATAGGGAAATAAAAAATAATTAAAAGATATATAAAAATAGAAATCTATTCTAAAACTGTGTGACGATATTTTAAATCATCTTCTGTTTTACCCATTTTTTGCATTAATTCGGCTATAAGTCCATCTAAAAAAATGAGAGAAGTTAGTTCAAATGCTGTACCAAGAGGAGTTAAAGAAACATAATTTCCATCAATTTGTCTTTTAATATAATCTTCATCATCTATATCAATTTTTGTTCTTCCTTTAACCTTCATAACACAGTCAGCAAGTTTTCCCAATGAAGACTCAGGATAAGAAGTGAGAGCCAAAGCTTTTGAACCCCTATTTTTAGCAATACTTACTGCTGAAACAATAGTCTTAGTTTCACCAGAACCAGAAATAGCCAATATGCAATCATCATCATATATAGCAGGAGAAATGGTTTCCCCAACAACATATGCACTAAGACCTAAATGGACTAATCTCATTGCAAAAGCTTTAGCTACAAGTCCAGAACGTCCTGCGCCCATGACAAATACATTTTTAGATTCTGTCAATATTTTCATAAACTCTTCTATTGTATTTTCATCTAAAAGTTCAGTAGCAGAGCTTATATTGCTTAAAATTTCTTCAATAGCTGTTTTCATTAGATTCATACTTCAACCTTAATATTATATTGATTTTAATAGAGATTAATAATAAATTTATATGCTCACAATGAGCAAAGCTTTAAAAATTGAAATTATAAAGAAATAATATTCATAGAATAATATTACTATATTATATCATGACTTAATCATGAGCTAATATCTTCAATTTAATATCATAATTGCACCAATATTATAATATTATCCATTAGGATATATTTAACTATAGATTTAATTATATATTATACTTTTAATTATAAATTATGAATTTTAATTAAAATAATATAATATTTTATATTTTTCATATAACACACAAAAGGAAATTGCATTAATATACTATGTGCAATATATAATTTTTCTATAGTATAGTACAATATAATTTTTATTAAATTTTAATTTATTTAAAATTATTTATTTAATTAATAAAATTTAATTAATGAAATATGATAATTTATTAAAAATTAAAATTTAATAAAAATTTGAAATCTAAAAAAATAATTTTAAATAATAGCTAGAGACTTAATCTAGATGATAATTAATAATTATCATCAATAAATAAAAATGTGAGTAATTGTATGAAATATAAGATTGAACCAAAAATTGAAATTGAGATTAATGGTGAAGCTTATAGCCATAAACTATTTGAATCGTTAAAACTATTGAATGAAATGAATTCTCAGAGAGCTGTTGCCAAAGAACTTCAAATATCTCACTCAGTTTTAAATAGAAGAATAAAAAATGCTGAAGATAGACTTGGTTTTAAAATAGTTAAAATATCTGGTTCTCGAACATATTTAACTAAAAAGTCTAAAAATTTAGTTAATATTTATGAAAAATATAATTCCCGAGTATCCGAAAATGAAAAAATAACAATTGCAGGAGGACATATAGTAACTAATTTTTTAGATTCTATATCTACCGAGATCCCATTTGAAGCCGATATTTATAGTAGTGATGACATTACTGCATATAAATTAGCAGAAAAAGGATTTATTGATATTTTAGCTCTTGATGATCCACAAATAGCATTTGAAAAGGATTTAGATTTTACAGTGATTGGATATGATAGTTTAGTTCTAGTTTCAAATGATCAAAATGAATATATGAAAATTAAAAAAATGAAGGATATGGAAAATCTTAATTTTGTATCAATAGAAGGTAATGCTCAGAGATTAGCTTGGAATACTTTTGATAAAAATAAAATACCTTATAAAATTATTAAGATAGTTAAATCAGAATTTGATGCATTTAAAATTGTTCAAAATTCTAATAAATTATACACATTTTTAAATGCTAGTTATTTTAAAGGAAATAAAGTATTAGAAAAGGAAACAAAACATGCAATTAGTTTAATTGCAATTAATCCTGAAAAAAAAGAAGTCCAGGAATTTATAGAGTATTTTTCTAATGAAGGCCAAGAATTAATATCTCAAGAAGGTTTTGTACCGATAAGACCTTGGAAAACAAAGAAAAGAAAAATAAAATTATCAATTTAAAATATTTAAAAAAAATTCAAAATAAAATGAAAAATTCCAAAAATCTTTTAAAAAGATTTAAAATATTTAAAAAATTAAAAAACATTTGAAAAAGAATTTATATGTTTGAAAAAGAACTTAGTATTTTTTAAAAGGAGTTTAATAATCTTTTATAATTTATATCACTTTAATTATAATAGTATTAAATTTGATAATTCACTTAAAATACAATAATTTAAGAATAATATTTAATCAAATTAAGTAATTGTTTTAGATTTAAAAACTGTTTGAATATATAAAAAGCCCAAAAATTAAAAATAAATAAAATAATATGTCCTACATATCCATCATCTAATGTTTCATGAAACTAATAAGAATAAGCTCATGTATGGGTTCGTCTTTTCATGCATTAGACAATAAATTATGTAAGAATTTATTATCTCATCAAGGCTTAAATATATTTACATTATAATACTTATATTTTTCTATTTTTAAAGATATTTTCTGTATATAGATATATAACATAATTATAAATGAATGAAAAATGCTAAAATAATTATTTAATCTTTAAATAAATATTAAATAACTAACTAAATAAAAATAATAGAAAATATTGAAAACCAATAGGAAAAAATTATTTTTATTAATATATAAAGATATAATAGAATTTTTAATAAAAAAAGATTATAATAATAAATAATAAAAATAAATAATAAAACAAATAAAATATCATAATATTGTCAATTTAATTTTCAATATTATAACCTAATTCATTATTAAAATCTTATAAAAATCAAAGAAAGAGAGGTTTTTAATTGACTAAAAAAAAGGATTTACTTGTTATAGGCCATACAGCAATAGATTATATAATGACCGTTGAAGAATTTCCAAACCCAAACTCATCTACACCTATAAAAACAATGAAAATATTCCATGGAGGAGCAGGAGCTAATGTAGCTATGGTTGGATCAAAATTAGGTCTTAAAACATCACTTATATCCGCAGTAGGAAATAAATTTTTAAAATCAGAATATTTAGATAAAATGCATGATTTAAATATTAACACCGAATCAATGATCATGTCTAAAACTGAAGATACTCCAACTGCTTTTGGTATGACAAATAATAAAGAAGACCAAGTATTTTATTTTTATTGGGGGGCAGGAAAAGAATTTTTAAAAGCTGATCCTCCCGAAAAAGTAATCCAATCTAGTGAAGCCATTCATTTAGCTACTGGAGATCCAACATATAACCGAAAAAGTAGTATAATAGGTAAAAATAATGAAAAAACAGTTTCATTTGACCCTGGTCAAGATTTAAACATGTATGATTCAAAAAAACTTAAAGAAGTTATAAAGAATAGTACAATACTATTTGGAAATCATCATGAAATAGAAAGAATTCAAAATTCTTTAAATTGCGACATAGCTGGATTAAGAGAATTAGGCCCAAGTATTATTGTTAAAACTTGTGGAAAAGAAGGCAGTATTGTTTATACTCAAAAAGAAAAGATAAAAGTTGATTCCATATACCGACCTGCTGTTGATCCTACGGGAGCAGGGGATTCATATAGAGCTGGTTTTTTATATGAATATATTAATGGAGAAAGTCTTGAAAAGTGTGCTAAGTTTGCATCTGCAGTTTCTTCATTTATTGTAGAAAAAAAAGGATGTCAAACAAATATTCCTATTTTTGATCAAGTAATTGATAGAATGAATAATTTTTATAATAATCAATATTGAACAATTATTTTAAATTATTGATTTAAATTATTATTTTAAACTATTATTCTAAATTATTATTTTGAGCTATTATTTTAAAGTATTATTTTAAGCTATTTCAATAAGATTAGAGAAAATTATTAATCTAATTTATATAAAGAATAATAGAATAAAAAATAAAAATTGAAATAAATATATAAAAAAAATTTAATGAAAATATAATTAATAATTTATTAATAGCTAATTAATAACTTATTTATATTATTTTATATTTTTAATAAAAAAATAATATTTAATAAAAAGATCAAATATAATTTAAATTTTTCAAGTGTAATTTAAGCTTATTATTCAATTATGAATATAAAATAGATTAGTTTATAAACTATGAGCTTATAATAAGATATATTCAATCTAAATGTATTTAAATTCAAATTAAATTTATAAAATTAAATACTATTTGAACTAATTTTGGTTGAGATAAATTTCATTTTTAAAATGTTTTTATTAGTCCCTCTGAAAATTTAAAAAAACATAGAAAATTTGAAATTATTGCAAAAACTTTGAAAAAAAGTGAAAATTTTAATATTATCTAATTTAAAATGTGATTAATTATGACACAAATAGAAGATGCAAAAAATGGTATAATTACAGAAGAAATGAAAATAGTAGCTAAAAATGAAGGAGTTTCCGAAGAATTTATAAGAAGCTCCGTTGCTAATGGTACCATTGTAATTCCCTCAAATGTCAATAGAAATATAACTCCATGCGGTATTGGAGAAGGGCTTAGAACAAAAGTAAATGCAACAATTGGAACATCAACAGATATTGTTGATTTTGATGAAGAAGAACTAAAAGCCCAAATAGCTATAGATAACCAAGCAGACAGCCTAATGGAACTAAGTATTGGTGGAGACCTTGATGAAATTAGAAGAAGAATTTTAAAAATGTCTGATATTCCTGTTGGAAGTGTACCAATTTATCAAGCAGCTATTGAAACAATTCGTAAAACTGGATCCGCTATTGATATGGATGAAGAAATAATGTTCAAAACAATTGAAAAACAAGCCAAAGACGGTATAGATTTTATGGCTATTCATTCAAGTGTTAATATTGAAACTTTAGCTCGCCTTAAACGTCAAGGAAGAGAAGGAGGGCTTGTAAGCCGTGGTGGAGCATTTATTTCTGCATGGATTGTAGAAAATGAAAGAGAAAATCCTTTATTTGAAAATTTTGATTACATTCTCGAAATAGCAAAAGAGCACGATGTCGTACTATCATTAGCTAATGCTATGAGAGCAGGAGCAATAGCAGACTCTACAGATAGAGCTCAAGTGCAAGAATTGATTATACTTGGAGAATTAGTTGATAGATGTCGTGATTTTGGTGTTCAATCTATGATTGAAGGACCTGGACATATCCCTATTAATGAAATTCCTGCTAATGTGACAATACAAAAGAAAATGTGTAGAGGAGCTCCATTTTACATGTTAGGACCTATTGTATGTGATATTGCACCTGGTTATGACCACATTGTTTCTTCAATTGGTGCTGCTGCTTCAGCTAAAGCAGGAGCTAACTTTATTTGTTATGTTACACCGGCAGAACATTTAGCATTACCAGGACCAGAAGATGTTAAAGCAGGAGTCATATCAACAAGAATTGGTACTTATGTTGGAGATATGGCAAAAGGAGTTCACAATGGAGAAAGAGATTTAGCTATGGCAAATGCAAGAAAGAAACTTGATTGGGAATCACAATATAATTTAGCTATTTGTCCAGCTGATGCAAGAGCTATAAGAGAAAACAGACCTCCAGAAGATCCAGAAACCTGTACAATGTGTGGAAACTATTGTGCAGTTAAAATAGTTAATGAATGGTTAGATCAAGCTGAACCTGATTTCTTTGATGAAGTTTAATAATATATTAAAATTTAATACTATAATTTTTAATTAAATTTAGTATTATTTATTTTAAATTTATTATTTTTAGTGAATTTATTTCTTTTAATTAAATAATAATCAATTATTATTAAAAATAAATATAATAATTATTTATTTTATTTTTTAATTATTATAAAATTACAATTACCAATATGTAATTATAAATGTATTATACCCATATACTCTAATTTATTCTATTAATTTTTATTTTTTAACATACTTGTCACATTTAATTTATTTTATACTTAATAAATAGATAATTATATAATAATTAGTATTATATAAAAATATTAAATATTATCTATTGAATAGTTTAAAAATTATTAATAATAATATTTATAAGAATTGAAAATAAATTTATATAATGCTTATTATTTAATACTGATTTTAAATTTAATAAAGAATTTAAAAATAAAAAATATAATCAAAATAATTCATTACTATATTTTAAATAAAATTACAAATTATTATTTTACTGGTGAAATGATGAAACATTGGATAGAGAGAATAGCTGACGATTTAAAAGAATGGAATGTGGAAAAACATGTTATTGCAAGTGGTACATCAATATCAGGGTCAATACATATTGGAAATTCATGTGATGTATTTATAGCAAATGCTGTGGGAAAGAAATTAAGAGAAATGGGTGAAAAATCAGAAACTATATGGATAGCTGATGATCATGACCCCCTTAGAAAAGTTCCACACCCATTACCAGAGAGTTATGATAAATATCTTGGTATGCCTTACTCAAATATTCCATGTCCTGATGGATGTTGCGATAGTTTTGTAGAACATTTTGAAAAACCACTTTTAGATGTTTTAGATGATTTTGGAATTGAATTAACTCCTAAATCTGGTTTTAAAATGTACAAAGACGGAACTTATGATGAATATATAAGAATTTCATTGAAAAAAGCAGCAGATATTAGAAAAATATTCAATAAGTATAGAGAACATCCATTAGCAGAAAATTGGTTGCCATATAATCCTATATGTGATGAGTGTGGAAGAGTAAATACTACTACAAGTTATGGTTTTGATGAAGAAAATGATATAATTTCCTATAAATGTGAATGTGGGCACGATGGGAAAATGGATATAAAATCTGGAAATGGTAAACTAACTTGGAGAGTAGAATGGGCAGCTAGATGGAAAATATTTGGAGTTACTTGTGAACCATTTGGTAAAGATCATGCTGCTAGTGGTGGATCTTATGATGTAAGTAAAATAATATCTGAAGAGATTTTTAATTATAGAGCACCATATCCAGTTCCTTATGAATGGATTACACTAAATGGAGATGCAATGAGTAAATCCAAAGGAGTATTTTTTACTCCAAAACAATGGTTAGAAATTGGGCCTGCAGAAAGTCTAAATTATTTTATATTTAGAAGTAAACCAATGAAACATAAAGATTTTTCACCAAATATGGCTTTTCTTGACTTCATAGATCAATTTGATAAAGTTGAAAAAGTTTTCTTTGATGAAGAAGAAGCACCATCAGAAAAAGAAGGTAAAAAATTCAAAAAGATTTATGAAATAGCTCAAATAAAAGAAGGAGAGTCTCTCCCATTTAGGCCCCCTTATAGATTTTTAACAGTAGCTTATCAAATAGCTGGAAATAATCCTGAAAAAATATTTGAAATTTTAAAAAATAATTCCCAGTTGACAAAAACTTTTGAAAATAAAAAATTTGAAGATTTGAAAGAAAAAGAAATTATTCAATTTGAGGAAAGGATTGGACAAGTAAAGAATTGGTTAGATAAATATGGACCTAAATTTGTTAAATTCCAAGTTATGAAAAAAATCCCTAGATTAGAGTTATCCGATGAACAGGAAGCATTTCTTAAAGATTTAGCCAATTTAATTGATGAGAAAGACTTTAAATCAGCCGAATCACTACACGATGAAATGTATGAAATATTAAATAGCTATGGATTAAAACCACAAAAAGCATTTCAAGCCATATATAAAATGATTCTTGGACAAAAACAAGGCCCTAAAGCAGCTTCATTCCTATTATCATTAGATAAAGACTTTGTAATAAAAAGATTAAGAATGGAAGAGTAATTAAAATTATAAGAATATAAAGCTATTTAATATACTACTTTTATTATAGTTTATTCTTATTCTAATTTACTCTTATTTTAATTTATTATTATTCCAATTTATTTTTATTCCACTTCTTTATTATTATTATTATTATTATGATTCTTTATTATTCCAATTGATTTTTATTCCACTTCTTTATTATTATGATTCTTTATTATTATGATTTATTTTTATTCTAATTCATTTTTTATTTATTACTTTTTTTATTATTTTTTCTTATCTTTATTTAATGGATACTTATTTCTATTTTTATCTATTTAGTAATTATTTTTATTTGATTATTGCTTACCATATCAGTTTAAATCTTCTAAATGTTTTGGAGTGAACCATTTTTGAGCAATAATTGTTGGTAAAACAGCACTTAAAACTAAAACTCCTGTTAATATAGAATAAGAATAAGTGTCTATAAGACCAATATTTAAACCAAATAAAGTAGCTATTAAACCAAAAGTCAAACCTGTACTCATCATTAATGTAACATAATTAGTATTAGAATCTAAATACTTTTTTGTTACAAAGTAAACACCAATAAATTTAGCTACCTGTCTAAAGGCAAAAATTAATATGAAAATTCCTATTCCAGAAATTACTAATGGTATAGATACTTTCATCCCCCCCACAATGAAAAAAACAGGAGTTACAACTGCAAATGCAACAGTTTTTATTCTTTCTTTTGCTTTTTGACCATTAGACTTTCCATTTAAAGTATTTGAAAGTAGCATACCTAAAATAAAAACAGGCAAAATAGCTTGTCCACCCCCTAATGCTGCAAAAAACATTAAGATAAAAAGTAATAGAAATATATATTTTATTTCTATCTCCAATACTTTTTCTTTTAAAAATTTAGAGTTATCTAAAAATTTATAAGAATATTTAAAAGCAAGTACTAATAACAAGATAGATACTGCATAAAATATAATAATATAGATATTAGGGCTAGTAAAGAGTATACTCAATGCAATAGCAGTACATATATTTGTTATAAATGTTGCTCCCATTAATATTTTACCAATATCATAGCGAAATAAGTTTTGTTGGAGTAATGTTGAATAAACAACAGCTATTGATGTTTCAGATAAAGCTGTTCCTGCTAATAATGATGCCATTAAGTTCCATCCAACTAAAAAATGAACAACTAAAAAAATTAAAATAAATGGAATTAAAAAAGATAAGAATCCTATTAAAAAGGTTTCTTTAAATTTTTCCCGCATAAGTTTAACATCAATCTCAGTTCCAGACAAGAAAGTTAGTAATATTCCTCCAAAACTTGCAATGAAAATCATCCAAGTTTCAGAATGAATTATGCCTAAATTCCCCGCTATAACGCCAAAAACTATCTCTATAACTGATACAGATAATCCCAAACGGACTGAAATTAAACTTGATAAAAAAACTAGTATACCTAATATTACTAAATACAAATCTGCCATAATAATCATCAACTAATATATTATAAATAGTAGAAGTCATCATCCAGATTTAAAAAAATGGCGGTTAAATAGGTGGAACCTCATCACCTTAATTCTATAATAAACATCTTAATCTAATAATAAATATTCTTAATCTAATAATAAAAGATTAATAAATATAATAAAATTCATTAAAAAATAATGATAAATTTAAATTACAATTATTTATAAGTATATAATATATTTTTCTTTATTATAATATTTATATTTTTGTATATACTTTTTTTAATTATATATTTATCACCATTTTTATAAAAATTAATATTATAATGAAAAATCTTAATTAAAAAATCTTAATTAGAACTTCTTAATTAAAACTTCTTAATTGTTGCTTAAAATAAATTAATAGTCAAAAAGCGAAGATTGTCTTGATTTTTTGTGATAAAACTTCATTTTTTCTTTAATCGCCTTTGAATAATTAGTTTCAAGAGAATATTTATTTTTAAAGTTTTTAATTTTCATGAATAAATCTTTATTATAATCTTTATCAACTTTACCATTTTTATACAAAGAAAACAAATCATGATAAATATTAGGAAACTCTTTTTTAATAAAATTAAAGAAATATCCTCTTGTTTTGCCATATAAGTTAAGAGGTCCGGAAATAATAGAATTTACATTTATTTTTTCTGCATTTTTAAAGACTGAATTGATATTCTCATAGTTATCAGTTAAATATGGAATAATTGGCATGAAATGAAGTCCACATGAAGCATTGGTATTCTTTCTTATCTTTTTTAAAATATTTAGTCTCTTCTTTGGAGAAATTGCATTTGGTTCAATTGATTTTTGAATTTTATCATCAAAAGTAGTTATTGATACAGCTATATTTAAAAAATTAACTTCAGATAATTCATTTATTAAATCTAAATCACGAAATATTAAATCAGACTTCGTTGAAATTACCGCAGGATTTTTATATTTTATTAAGGTTCTTAATATATCGGGCATTAATTCATATTGCTTTTCAATAGGTTGATAAGTATCTGTTACAGTTCCTATAGCTATCATCTCATTTTTCCAACTTGTTTTAGAAAATTGTTTTTCAAGATGTTCATTTATATTAGACTTTATGTAAATATTATCAAAGAAGTTATTAGATTTTGAGCTTATATTCTCATTATAATTATGTTCAATATATTTATGAGAATATAAAGCATAACAATATTTACATCTATGTTCACAACCCCGATAAATATTTAAATCCCATTTATAAGGCATAGAACGTTTAGTTTTTATACATGCACTTTTACAAATAACTTCTTTATAAACTTGTTCCATATGACCACTAAAAATATTGTAATTAATTATTTTAGAATAAAGTGTTAAAATAATTAGTGAAAGCACTTGCAAAGTAATTAAAAAAATAATGAAAAAATAATGAAAAAATTAATAATTATATAAAAATGGAAATGGATATAAATAAAATAATAATTAAAAATTTAATATAATAATAAAAGAATAAAAACTAATATTAGAAGAATAAATCTTCTAAAAATTTATCTAATAATAAAATATATTATAATATACTAGATATAATAGATTTAAGATAATAATTCATGGAATAAAAGAACTTAATATAATTATAAAAATATCAAGTTTTATTTAATATAGAAATATAAACTTTTATTTAATATATAATTATAAACTTTTATTTAATATATAATTATAAACTTTTATTTAATAATTATCTAATCATTGATAATACATAAGATAATATGAGAGAATATAAAGTCACTTATTCAAAAAGAAAAACGATTTCAATTAAAATAAACGAAGATAGTAGCTTAGAAGTTAAAGCCCCTTATTATTTATCTAAAAAAGAAATAAATGATTTCGTTAATTCAAAAGAAGAATGGATAGCTAAAAACACAAAAGAAATTTCAGAAAAATATCGATTGAAAAGAGATTTTAATCTTAATTTTAACGATTATGTTTTTGTTTACGGTGAAAAAGCAAGCATTAATCCCATTAACGGTAATACTGCAAGTTATGATAAAAAAGAAAAAATATTCTATATCCCAGAAATAGCTAATTCTAAACAAATTAAAGAAATAATAATCGAATTATATAAAATAATAGCTAAATCACACATTAATCAGCGGATTAAGTTTTTTTCAAAACAAATGAATGTGAAACCAGCTAAAATAGGAATAACAAGCGCTAAAACAAGATGGGGAAGTTGCAGTGGAAAAAATAGTGTTAATTTTTCATGGAAACTTATTATGGCTGATGAAAGCACAATAGATTATGTTTTAATTCATGAATTAGCACATATAAAACAACACAATCATTCGCCTAAATTTTGGAACATAGTAGAATCTATAATGCCAGACTATAAAGAACAAAAAGAAAAATTAAAAATACTTGGTGAAAAACTTAGCAAAGAGAATTGGGATTTGAATAATTAATAATATCTGAAAAATAATAATCTAAATAAATAATAATGCAAAAATAAGAATTTAAATAATAATAATAATAATCTAAATAAATAATAATGCAAAAATAAGAATTTAAATAAATAATTAATAATTAAAATTATAAAAAATAAAAATTAAATTATAAAGAGTCTGTGAAAATACTATAGCTTCTTTTTAAAACAAAATGAATCAGGATCTCCTATATAAATCCCAAAACCTTCAGTTAATTCATAATTGAGTTTTTTATATAATGATTGAGAAGAAATATTATTTACTCCTGTCACGAGTACGATTATTTTTATACATATTATTTTTCATCACCTCTCTTGGAAAAAATAAATACAAATTGAGAGGTAATAAATATGAATATGGAAAATAATGATTTAAAAATTTTAAATCAAATAATGAGTAAAAGAAATGTCGAAAATAGAACATACTACTCATATAAATCTTCTTTAAAAAATTATATCCAATTTCAAGGAACAACTTTTGAAAAATTAATAAAAGAAGCAGAAAAAGAACAAAAAGCTAAAATAAGTTGGTATGATAAAACAATAGTTAAAAGATTAACTGCTTATAGAAAATATTTATATAAAAATTTCATGGGTACAACAGCAGCCGCTAGATTAAATAATATTATAAGGTTATATAAGGCCTGTAATATAGAAATGAATGAGCTACCATATTTCAACAAAAAAAATGCAAAATATAACGATCCCCTAACTTGGGATGATTTAGCTACCCTAAATGAATTAAAAGAAATGATTGACATAAGTGATCCAATTGTGCCTGCGATATTTTTATTTATGCTATCCTCTGCTTGTGCAAAAATAGACACATTAAATGTTACTATTTTAGATTTTTTAAAAGCAACAGAACCATATCACAAAATTGAAACTTATGAGAATGAATCTGAAGAGGAAATAATTATAGAAATATTAACTAAACTTTTCAAACATAAAAAAGACATGATTCCAACATTTCGTTTGAAAAGACAAAAATCAAGAAAATATTTCACTGCATATTGCAGTCCTGAAGCAGTTAAAGCTATTGTAGCTTATTTAATATCACGAACAGATAAACTATCTTATAATAAGAGATTATTTAAAATTAATCAAAGATATTTTGATGATAAATTTAAAGAAGCAAATAATAAATTAGCTCGGTTCAAAACTAGAGAAAAGAAAAGATTCACAAGCCATATGCTTCGTAGAATGAATGCTAGTTTATTATATAAGAATAATTATCTTGATACTAGCGAAGAGTATAAAATAGCTTTAGAAAAAGATCAAATAGAAGCATTACATGGCCGTTCCAAAGGTGATTCAATAGAAGTTGCTTATTATAAAGATAATCCTGAAATATTGCGGAATCTCTATATAAGGGCGTTGCCCCTGATAACTGTTTCTCATGAATATACTAATGAAGAATTAAATGATATTATTAATTTTGAATCTGAGAAAAAAGCTGATGATAAAACAGAAGCTATTAGAAAGGAATTAGATGAGAAAACCAAATCAGAAAAAGCTATGAAAGAAGAAATTAATGATTTAAAGAAAACTCAGGATTTAATTCTCTCAAAACTTAATTAAATAAATACATAGTATTACTTATAGAGCTGACTTAGTAATACTATTATTTTTCAATAGCTCTCCAGGTTAAAATGTTTTTATAATATTTTACAAATTTTTATCACTTGCTCAAAAAAAAGATGACTTTTAAGAAAAAGGTGATAATAATCATGAAAACTGTAGAAAACATATTCGACGAAGTTATTCAACAGGAAGGAACACTATTCAAACAACCAGAAGTATTCACACTAGAATATTTACCAGAAATATTAAGATTTCGTGACAAACAAATAAGAGCAATGATAAACCATAGCAAAGCATTAAATAGTAACCATGCCCCTACAAATATGGAAATTACAGGACCCTATGGAACAGGTAAAACAACAGCAGTTAAAAAATATTTTGAAATAATCGAAAATAAATTTAATGTAGCAACAGCTTATATCAACTGCGAATTTGAAAAAACAGAAAACCAAATTCTAACCAAAATATATAATAAACTCTATAAAAAAAGTGTGAAAGCAGGAATAACAACAAACATGCTCAAAAACAAAATAGTAAACTACCTTGCTAAAACAGAAAAAATACTAATAGTATGTTTAGATGACTATGGATCAAATAAAATAACAAGTGAAGATATAGACCAAATAAACAAAGTCATGTACACTTTACTAAGAGCTCATGAAGTAAACAACAAAGCCAAAATCAGCCTTATAACAGTAACCAATAGAAGATATATCAACTTTGTACTATCCCAGAGCGTTGAAACAATATTCAGACCAGCCAATGTTAACTTCGATGCATATAGCTTAAATGAGATTAATACTATTTTAAGTGATCGTTGTAAAATAGGTTTTGCTAATGGAGTAATCAATGATGAAGTAATTCATATGGTAGCTGAACATGCCTATCGTGAAGGAGATTTAAGAATAGGAATAAGAAGTTTATATGATGCAGGCCGCAATGCTGAGCTTGTAGGCAGTACTAGTATTGAAAGAGAACACTTAGATTTTTAAAATCTTTATAATTTATATTAATTATTAGAGATATTGGTTAAATAGAAATATTTAATATTAACTTATTATATATAAGAAAATTGCTTTTTTAATCAGGTTTAAATTTAAATGAAACTAATGAGATAGTAATTATTATAAAATAATTAGAAAACAAAATGTTTTGGCGAAAAAATTAATATTGCCAAAAATATTCATCATTTTCAAAAGAAACATTTATAAAATTATAAGTAAATATAATATATTAATTTAATATTATAGAGGATAAGTATGAATCAATTTAATAAAATTAGTCCTTTTCAACCCGAAGAACCTGTTGAACCTGAGAAGTTTGAAGGTAGGAAAAATATAATTGAGAAAAATTTGCCTTTTTTAAATCAAGCGGCAAATGGTATCCCTACTCATTTTTTCATAAAAGGTAAAAGAGGGATGGGAAAAACATCTTTAGCTTCTTATTTTAAAGATATTGCTGAGCGCAAATATAAGATGGTTGGTGTTCATGTTCTTAATGATGGAGTTCATGATATTGATTCGTTAATTAAACAGATTATTGAAAGATTATTAAATGAAATTGAAAAAGAAACATGGTCTGATAAAATTAAAGAGAAATTAAAAGACCATATAAAAACTGTTCAAATACTTGGTAATAAAATAGAATTTAATCCCGATAAGAGAACTACTTCTCACATAAAAGATAATTTTCCTTTTTTCTTGAAAGATCTTGTTGAAAATTTTGATGATAAAAAAGGACTTTTTATAATAATTGATGATATCAATGGGTTAAGTGAAACTCCTGATTTTGCTAATTGGTATAAAAGTTTTGCAGATACTTTGTCTACACGCTTTAGAGGAGAATTGCCTATTGCATTTATTCTTACTACTTATCCCGAAAATGCTCAGAAATTATATGATCATAATTATTCCTTTAATAGGCAGTTTAAGCACATTGATATTGAAGGGTTGGAAAATAATGAGATTAGGGATTTTTTTATAAAGTCTTTTGGTAGCCTGAATATCGATATTGAAAAAGAAGCTATGGATTTAATGGTGAGCTTTTCATCAGGTTTACCTAACATGATGCAAGAAATTGGAGATGGGGTCTTTTGGATTAATAATGATTTTGTTATAAATAAGGAAATTGCTTTAAAAGGAATTATTCGTGCAGGGGGAGAGATAGGAATCAAATATTTACAACCGGCTTTAGATAATTCTATTAGAAGTGAAAGATATTTAACAATATTTCGAGAATTAGGAAATGATTTTACGAGCTCAGACTTAACAAAAGAATATACCTTCAGAAAAAGAGATTTCGCATCTAAACTTAATACTAAAGAACAGAATGCATTTGGAGATTTTTTATCTAGGGCTAAAGAATTAAAGATTATTGAATATGCTGCTGCTCCAAATACAGGGGTTTATAAATTTACAAATAATTTGTACCCTATCTATTTTTTTATTCAATATATTGATTATCAAAATAAAAATTAATCATCTCTCATATTATTTTGATATTACTTTTTAAATATTTTATTTTTTACACTTGCAATGTTACTTTTTTTCTCTTATTTTTAGCTATTATTTATTCTTTATCTTTTTTTATTCTTTTTGGGACTTTTTTACACTTGAAATCTTACTAGGGTGTCGCTCGATTTTATATATTATACGGTATAATATATTAATTGGGGGTTTTAATTGAGGTTAGGAATATTTATTCTTAACCTCTTTCTTCTAAAAATTTAGTAGTGCTGATAATAAAAAGTATTACTAAAAATTGTAAATTTTAGCATTCATATATAAAAGAATCCAAAATATACAGCTAATAACATTTTCCCAGGGAAAGTAAAAAGTAATATTTTGTAAATGGTAAATATGTAAAAAAATATTATAAATAATTTATAATTTTTTATTTATTATTAATAAATCCATTTATAAAGAATTATATACCTATCATAACAAAAAAAAACATAGAACTATCATTAATAACTAATGAAAATATAAAAAATTTAATAAAGGAATTTCAATGAATATTTTTAAATATTTCTGCCATCAAAAACCTGAAAGAAGCTTTAAAATAAATAACTATCAGTTCCCTGTTTGTGCTAGATGTACAGGCTTTTATATAAGTATATTTGTATATGTAATTATAGCAATGAATATCGCAATTACATATACATTATATACTACACTATTAGCACTTATATTAATAATTCCGACTGTTGTTGATGGAACAACACAGTATTTTGGATTAAGAGAAAGTAATAACACTTTAAGATTAATCACTGGTTTGATGGGAGGATTTGGATTGATGATAATTTTAAAAACATTGAAATTCATGTTCATTTATTAATCAAATGAAAAAATAATTAAAATTGAAATAAATGAGGTGCAAAATGACTGAAGAAAATAAACAAAACATAAATGAAGAAAATAAAGAAAAGAAACCAATCTATAAACAGAAAAAAGGAATAATAGGAATTATTATAGGTGTATGTTGTATAGGAATATTAATAATTGCTGCAGCAGGAATGTTCAGCTCAGATAAAACTGGCACAAATGTTTCAACTGATACAGACTCTCAAGATCCTTTTAATGGGAAAAATGCAAAGATGGAAAATGTGACTATATCTTCTAGCTATGGTTATTTTGATGTAAATGGAAAAATAATGTTTAAAAATAGTGAATCTGTTTATACTGAATTATCAGCGGTTGTTACTCTAAATGATGGTAGTAAAGTTGAGGAGTCTATAGTTAAAAATTGGAATAATGTTGAAAAAGATCAATGGTATCAAGTTGATGGTAATTTATTCTCTACTAGTGGAAATGATTACTCTTTATCTGATATAAAAAGTGTTGATTTTACTCATGATGGGGAAACTATTTATACCTGGACTAATGAATAATTTATGGATAATTTTATAGTGTTTGTGTTAGTATAAACACTATTTTACTTATTTTTTATTAAAACTTTTATTTTTTTAAAAATTAGTTAAATAAGTAAAATATTATATATGAGTAAAAATAAACAATAAAATCGGTAATCGTGAGATTTTATCAGTAGTGAAAGGTTCAAACGGTACGGCAATACCTCACCAATCTCTACTGAACGGTTACCAAATCTCATTACTCTGTAGGAGACAATAAAATTAGAGCAACCAATAATAAATATGATTGCTATGGTATAAATAGCTTACCATTATCCCTTATAAACTTATCTATGGGTTTATTATGGGTAGCTTGGGCTATAAATAATTTTTATATATTATCCAATAAAACTAGTTTATTTATTATAAAAAATATATTTAAAAAAATAATTCAATTTTCTTTTTCTTTTTGTAGAGATACATATAATTCGTTATTCTCAGCATTAACTACATATTCAACGGTATCTCCATCTTCAACATTTAATATTTCTGCAACTTTTACTGGCAATGTTATCCTTAGTGACTTGGAAACATTATTTGCAGGATTTGCTTTTACTTTAAATCTCATTACTTCCATACCTCCATATATATATTTCATAGTATATAATTATACTTTTATGTTATATAAATATATCCTATAAAAATTATAAATATAGGTAACATTTATATACTATAAAAAACAACTTAATATTAAGAAAAATTGAGAACGGCAATTTTCAATATTTTTCTAAAACTCTGTAGGAGACAAAATTAAATGAATAATGAAAATAGTAAAGGGAACTTAACCCAGTCCCAGAAAAATGCGGGTTGTAACACAGACGGTTTAAATCAGCTGAAAATAGTAAGTGAAGCTAAACAATTATTAACTGATTTTGGATATACAATTTTAAGTCCAAATCGGAAAAAAGAGATTATTGGCTTACTAAATGATCAGTCAGAGAAGATTGAAAATCTTGAAAATAGATTAAACCAAAATACTAATTTTAAAAACACTAGCTCAAAAGCTAACCCTGTAAGGGTGAGAGCATGAGCTCTGAATTACAAGACATAGATCATGCTGTGGTAGCTAATTCTAATTCTAAAATATATCACCATCCTAAATGTCATTGTGTACCTGCAATATTAACAGCTAATATAGTTGATATTGATATGGCTCATTATGATATTAAAGGAAGAGATTATCGACCTTGTAGTAAATGTTTAGCTGAGATTAAAAAAATATGGGATGCTGAACATGAAACTCTAGATTTATTAGATAAAGGCCAAAAAATATTGAATGATTGTTCTGAGGAGGCATCATAATGTCTCTTTTTACTTTTATAGGTGTTCCTCAGATTGAAAAAGTTGCAATGGTTAGTAATATTTACAAAGATTTTGTAGATCAAAAATACACCTGTGAAATTGAGATCACTCATGAACATTATCTTGATACTGATGGGTATAGTATTGAAGAAAATACTGCTATTAGTTTTTATTGTGAAGTTAAAAAAATAGTTGATGAAATACCTGATGACTATTGCTTAACTTTCCACGATGGTGAAAGAAATATCAATTTATCAAAAAAAGAGTTTTATAAATTATTCTGTAAGGTATTAAATGAATATACTCCTAAGAATAATTATCTTGAGCCTTTAGCGGATTTGGCTAGAATTAAGGATGTTTTATAATGAATCATCCTTCATTATATCCTAAAAAAAAGAAGTCTTTCACACAAAAACACACTTTTATTATTCTTTTTTCCCTTTGTGTTTTAGTTGTTTTCATTTTTTTCATGGTAGCGATAGCTATCAATGATCCTAGCATTTACACTAGTTTAGGAGGAATCTAAATATGTCTCCTACTATTGAAAAACTAAAAAAAGAATGGAACACTCTAGTTGATATTGGTTGGGTTAAACATATCTCAAAAAATGGAGATGTTAAATTGAATCCTTCTGCAACTATGAAAGCCAGTAATGGAGAGTATATTAATACTGAAACATTAGAACAGATGTTTAAAGAAGCATTCATTTTAATAGGGGATTATATGCTCAAAACTTATAATGATAGTTTTTATCATAGAGGAGCGGTTTTATGAATGAAATAGCTACTACTAATAATGGATTATCTGAGTTAAATTCTAAGGGAATTGTCACTATTGACACTATTCTTGCTCCTAAGTCTATTGATGATGAAATTCATAATAATGAGTTATTAGCTAATGTATTTGCTAAGGTTATTGAGAATAATAGTTATTTTAGTGAAATTCCTGTTAAACATAAGGATAAAAAAACTGGTAAATACATTAAAGAGATAAAAAAATGGGTTAATATTAGTGGGTGGAGTTTTATAGATCGTGTATTGAAAATCACTCCACATATCATACGGATTGAAAGGAAGATTGTTAAAAAAGGTAAACAGGAAATAATTCAACATTGTAGTACTTGTGAGCTTAGAACATTAAATGGGCAAGTTATAGCTACTGGAATTGGTAAGGCTAGTTCTAATGAGAAATTTAAGGATGGATGGTCAGAATCAAAACTTGAAAGTTTATCTCAATCAAGGAGTATTAGTAAGACTCATAGGTTATATTTCCAAGATATTCTTGAAAAACTTAATTTAAATAATGATTGGGTAATAGAAGCCGATTTCGTTGAAAAATCTCCTGAAAATGCAAACGAATTGATTAATCACCATAATGAAATGATGAAAAAACACTCTTTCCAATCAACAGACCAAATAGATAAGAATACTGGAAAACTAGAAAAAGAACTTGAAAATAATCGTGAAGAACAAGTTAAAAAAGAAAAAAGAAAAGGAACAGTAATAACTGGAAATTTCACTAAAAAAGAAGAAGATAAAACCACTGTTGAGAAAGCTATTGAGGATACTGAGAAAAGAGCTAAAGAAAATGAGGATTTTAAAAAGGGTAATGAAGTTGATAAAACTGATCTTGTTGATGATCCTGGTGCTAGACAATTTCTAAAAGATATTATTAGCAATATTAATTCTAATAATCCTTCATTAATCAAGAAAGAAATAGCCGATATGGTTAAAAATAAGGATAGTGGTGTTAGTATGAAAGAAGCTAGTCGTGCTATTAAAGAACTCGAAAGGAATGGGGTGCCAGTATGATTACTAGGATTGAAAAAGCTACTCTTATTTCTTCTGAAGATATTCATGAATCTTATTTAGATTCTGAATATATCTTTTATGAAGTAAAAGGCTCTGATGGACTAGGTCACTATCTTGTAGCTTGTAATCATGACAAACTTTGGAGATGTACTTGTGATGATTTTTCAGGTAGAGGGATCAATAAAGAAGAAGGCAGTTTTCTTTGTAAACATATTATATCGGTCATATTACATATTGCTGAAAAACTGGAGGCCAGTTAAATGAAAAATAAAAAACATCTCTTTGTTGATTTTGATAATAAAACAATTTTTGATTTAAATAATGAATGTAAAGGCCCAGAATGCAATAATTGTAATAAATTCTCAAAAAGAGATATTATGGATTTAGATGCTCAAAAAAAGATTCATGATATTATAAAAGATCTTCCCAAGGCTGAAAAAGTAGGTGTTGTTTTTTCAGTGGTTGATGAATTATTACAAGATGAACATGTTTTAACTCAAACAAAGATGATTAGTTCTTTAATTAATAGCTTAGGATTAGGTGATTAGTTATGTCATTTAAAAATGCATTTAAAGCAATTTTCACTAGTTATGATAATGGTAAACCTTTAAGGGCTAAATATCTTGAAAAAGTAGCTTATCGTGAAAATGTGAATTTTCATAAGCTCCTAAAGGCCGTGATGGATAAGGGATTGGATTTAACTCCTTAGGTGGTTTTTATGGTGTCTGATGGTTGTTTGAAAGTTGATAAGGAATTAATATCTCTTGTTGAGTATAAATTTGGGGTTTCAGCTGAAGAGATAGTTACTACTTATTTTAAAAAGTTAATGTATGCTGATAGTGAAGAATCAAAGTTAATAAAAAATAGTATTTTAAATAGGATGAATACTGAAAAAAAGACAAATTACAGTAGGGATCAACTTCAAAGAGTGGTAAATAAAATTAAAGGTTATGATGAACCAGTTCATAAGAATATGTTAATTGGGATTATGGCGAAGGAGATGGATATTGGAATAATCCATGTAGAAAAGTTAATAAAACAGTTGAAAACAAAAGGGGTGATTTTTGAACCAACTAGAGATCGTCTTCAAATAGTTGATAATTTTGATTTTTTTGAAAATAAAAAAGTTAGGAAAAGTTTAACAAAATCTATTCGTCATGAAGTTTTTAAAAGAGATAATTATCGTTGTGTTGAATGTGGGGCTACAAACAAAGATACTGTTTTACATATAGATCATATTATTCCTTTTAGTAAAGGAGGCTCTGATGAATTAGATAACCTTCAAACATTATGTGAATCTTGTAATATTTCTAAATCTAATAGGTATTGGAAAGGTGGAGATGATGGGGAAAATTAAAAGGACTTTTACTCTTGATGAAGATCTTGCCGAACTTCTTGATATTAAAATTGATAATAAATCAGGTTTGGTTAATGATTTATTAAAAGTTGTTCTTTTTGGTGAAGATGAAGAAGAAAAGATTTTAGCTGAAATTGAAGACTTATCTAAAAAATTAAAGGTGAAAAAAAATAAATTGTGTAAAATTCGTGATAAAAAAAGGAAAGAAGAAAAACTTACAGCTCCTGTGGAAAAAGTTTTAAAATGGGCTGAAGAGGTTAGCCCGCTTAATGATATTACTGGGGAGAGAAAGCCTCTTCTCGCACCTAATATTCGGAATGTTTGTAAGAATTATAGTGCTGATTATGATTTGGCTGTTAATAAATTGAAGAAGTTAGGGTATAATATTTTAGGTTAGTTGCAAATGTATCAAGTGTAACAAGTGAAATTAAAAAATTTACTGAGTTGAGTATGTATTTGTATGTATTATACCTACAAGTATGTATTTTCTTGTTTTAAATTTTTTTTACACTTGTTACACTTGCATTAGTTGAAGCGATTATTATTATTATTATTTATTATATTATTATTAATATTATAATAATTTTAATTTAATTTTTATACACTTGAAACATACGACTAAAAACATGAATAGTAAATAAAAAAGGTGCAATATGATAGCTAAACTAAATTTTTACAACAATGATAAATTATTCTATTTTGATATCACCGAACAATTCAAAACAATTAATAGCTTAGAACAATATTTCAACATGATAAAATCTTTCACAATTAAAAATACTGTTTTAACACTACAAAACTATGAAATTAGACAACTAAAAGATGATTTTGATCGTGATATTGATGTTGATATATATTGTACAGCTGCAGCTGAAATAAAAAATAATCAAAAAAAATTATTTGATTTTAAAGGAGAAACATTATGAGCCCTGAAGAGTTGAATGAACTTAAATTATTATTAGATGAAGGAAACACAGATAAGGCCATTGCAAAGTGTTTAGGTTATTCAGAAGGAACTATTCAGAGAAATAGGATTAATATTTTAGGAATTAAAAGATCTAAAAATTGAAAGGAAGAGAAATAATGAATAATAAGGAATATGATGAAAAACAAAGAAAAGAGACTCAAAAAATCTTAGATGAAGCTCGTAAAGATTATGATGAAATAATGCAAATGGGAAGTGATTAATCATGAAACTTAGTGATTTTATAAATGAAACAGAATTCACAGAATCATTAGAAAATGGTGAGGTTGTAGCTTGTTGTTGTAAAGCACATGAATACAAATCAAAGGAGGATTAGCTAATGATTAATGATAGAACTGTAACAGAAAGAGCATTGACACAAATAGCAATAGAATTACAATATCAAAATGACTTAAAAAAGTATGAATTAACAAAAGAAAAATGGAAAGAAGAGGGAACAGTAGGAATATTAGAATTACCTGAAAGGATGAGAATTATAGATGGATTTGGCAAGGATGTAGGGTTCACTAGGGAGAGCTAGCTAATGAAAGTAATTAAATTTGATAAATATTACTCAAAACTTAAAAATAAAACTTTCACAACAATAAGAGATGATTATAAAAATATTAAACTTGGATCTATTGTTGAATGTAGAGTAGCAAGTAAAAATGGAAGAGAAGACATTATTTTTCATGCTAGATTAAGAAAAATTAAAGTTCAAAGTTTTTGGTTAATAGATAATGAAATTTTAGCTAAAGATTTAGATTTACATTATGATCCTGTTGAAATGTATGTTTGTCTTGATGATGCTGTAGATGCTATGAGGGAATATTATCCTGATTTCAAGGGTGATGATAATGTTTTTGTTTATTGTTTTGAGAGAGAGTGAGGTGTTTTTTTATGGATTGTGAAGAATGTGGTAAAACAATTAATGATGTAAATATAACTAGTTTAGTTGAAAAAGATGGTTTGCATTGTTTTTGCAGTGATAAATGCCGAATGAAACATATTAAAAAGAATAAAATGTCAAATTAAAGGGGATTTAAAGTATGAATCGTGTTGAAAGGAAAGATGGTTATTGTGAAATTTTACTGCTTAGAAATAAAAAGCAGAATCTTACTGATGAATATTATGCATTAGTATCAGCTGAGGATTATAAAAAAATAAAAAATTATGATTGGAAAGTTTATAAAATAGGAGGGAGATTAACTGGAGCTACTTATATTGGCCGTGATTTCACTACTATTAATAAATTGTTATATCCTGATTTAAAAAGAATTCATAGGTATAATGACAATACTCTTGATTATCGTAGGTTCAATATAAAACATTTTAGGAATGAGAAAACTGTTAATAATCAAAAAAAACTACCTGTTGAGAAAAATAAGCTTGTAAGTGTTAGTGCCCCTACTTATAATTCTCTTGAAAAATTTAAAAATGATAATGATCTTGAAGATCAAGACACCGCAATTAACCAATTACTAAATAAGAAAAATAATAGTTTTTTAGCTAAAATTAAAGGAATGGTGAATTTATGAATGTTCAATTATTGTTTAAAGACGATGAAATGTTATATTATGGATTAAAAGAATTTTATAAGCATTTAGAAGATGAATTTGAATTAAATAATAGTACTGAAGAGTTAAGAGTTTTATTTAATAATACTCAAGAATTTGAACTTAATCATAAGAAAGTTGAAGCAGATATTTTTGTTTTTAGTGAAGACGAAATTTATTTTGAAAAGAAAATTGATGAAAAACATGTTAGAACTGATTATTGTAATTATAATAGTATTGATTCTTTGCAATGGATAGTTAATGATGAATTTATTAATTTATGGACTGAATAAGAAAAGGTGATAAAATGAGTATTGAAAAGAAGTTTTTTAGTGAATTAGAAAGCATAAGTGAATTTGAAGGAGTTCAAAATGTTTTGATTGATTTGAATAGTAAAACTATTACAATTGATTATGATGAAGATATGCTTTCAGAGGTTGAAAGAAACATTATCAATAGTACTGTTGTTTTTTATAATGAAAAAAGAACTGATATTGGTTATAGGGTTATTCCAAGAAGTTATTAAGAGATGATTAATATGAATGAAGATAAAAAAACTGAGGATATATGTGAAAAATTAAGAGAAGCTACTGGAACTAAAAATATGAATACTGATAGAACTTCTAAAAAACTTCAAACAAATCATATTAAAATGAAAGCAGAGGAATTAACTCAAGATGATTTTAGTAATGAAAATTGTTGTGATGATGAAAATTGTGAAGAACCAAAACGTAATATGGATAAAGTAGATGCAATAGTAGCTACTAGTAATGCATTTCTAACTCCACGTAAATTAAGCCCAACACGTTATTTAAAACAATTAGGTACATCAACAGATGTAAAAGCTTGTGAAATATTAGAAGATTTAAAAAATGATCATAAAGAATTTTTAAAAGCTAAATATAATTTATACAAAACAAGAAGTGAATTTTACTCAAATAAAGAAAACTGGGATAAATGTAAAGAAAAAACTGGTAAACAATCAGATGGAGTATTCAAAGAATATTTCCAATCATTTGATGAGCATAGAAAATTAATGATAGAAAGAGAAAATGCTGAATTTAAATATAATCAATGTTTAAGAGTCTTTGAAAGCTTATTAAAATGAAATCTAAAATTAAAAACTTATTTAAAATCCTCCTCTTATGGTGGATTTTAATAATAGTAATTACAAGCATATTATTTATTAAAAATTTTGATATTAATTGTTTTACTCCTTTAATAGGTTTGTTTGTAGCTACTATTTGTTTTATTGTTAATTGTCAGATTTTAGGAGAGTTATAATTATGTCGTCTAGATCACAACAGAAAGATGCACGTAGAGAGTTAATTAAAGCTATAGTTCACACTCATTTTTTATCAGAAGAAAAAAAATCAGCTAGTGATCTAGCTTACTTAATAAACCATAATCATTTGATTCGAGGAGGTTCAGTTACAAAAGGAGAGATAGGGCATGTTTTATCACGTGCTACTTTCAACAGTACTAAGAAAAGATTTAAAAATGAAAAAGGAATATGGAGTTTAAATATATAAAAAATAAGGGTGATTATTTTGTCTAAGTGTAAATGGTGTGGAGAGGAATTTGAGAAAAAACATAATAGGGAAGAATATTGTTGTGAGGAACATAGAAGATATGCAAGACAAGAACAGAAAATACAATATAATAGAAAATATAGGAAAAATATAATTAAAGATGATTATTATTATGGATTAGGATCTGGAGGTTTAGGAAAACATATGCAATCAAATTTGAATATTGAGATGGAAAAAGTGAAAAAAGAAAAAGAAAGAATAGGCATAATTTAAGTTTAAATATTTCTTTCTTTTTCTAATACATCTATGAATTCTTTTGTAGCTAACATATATTTTAAAATAAGTTTACTCTCAGCATTATTTAAAAATTTATTATCATGAGCTAAGCTTTGATGGTTTCTAGTGTAATTAAATTTTTCAAATAATGAAACTGACTGTAACATAAGAGTCTTAGTAAAATCACTTTTAATTAATCCTTTTTCTTTTATATCATTAACATATTTTCCCAATATTGAATTCAAAGGATCATTTTCACTAATATTTATTGCATGTCTTTTACAAATCCTTTTCATATATTTTATTAATAATGTATGAAATCTATCTAGGCTCCCAATTGCTCTATCTTCTTTTATTGAAGAAATTATTTCATCAATAAGGATATTTAATTCCTCATTACCTGTTTTTTCAATTATAATATGTTCTTCATGATTTCTGTCTTTTATTTTTTCTGCATAATCATAACACTTTATTAATTCATCTTCATCAATATCCCATTCATCATATTTTTCATAATAATAGTTTATTAAGCAAATAAGTGTTTTTCCTACAACTTCATTTGATTCTATTTCCCAAAAACTCCTTATTTTATTTCCTTTAGATGTTCCTTTTTTTAAATATTTTTTATCTTCAAAATCAACACCTGAACACTCTGCAATTAAATCGTTTAAGCTTGCATGTGATTCATTTAAAAAATGACCTTCTTTCATTCCAAATAATTTTGAAAATGCTGCTTTTTCAGGACCAGTAATATCAGACATTTTTATCACTTATTTTATTATTAATATTTTTAATATTTATTATATTTTTTTCTAATTGTCCACAGTGTATATTGAAGTATGCCTATTACTAAATGTCCTTGCTGTGATGATGATGACATCGAAATTTCATATAATCATAAGCTTAGACAGTATACTCTAACTTGTTTTAATTGTGATAATTATATTAAAATCAATAAAAAGCAAGCAGATCTTAAATGTCCCGAATGTGAAAGTCGTGATATTAGACATGATGATTTAGAGACTGTTTGTGGTGAGTGTGGTTTGGTTTTATCAACTAATACTTATTATGTTGGTGGTTTTAAGATTAAATTAGATTGGGGTTTAATTTTATAGGATTAGTGTTTCGATAGCTAGAGCAGGGTTAGAGGTATTTGCTATTTTTTCCTCCTGCTTTTATTATTTATTGGGTTTTTATGTTCTAGCTATCGAATGACTAATTATTATCTTTATGGTGATTAGGGAATTGTTATGTTAATATTATTCATTATTTTTGATTATAAAACCCCCCATTTTTTTTTATTATAATTTTTCTTTTAATGAATTTTTATTAATTATTTATTTTTTTGTTTCCTAATCATTTCTTTTTTTTATATTAGTATTATTATTTTTTTATTTTTTTGGAGGCGGATTTTTTTATGAATTTATTAATTTTTTTAGCTATATTAATAGCTATTGTACTTAGAATTTGGATTGAGAAAGGTTATTTTTTATTACCTAAGATTTATACAAAAGATGGTAAGACTTATTTTCAGTTGAATATATTAGGAACTGTATTTACTGCCTTAATAACTGTTTTAATTTTGTATCAGGCTCAACCTGAATTGTTTACTAGTTTTATTCCTGCTTTGGTTACTGCTTATACTGTTCCTCATTTGTTTGATAATATTGTTACTAAAGTTATGCCTGATGAATGAAGGGTGATGATGTTGGGTAATAGTGATGATAGTTATCAAGATCACACCATAGTCCAGGATAATAATAATAATAATAATCCTATTATCAATTTTTTACAATCTCAAATAAATGAGTTGAAAGATAAGGTTAATTATTTTGATGATTATTGTAGGAAAAAGGAGTATAATAATGGTAAAAGGCAGGCTAAGATTGATCAGATAATTGAAGATATGGATGATCTTGATCGTAATCAGAAAGAAGCATTGAAAACTTTATTAGCTGATAGTGAATGTCGGGATGATACTTTACAAAGTAAGCTTGATACTCATGATAGGGAGATTAATAATATTAAGGTTTCTATTGCTGAAATGCCTAATAAAGTAACAAAACAAATAGCTATTCTTTTATCAGTATTTGCTGGAGGAATGACTGTTTTATTATATTTAAATGATATTATAATGTTTATAATTTCATTCACACATTAAAAAAAATTTTAACTATCCAATTGGGGGGGTATAGTTAATGCATAATTTAGAAGTAAATAAAATTTATATTGAAAAGATTAATCCTAATAAAGGAAATCCTAGAAAAATACATGATGATAATATTATTAAATTAACTAATAGTTTAAATGAGTTTGGTCTTGTTGAACCTATAATAATTAACACTAAAACTAATGAGATTATTGGTGGGCATCAAAGATACAAAATATTACTTGATGAATACAATAGCAATGGTAAAAATAAGGAATTATTTATTTTAAATCTTGGTGATATTAGTTGGGTTTTTAGTGAAACTGATTTGAAAATAAGATCAAAAGATCATGAAACTGCATTAAATATTACATTAAATAATAATCTTGCTATGGGTGTTTATGATGATTCATTATTATATGATATAACAAGTGATCTTCAAGAAAAAGGTTTGCTTAGTTTAACACAATTTGAAGATTCTGATTTGGAAGAGTTAGAGGTTAAGCTTAAAACAATTGAAGATGATTCTGAAGAGGATATTGATATTGTTGAAGATGAATTTTCATTAGAAGATGAAATAGAATCCAGAGTAAAAAATAATGATTTATGGAAATTAGGGAATCATTATTTGTTATGTGACGATTCAACAAAAAAAGAAAATATTCAAAAGTTAATTAGTGACAATAATATTGATATGATTTTAACAGATCCTCCATATGGTATGAATTTGAATACTAATTATAGTAGTATGGGTAATTCAATAAATCATAATTCAGTTTGTAAAAAACATAGAAAAGTCTTAGGTGATAATGATGACTTTTCAGATGAATTAATAAAAACATTATTTAATAATTTTATAGATGTGCCTGAAGTATTTCTTTTTGGTGCAGATTATTATGCTGAATTAATACCTGAAAGGAAAAAAGGTAGTTGGCTAGTATGGGATAAAAGAAAAGGAGTTGAAGATGTTTTCTGGCAGACTTCTGAGTTTGAATTATTATGGAGTAAAAATAAACATCACAGACAAATATTAAGATATTTATGGTTTGGTTTTGCAGGAAGACAAAATGAAGATGTGCAAAAATCAATCCATCCAACTCAAAAACCAATAAAATTATTAGCTGATATTCTTAAAAAATTTTCAAATGAAAATCATAATATTGTTGATCTATATGGAGGCAGTGGTTCTACTTTAATTGCATGTGAACAATTAAAAAGAAATTGTTTTATGATGGAATTAGATCCTTATTATTGTGATATTATTATAAGTAGATGGGAAGAATTTACAGGAGAAAAAGCTACTAAGATAAATTAAAAAATAAAATTTAATTTTTTTTTTACATCATCGAACTGGGGGGTTAGATGAGTAATAAAACAGATTATACTGAAATAATCAAAGACAATAAAACATATCTATCACACTTACACTCATTATTAAATCAAGATAAAGATAAAAATGACAAATTAGAACTTTCAGCTAATGAGAAAGTTACTATTATAAAAGAAGCTAGGAAGATTCAAAGAGAAATACTCAGCTATGAAAGAAATAGTAAATAATTATGAAAAATATGCACCTTGTACATTTTGTATAACATGTGCAAAATGTGCACATATGTGCAAAAAAAATAAATCAAGATGTGTATTATCATGGCAAAAAAATCTAAAGTAGAATCTTCAGACCATTTCACTGAAATAATGGATATGAAAAAACAAGGTTTCAGTCCACGAAAGATATCTGCTTATTTGTCTGAGGAATATGATGAGTCAATACATTATAATACTATTAATAATTATTTTAAAAAACTTGATGATAAAATAGCTTCTGAATATCAAAGACAACAAAAGACTAAAGAAAAAAAGAAGAAAGTTGATGAAGTTGTTGATAAAGAGGTAGCTAATAAAGAAATTATCGATGAAGTTATAAAAAAAGGTGTTTCTGATATTAATGCTTTAGATAATATTATTGATTTAGCTGATAAGATAGATTTAGATCCTTCAAAGATTCAGGTTGAGTATGGTCCTCAAGGAGGGGTTGTTGTTTCTGAGTTTGATGTTTTGAGGGCTAATGCTCTTGTTGCTAATCTTGTTATTAAAGCTACTAAGGTTCGTTCTGATATTTTAAAAGATGAACCTGACTCTCCAGATATTAATATTTTCAGCTTAGATGGTTTTGATGATGATGAGAGACAAGATATTAAGAAGCTCGCTCAAAGTCTCGCAAAATCAGATACTGTTGAATAATAAAAAAGTAACTCCTAAAATATTAGCTAGTCAAAGTAAAGCTTATTATGGTAAGCATTATCTTAAACTACTAGTTCCAGAACACCAGTATAATTGGTTGGAAAATATTTTATTCCGACATCATCAGGCTGGTTTGTTATCTCCAAGGGATCATGGTAAAACTACTATTATTCCTCGTGTATCTAGTGAACAAATTACTTTATTTAATAAAAAAGAAAATATTTTACTTTTATCTAAAACTCATTCTCAAGCTAAAAAAACATTAGATGCTATTCATAGTGATTTAACTAAAAATCCATTAATACAAGCTGATTTTAAACAAGAATTATCTGATTATCGTAAAGTAGGAAATCAGATATTTTTTAATATGCCTGATGTTTTGGAGGATAATAAAAGAGATGCTAAGATAGAGGCCAATGGTATTCTTGGTGATATTACTGGTGGGCATTTTACAAAGATATTGATGGATGATATTTTTGATGATGAGAATACTCGTACTAGTAGTGGAATAGCTACTATAATGAAGTTTATTAATGGTACTGTTTTACCTTTATTAGAGCCTGATGGTCAGATACTTTTTATAGCTACTCATAAGCATTATAATGATGGTTATAATCAGTTGAAAAATAATCCTGCCTGGAATATTATAACTCAAAAAGCTATATTAGAATGGCCTGAAAGTTGGGATTATGTTTATGATGATACTGGCACTATTGTAGGTGTTAAAAATATTAAAGGTGAATCTAAAGTTTTATGGCCTGAAAAATGGCCGATTGATAAACTTCTTTTAAAATTTAAAGCTATGGGTTCAATACTATTCAGTCGTGAATATCAAAATGAAACCCATCAAATGAAAGGTAAAATATTCAAAGACTCTGATTTAAGGTATTTTGCTATTGATCCTGATAAAGTTGATGGTAATGTTGTAGCTATGCCTCCTCTTGAGCAAATGGATATTTATCAAGGTATTGATTTAGCTATTGGGCAAAAAGCAAAGAATGATTTTTTTGTTATAACTACTAAAGGAGTTACTTACAGTCCTTATCGTAGATATACTCTAGATTGGGTTGTTGGTAAATTCAGGTTTCCTGAACAAGTTAAAATTGTTAAAAATAATTATCATGGTCCTATCCAACCATACCTTATTGAAAATGGGATTAAGAGATGGGATGTTTTGAAAGTAGGTATTGAGTCTAATGCTTATCAGAAAGCTTTAGCTGAAGAATCTATTGAATTGGGTGTGCCTGTAAAAGAAATTTACAGTACTTCAGATAAAACTATGAGGATAACTGCTGGTAGTGTTAATTTTGAAAATCATATAGAATACATTCCTATTGATCATCCGAAACTTGAAATGTTTTTAAAGCAATATCGTGAATTTGATGAAGGAGATCATGAAGATATTCTTGACAGTGATAATATTTGTTCTAGGACTATTATTAGTCCTGATGAAGATGATAAAAATAATGAAGCTATTTTTGACATGATTGATTTATAAAATATTTTTTCTTATTTTGGGAGATTTCTCTTATGAAGATAACAAGCATATTAGGTGAAAAATTACAATTGCCTTGGATTAGAAGGCCCAAAGAATCATCACTATTTGAAGGACTTATGACTCATTTGGGATGGTCATTAAACACATCAAGAAATAGTAATTCTAGTTTAAGATCATGGAATGTTTATTATCAAGCAATGAATAATGTTTGGGTTAATTCTTCTATAAATGCTTTTATTGATGAAATATTAAGTTTAGGTTTTGGTATTAATAATCATGATTCTGAAAATGTTGATTATGCTAATGTTAAATATTTAACTGAACTTTTCGAAAACCCTATGGGATTGTTTGAAGATGATACATTCACTACTTTCACTAGTCAAACTTGGCGTAGTTTTATGGGTTTAGGTAATACTTTTATTGAAGTGATATATGATACTGGTTTTAAAGGAGTTCCCATTGGGTTAAATTATTTGCCTTGTGAAATTATGAAATATCATGATGATACAAGTCAATGGGGATTAATTAATAACCCAGATATTCGCTTTGAAAATGACCAGTTAATACAAGTGAAAGAACCAACATTGGATAAAAGAAAATGGGGATCATCTCCAATTGACAATATTAGTGGAGAAATAGCTAATATTTTATGGGGTAATCGTCATGTTAGAAAACAATTAAAGAATAAAGGTTTTGATCCTAAAGGAGTTCTCTCTTTTGATAAAGACATGGAATATAATCAAGTTCTTTCTGAAATTAATAGGCTTAAAAAAGAACCAGATAAGAAAGGAACTATTGTTACTAAAGGAGCTAATTTTATAAGAGGGACTGTTTCTAATCGTGAAATGGATTATATTGAATTACAGCATGAAGCAAGAGATTGTATATTAGCTAATTATGGAGTTCCTCCATCAAAGGTTAGTATTATAGAAACTGGTAATATTGGTAGTGGTTCTGGAAAATCTCAAGCTGAAAACTTTAAAAAAAGAGTTATTGGTAGATGCAAATATTTTGAAGATGCATATAAAAAAGTTCTTGGAAGATCATCATTTAGCGAAACTTTTGTTTACAATCGTGCGGACTTAGAAGACAAGTTACAAAAAGCTCAAATTGAAAATATCAGAATTAATAATAATTCTCTAACCATAAATGAAGCTAGAAGTAAAAGAGGAGAACCTCGACTTGAATGGGGTGATAAACCAATTAATAATAATTCTTTAAGTGCATTAATTCAGCAATCTAACATGCCAGAATCTAATCATAAAAGTGTTATATCTGATCCAGCTAGTAAAGATTTGATTAAATATAAACATATTTTGAAAGAACAAGGATTGATAGCATGAGCACGATTCTTGTTGATGAAGCTTTTTTTGATACATTACTTGCTAAAGCATTACCTCCTCCTTACTTGGAGGATTTAGATGATTTAGAATTAGAAGATTTAGAAAAAAGTTATTTTGATAGAATAAATGAATTAATTGAAGAACATAAATTTTTAGCTATAGCTTTCTTATCAACAGTTGGAGCACAATTATTAATTAATAATCCTATAAGCTTAAATAATCATTTTTTTGATAATGTTGAGGATGAAATTAGAGCTAATACTTTGAAATATGAATCTGCAATAGATAAGATAATTGAAGATAAATATCATGAAGGTGCAGCTGAAGGATTTAAACAGTTAAATCGAAAATTTGTTACTAGTATAGCTGATGATTATACTTTGAAATTTCTTAAAAATTATAATTTTGATCTTATTAAAACTGTTAGTAATGATTTAAAAGTAGCTTTAAGGAGAGAAATTTGGGAAGGAATCACTAAAAAAGAGTCAGCTAATCAGATAACACGAAGAATTGAGAAACTTAATCTTAAACCTATTCGTGCAGGAAATAGAACTATTTCACCTCATGAAAGAGCTAAAATGATAGCTCGTACTGAAACTATGAGGGTTAAAAATGCAGCTAAGTTAATGAGTTATAAACATTATGGTGTTAAAAAAGTAAGGGTTCCTAGAATATTTGATGCTAGAGAATGTGGGAAATGTATCCTTGTTTGTGATGATTCTCCTTATACAATTGATGAAGCAGAAGGAATACTTCCAGTTCATGTGGTATGTAGGCATACTTTTGCACCAGATGGAGATTGGACTGAAGAACCTGTGGAATTATCGGAGAATGATTATGTTTTTATGATTAATAAAGTAGGAGGATTGATTATATAACTGTAAGTGTTAAAAATCAACCTTTTGAGGTTTTTGCACCTCTTGAGATTAATAAATCACAGCTTGTAACTAATGAGGGTGGTGAGTTAATTCTTGAGGGTGTAGCTAGTACTACTAGTCAAGACCTTGAAGGGGATATAATAACTTCTGAAGCAATAGCTAGTATGAAAAAACAAGCTATACAATGTAACATTAGATTGTCTCATTGGGGAGGTCCTAGTGGTGATTTTGTAGATGTTGTTGTTGGTAAAGTTATAGAAGTTTTAGATTCAAGTAAAAATATATTGAAAATTAAATTTAAGATACTTAAATCATATTCTGATAAAATTAAAGAATATGTTGAAGCTGGAATAAATTTAGGTCTTAGTATTGGTGCTAAGATTACTAAATATGAAAGAGTTACTAATAGTGAGAATAAAACTAGTTTTTTAAAAATATTAGATGTTTTATTAATTGAAATAACATTAACATCACTACCAGTAAATTGGGATACTTATGGGACAGTTACAACTAGTAAAGGTTTAGTTAAGTCTAATTGTTTTAGTGGTGCTTGTTATCAGATTTTTAAAAATTTAAATGAGGAGGATATTTTAATGTCAAATGATAATGGAAATGAGAATAATAATGGTTTATCTGATTCTGATTTAGAAAAGATAAAAAATATGTTGAATGAAGGTTTAAACAAACAAACTGATGTTATAGCTAATAAAGTTCAAGGGGAACTTGAACCAAAGCTTAAAAGTATTGTTAATGAGGTTTTAGCTGAAAATAATAATGGTGATAGTGGTAAATCTCAAGGGTCAGATAATAATTCTGGAGATAATAATGAAAATAATATTATTGCTGAGGGTATTGATCATAAAGCAATAGCTGAAAGCATGGCTAAAGAAATAACTAAAAAAGTTAAAGAAGACTTACTTGAAGAAGTTAATAAGAACAGGCAACCTCAAGGATCAGATAATAATTCTAATAACAATGTGAATAATGAGAATAATGGTAGTGATGCTAATAAATCTCAACCAGATCATCTTGGATTAGTTCCTGAATCTCCTGAAGATATAGCTAAAACTTATAATCCAAGTAAAAAAAGTGCTTTAGCTGAAATATTTAATTTATAATAAAAATCTTTTTTTTGGATTGGAGGCGAAAATAATGACTAATGAATTAATGGATAAAATAAAATCTGAATTTGTAAGTAATGCGGAATTTGAAGAATTAAAAAAAGCTATGATTGATAGTACTGTGACAGATGAAATAAGGAAGATAGATTATTCTCCTGGTGTTCAAAATCAAATTTTCCAAGAAGCACCATTATATGCTTATCTTAAAAGTAAATCAAGAGAAATAGCTTCAACAAGTGGAAAAGTAGGATATAGGAAATACACTAAAAAAGGTAGTTCAACTTTCATAAATGAAAATGATGCTATTCCTGATAATGCTGCACCAGAATATACTAAAGAAACTGATGAAATGAAAATTATAGTTTATAAAATTGAGTTAGGTGATTTAGCACAAGCTGGTGTGGATAGTGTTAATGTTAAAACAAAAGAATTAGAATCAGCTTATGCTGATATTTCAACTAATATTGAAAGAACTATTTTACATGGTGAAGGTACAGCTGCCACTAAAGATTGGAAAGGAATAACTAACATGAGTGGTGTTAATACAATAAATGCTGCTGATGCTGAACTTGATGAAGAAATGTTAGATGTGGCTGCACAAGATATTATAGATAATGGAGGCACTCCTACTTGTGTTATAGCTACTGCTAATGCTGGAAGACAAGTTAAAAATGTTCTTAAGCCTTATTTAAGGGCTAATATGATGAATTCTGCAGAGTTACATGCAGGGTATAATGTACCTACTTATGAAACTCCAAAAGGGAATAAAGCACCTATTATAGTTACAAGCAATATTAATAATTCTAATGGTGAGAAAATTATCATGTTAGATGAGAATACTGTAGATATAAGACCGTTCTTAACACCTACATTAATCCCATTAGCTAGGGTTAAATTAGCTTCTAATGATGTTGTAGCTTCATTCACTACATCATATAATACATTTGAAGCTAAAAATTCAGTAATTGATAATTTAGCTACTATCTAAAAAAAGTATCTTTTTTTTTAGATATTTTATTATTATTTTTTCAAGGAGATTTTTATATGGTTAAAGTATATTTTAGAAATAAAAAAGCAAAACACAGAGCACAAGTAAATGGTAAATTAATACAATTTGTTGATGGTGAAGCAACAGTTGATAGTAAAAAAGATGCTGAAACTCTCACTAAATCAGGCGTTGATTATGATTTGAAACCATTTAATGATGAAAATAACACTCAAGCACAAAGAAAAGCAGATTTGATTGTTAAAAATGCAGAAGAAAAAGCAGCTCAAATTGTTGCTGAAGCTAAAGAAAATAGTGATTTAATTATTAAAGAAGCAGAAGGTAAAATTGCTACTATGCTTAAAAATGAACAAAGCCCTGATAAAAAATAGTGAGGAGGAAAAGTAATGCCTGAAGAAAGTATTAAAATAATAACTCCTGAAGAATTTAAATCAATAGCTCTAGCAAAAAACATTATTATTAATGAAATCTCTAATGATAGTTTACAATTAGTAATTAATAACGCTATTAATAAAATTGAGGGTTTAAGTGGCCTTAATATTATAAAACCTCAAGATAAATCAGAAGTTAAAATATGTTTTTCAGGCAACACTTTACTTTTAGATAATAATGATTTATATACAATAAATGAGATTATTCTTGATGGTAAAGTTCTAGATCCAACTGAATATCCAGTTTATTCTCCAGAAGGTATAATTTATTTTAATAAATCTTATGAAGCTAATCTTTTAATTGTTAAATATTCAATTAGAGTAAGTAAAGATTATTATGATAAAAATGTAGCTTCCTTGTTAGAAGAATTATTATTATATTCTCTTGATACTAATCCTAATAAAGATTATTCAAATATTAAAGAAGGGGATTTAACAGTTCAATTTGCTGGTAGAAAAGATTCTCCTTTAGATATAATTGAAAATAAAATTAGATCTTTAGGAAATAGGCCAATAGTTAGAATGATTTAGTTAGGAGGTTCTTTTTAATGTCTTTTTTTCCAAAGGATAAAGTAACTATTTATGAAGAAAAAGAAGATAATTCTTTCGGTTTAGATAGTTATGGTAATCTTAAAAAAGGTTTAATTGAAATAGCTACTGTTTTTGGGGATTTGCAACCTATGAGTAATAGGGAGTATGCAATGCCTTCAGGTGAAGCTCAACAATCACAATTTAAAATTTTCTTTAAAAAAGACACTCCTATTACAGAAACATCTAAGTTGAAGATTGATGGATATACTCGTTATTTTAGTGTTAATGGTGTTCCAGAAATTAGAAATACTCTTATTCCTCATATAAAATGTTATCTTGTTATTGAAGATCAAATTATGGATTGATTTATTTTGCCTACTGAATCTAGTGGTTGGGAAATATTTGAAGAATTAGAAGCAATTATTCCCAAAGCAATTAATTTAGCAATGAAAGAATTCGGCATAATATTACTCACTGAAATTAAAAAAGAAGCACCAGTTGGTGAAACAGGTTTTCTTAGAGCTGGTCATGGTATGAATATTCAAGATAATGTAGGGGAGATATTATGTAATGTTTTTTATTGGAGGCATGTAGTTTATGGACATCGTGTTTTAACAACTGATAAATCTCGTAAATGGTGGTTTTGGTATTTAAAAAATATTCTTGGAGGATCTTATCAAAGAAAAACTGATGGTCCTGCAGGTTATGTACCTCCTAATGATTATATTTTAAGAGCTTCTGTTAATGTTATGTCAAAGATTGATATGGAAGCTGTTTTTATGAAGTATTTAAGGAGTCTTTTATGAAATCTAAGATAAAAGCTTTAATGGTTGATTTATTTAAGGATAAAATAATCATAAATGGTGAAAAAGTTAAAATAGTAACTGAATTTCCACCTTCCACCAAATATCCATGTATTAGTATGAATAATAATGGTGGAAAAGGAGATATTGAAACATATAGAACTCCTAATGGTATATGGAAAGTTACTAATAAATCATTCATGCTCCATATATGGAGTAATTCTAATGAAGAAAGAGATGATATTGTATCTTTTGTTAAAAGAACATTTGAATTAGCTGAAATAAACCATTTTTCAACTTGTTCTAACTTTAATGAGAACATTTGTTCAATTAATAATAATATTTGTAAAGCTAAAGAATTAGAGATTACAAGATGTCCAATTAACTCATATAATGATCCATTTAATAATTATAATATTCGTAGAAATGAATTTGAAGTTAATGGAGAATCGGAACAAGATCAAATCGATTTAGAACCTCCAATTTATAGGACAGTTTTCACAATTGACTATAAAGAAGATAATATAGTTAAAATTAGGGAGAATAATTTTAAATTTAATGGCTTAAATATTGAGGTTGAAAAATGACTGATGAAAATGAACCTGGAGTAGAAAATGGTGAAGGATCTACTCAAGAAGAACAAGAAGAAAATGAAGGTGTAAATATGACTGAGGAATATACAAAAAGAAAAACTCCTACTTTCACAGTAAATGAATCTGCTGAACCAATGCCTCAAAGAAATACTGGTGGTAGAGATATTGTAATTTATGGAGATTCTGGGAAAACTAAAGATTTAACCACTGTTCATAATTTTAATAATTATGATGAAGCATTAATAGCTTTAGGTCCAGAAGATGAAGATAATAAATTATTAAATAGTATAAAAGAAGTATTAACTGAGGGCAGTACTTCAAGTGTTGATTCCAACATGGGAATAGGGATAATATATGCAATAAATGTAGGAACTAATCCTACTTTAGAGGATTATAAAACAGCTATTGAATCAACAAAAAGATTCAAAAGCATTAGACATGAATTATATCTTGATTTCTATGTATCAACAGAAACAAAAGAACTATTAGAAAACATATCTTCCATTATAGAAGAGTTAGAAGATAAAGGATTATATAGAATTGCAGGATTTACTATTGATAATTCAGCAGAAGATTTAAAAACAGCTGATGAAATAAAATTGTTAAATTCTGATGTTAAAAATTCAAGAGTTTATATTCATGTAGATCCTAAAATGCAATCAAAATTCATAGCTAAAACAGCTAGCTGTCCTTTCTTTATAAGCCCTGCATATGGAACATATAATTCTGTTACTAGTGAGGAAATTTTACCATATAATGATGATGATAGAGAGATTTTAGCTCAAAATGGATTTATATCTGATATGGAAGGTATAACTGATAGTAATAAGGCAGAACCTTGTATGGATTGGAGTACTAGTAGTTCTCTAAATGAAGCAGACAGTCGTTTACATGCAAGAATATTAGCTGATGAACATGCCTCTGCAGTTGATAAAATAATTCAAAGATATATAAAAGCTAATAATGAAGAGAATAATTTAATCTTAATTGAAGAATATTCTAAATCATACTTAGATACTCAAGTTGAGGATAAAAAATTAAAAGGTTATGGTTTTGAATTAACTCAAGATCCTAATGATTCTGATGGAATCATAGTTAAATTAAGTTTAAATGTTCTTGGAGCAATTATCAATGTTACTATAAATAGGAGAATTGAATACTAGAAGGAGGTTTAAAATATGGTAGATGTTGATTACAGTCAATTAAATGAAAATCCGATTAAAGCTGATTTAGTTTATATTGATGTTTTAGGTTCACCACTTCTTACAGCAGGATTTAAAATCACTGATCAATTTGAAGAAAAAACTGTTTATCATGGTGCAAGTACTGAAATGTTAGGCTCAATTATGGGTAATCATAAGGTTAGTTTTGAATTTACTGATGCTAAAGACCAACCCTACTTATGGGATTTATATGAAATGTCAAGAAAAGGCTTGAGATTCCCAATACTTATAATGGGTAAACTTGGTAATGATGGACAGCCATTTAGCTTACATCGTCTTGATGGTTGCAGTATTACTGAATGTAGTAGGGATTTGAAAGCTAAAGATGAATTTAAACCTACAGCTAAAGGTAGTGCTAGATTCAGTAAAGCATTAGGATTCCAAATAAAAGATAATATTTTATAAAAATATTATCTATAAAATCCTATTATTATATAAAAATTAATAAAAAAAAGAGTATAAATTCAATTAAATTTTTTTCTTTTAAAAAACTACTCTAAATAAGAATTATCTAGTGTAAAACCCTCAAAAAAGTATAAAAATAATAAATATTATTTATGATAAAAAATTCATATTGGCAAAAATTGTGCTAAATATATGAATGGAAGCCATAAAACAGCAAATATTAACCATTTTATTTTAGTAGGATTCCACACTAAGTACAAATCCATTAATAAAAAAGCAATGAAGTATATACCCCCGATAGTATGGGTTATATCTCTATAGCCAGCAATGGTAATTAATACCCCAATTAGTAAAATTATTATTATTACTCTTATGGTTTGTGTTCCATCACTATCTATTTTTACATCATTTACTTTTTCCAATGATATCCCTCACCAAGTTTTCTTATTATTTGTTTTATCTATAATTATAGAAACATAAATGCTATAAAAATAAAAAGAAGGAATTTAGCAAAAACTATCCCCCATATTAATAAACTAGGGTTTCTAAGAAGATATAAATCAATCAAAACAAAAATAATGAGGAGAATACAACCAAAAACAGCTTTTGGATCTGTATAATTTGTAGCTATAACAAAAACTGCACTTACAATTAAGATTAATAGAATAATCCTAAATATATCAGTTCCACTTACTACCTTTACATCTTTTAATTCTTCCATATTATTCTCTTATTATTTATATTATTTTTTATATTTAAAATTTTTTATTTAAAATTAATTATTGAGAGGAAATTTCATGACAGACACTAAAAATCCTAAAAATAAAGAAGAATCCGACATGATTGAAAATATGAGTGCTCCAGATATAAATATAGAAAAAGCTATTGAAATGGGAAAAGAGCACCATAAGGAAGAAATTAAATCAGAAATAGAAAATCAAGTACAAGAAGACCCTGAATTCGTTGAAATGATAGAAAATGAAGAAGAATTTCTAGATTTTTTCAATGAAGATAGATACAATATTGAATTCCAATATGACCGTGGTGATGGTAATAAAAAAATAATTAAGTGCAAAGTTAGACCAATAGAACCAGGAGACCAACTGGAATACACTAATTTATCAACTCTCCCCTATCAAGATTTCACCAAATACGAAAAAGGAATACTCGAAAAAGTAGAAAAGGACACAATTCTTAATAAAAGAGAAAAAAAAGCTTTAGAAAAACTCAATGAAAAGACAATTAAATATATGAAACCTCAATTGGATAATATGATTATTGAATTATTAGCTGATTTTGTAACTCCTCCAGACTTCAATGGAGATAAAAATAAAAGAAGAGAATTTTGGAAAAAAGCTGATTATGTAATGAGAACTGAGCTAGGCGATAAAGTCATGCACGTTTTAGGAATCGACCACAAGTCGAATGTATCCTTTCTTTAAGTTTTGTGAATCAATAGAAGCAGAAATAATAATGAGGATATGGGAAAAATCAGGAGGAAAATACACTCCTGAAGAAATAATAAAAAGAAAGTACACACCAAATTTCAGATTTCTTTTTAGAATGGAATATATCCGACTAAAAAGAAAATCTGATGAAATTGAAGATCTAAATAATTAAGGATGTTTTTTTATGGGAAAAATGGATATTTTAATAAAATTTGTAGGTAATGATTTAGTTACTGATATCCTGAAACAGATGAAAAATCAGGCTTCTGAAACTAAAAAAGCTAATGAAGAAGTAACTCAACCCTTAGAAAAATTCAATCCTACAGGGCTTAATAAAATAAATGAAATGTTAAAAGGTGTTTCTGAAAAAGCTTCTCAAACATCTTCAAATGTTACAAATAGCTTAGACAAAATAAACAATTTAGATTTTACTAAAATTTATTCTAAATATAAATCAGCCACAGATAAAATTGTCAGTGATGCAAAAAGTGGAGCAGATGGAGTTTTAACTAATCTTAATAAAATTAATATTCTTAGTTTTGATGGAATTGTTAATAAATTTAAATCTGCTATTGGACAAATGACCAATGATGCTAAGTCAGGAACCAGTAGTATAAGTAGTTCTTTTAGTAATATGGATTCTATTACTGCATTAGCTAGTGCTACTGGTGGGTATATGGGACTTAATCAATTATTTGAAGAAGGCCATCAAAAAACAATGCTACAATGGAGATTAGGAAATACTAATTCTCAAGGAGAAGCTTCCGCAATAACCAATGCATTTAAAAATTATGATATTAGTTCTGCTAGATCTGATTCAGATTTAACAACTATGATGAATTTATTAACTAATTCTAGAGACTTAAATAGTAGTAATACTTCAAGATCTTTAGCTGTTTTAGATGCAATAAGTGCAGATGCAGACCCATTAAGACAAAGAGGATCTATGTATGGATTTGGATCATACTTATCTTCGGGTTATGATTCAGCAGCAGGTAAATTAAGAGATGAAGGTTTATCTGAATCTCAAATAGATAGATTAAAATCTGCCAAGACATATCAAGAGAGACTTAATGCTGTTCAAGAAATAGGAATAGAAAAAGGAAAATTGCAAGTTGATGCTGCTGGCAATGTCACTGGTGCTTATAATACTATGGAAGGAGAACTTGGAGGATATAATAGGGCTTTAGCAATATTTGACCAGATTTTACAATCAGCAACAGATGGTTTTATGGGGTTAATGAATTTTATAAATCCTATTTTAACTGCAATTCAAGGAGCTCCACAATGGATGTGGGATTTTGCAGGAAAAGGAGTAGTTCTAGTAGGTATATTGGCTGCTTTAGGAGGAGGATTCCAAATATTAATGGCTGCATTATCTCCTGTTCGAAGTGTTCTTTCAAAGATTCCAGGATTAGGTAAATTAATGCCTAATAAAAATATTGCTGCTAATCATGTTACTGTAAATGGTAAAACTGTTAATGATGGAGGATCAAAAGGAAATAAAAAAACTCCTGAAAATTATGACCCTAACTCAAAAAAAGATAAATGGAATAGATCCAATTCTGGAGGTAGTGTTGGTGAACCAATGAAAAATAAAAAAGGTGTGGGGGCTAGGATTAAACAAAAAGTTAAAAGTATAACTGGAACTATAACTACTGGAGCAAATAATGCCTCTAAAAAAGTCAAAAACACTGCAAATAGTGCTAGTAGTTTTATAACTTCAAAATTTACTAGTGCTGGAGGTCGTGTTAAAAATACTTTAACTAGTGTAGGTACAACAGCAGGAGCTATGGGTAATAAAATTAAAAGTGGAGCTACTCGAGGCATTGGTGGATTGAAAAATTTAGGAGGTACTCTTAAAACTCAAATTATAGGGGGTTTTAAAAGTGCTGGAGGAGTTATTAAAACAGCTATCTCAAATTTAAGAAACTTTTCAGGTGCAGCTGTAACAGCTCGTGCCAGATCAATAGCATTAGGAACAGCTGAAAAATTAAGAGGAGTATGGACTGCAATAACAACAGGAATAACAAAAGGAGCCACAATAGCTCAAAGAGCTTTAAATCTTGCATTATCAGCTAACCCTATTGGTGCAGTTATAACTGTTGTAATGATACTTGTAGGAGCATTAATCTATCTTTGGACTACTAATGAAGGATTTAGAAAAGCAGTTATTAATGGATGGAATGCTATACGAAATGGTGTTCAATCGGCCATACATATAATTATGGGTGGACTAGACTGGCTAATCGGTGGTTTAAATGCAGTTTTAACTCCACTTAGGCAAATATGGTGTATGGTAATGGGCTGCAGTCCAGGACTTATTCCTGCATTTAAAAAATTTGGAAATGTTGTTCCTGGAGATATAAATAAAGTTGGATCTTCACTTAAAGGATTACATAATAAAATGAGTAAAATGCCTGAAAGCTTAGAAATGAATGCAACAGCTTCATCCAAAATTGATAAAAGTGTCATGAAAAATAAAAATAAGAAAGGAGGTCGTGGTGGAGGTTCAGGTGATTCTAAAGATGGCGGAGATGTTCACTATCATAAACATGAAAATACTTTTGAATTTAAAGATAAAAGCAAAGAAGAAGTAAAAAAGATTTTAATTGAAATATTTGAAGATGGAGATAAAACTCCAATGCTCTAATAAAGAGGTTGAAGATTATGGTAAAAATTCTTTCAATTAAACAACAACAAACTTGGCTCAAATCTATTAAAAATAAAAAAGGCAAAGCTTATTTTTCAGGTAAAATCACAGGTAAAACTAGTAAAGATTTTAAATCTGCTGTTAAATCTTATCAATCATATTTAAAATCCAAAGGTTGGTATAATAAAAATCTTGATGGTGATTGGCAGAAATATACTCAGGCAGGATATTTAAAAGATAAAGCTTACAGAGCTAAACTTAAAAAAACTAATTCTAAAAATGCAAGTAAAAACACTACTAAATCCACTACTTCTACAATTAAGCCTGCAACTTCTTATATCCCTCCTGTTGTTGCAGATATTAATAACCCAGTTGTTATTAATAAAAAAGGTTTATATGCTTTTGACATTGATTTAGAAACTCCTACAAAAGAACAACAATATGCAGAAATAGAGATAGAATCAGAAATGACTAGATATTACAAAACAAATATTAAAGGTAGGGCAATGAGTTTTAAAGCCCCTATATTTTTGACTTCTACTTTAACTAGACAATCAACAATATCTTGGATAAATTCAATAAATGGAAAACCTATTGATTTTAGCAGTATCTATATTGGGTCTTTTAAAGCTTTATGTAAAGCTAAACCTATTTTTGAAGATGGATTTCCAGATTTTATTTCAGTCGAGATTAGTGTAATTGAAATTACCGAGGTGTATTAGTCTTATGGTTTATAATTCTAAAATATGGAATAACGACTCTAATTTAATAAATCTTGTTAATAAACAGAGAGCTAAATTCGCTCCACCTAATGGATCAGAGTTTCATGTTAGGTTATCTATAAGGCCTTATAAATCAACTAATCCTGTTATTTATATTAATGATTTTAATTATTCTAAAGATACTTCTGATATTACATCTTCTGGAACTTTTATCACGGATTATAGTAAAACTAAATGGAAAGCTTTAAAAAAATGGACTAAGTTATTAATTCAGTGTTCATGGGTTAAACCAGGAGGGAAAATTGAATGGGTGGATTATGATACAGTTTATGTTAAAGATATTAATTCACAAAGAACTAATATTGAGATTACTTTTGTTGGTGAGGGAGTTTTATTAGAACATGAAGCTGATGCAGGAATTAATCTTAAAGGATATAGTGTTAAAAATGCAGCTGAAATTATTATAGCTAAAGCAGGACTTATTCCAGATGTTCATCTTCCTAAATGGCTTAATAAAGTTAAATTAGATTTTAATCCTATTTTAGAAACAGAAGCTCAAGAAGAATCAAGTGAAGATCAATTAAATACAAGTAATTCGAGTTCATCATCAAATAGTAATACTGATGACGTTGTTTCTGGTAGGTGGAAACCTACTTGTAGTTATCATTGTGGTTCATGGAAGTATTATAGTAGAAGCTGGAAAAATTACTGCCCTCTTTGTGGAGCTTCTGGAAAATTAGACGGAAGTAATCCTAAAGGTGCAGATGGTGGAGAGATAACTTGTACTGCATGTGATGCTGATTATTGTGGTAATTGTGGCCGTGACAAAAATGGAGGAGGTTCCAGAGGAAGATTGACTAAGGCCAATGCAGTTTCAAATACTAATAATACCAATACTTCAACTAATAGTAAAACTCCTTCAGTTAGTAAATCACTTAAAACTAATTATGGTCCAGTCACTGGTGCAGGTTATCCTGCTACTAATGACAAAAATAAGGTTTATGAATACAGAATTTATAAATCAACAGCTAAAAATAAATGCCCTGTTTGTGGTAAAAAAGGGCATATTGTATGGATTCGTGGTAAAAATAATGCTAAAAAATATGGTAAAAAAATATCATCAGCACTATATAAAAAAGGAATTTTTGTTTGTTCTAAACAATCTGGAGGATGCAATAGTCAATTTAGTATTGATGGTAATAATGTAAATCCTAAGAAGAAATCAAAAAAATTGACTTTATTATCTCCTCCAGTTTTTTATCCTAAAACAATTAATTTAGGATTGCCTTCTGATTATTCTCCAGATACTTTAGTTGTTACTTCTCAAGGTAAATATAGTAGTGATAGTGATGCTAATTCTTGGTATGATGCTTTATATGCAACAATACTTCAAAGAAATTTTAAAGAAGTTTTAGTTGATGTTAGATTAGGGGTTTGCACTATTACAGAACCTCCTGATAGGAAAACAGTTAAATGTTTAGCTGATGATCAAATTAATATTAAAAAAGAAGGAATAACTCTTAAAGAACCAGAACCTCGGACAGTAAACACTATTGTTGTGTTTTATGGTAGTAAAAACAAGCCTAAAAAATTTAAAGCTAGACTTGAAGAAGAGGTTAGTAAATATGGGGAGATTAGAGGAGCTAATATTTATAAATATAAATATAATTCAGTTGCAGCAAGACAGTTAGCATTTGAAGAATTGTATAAAAATGTTTTAGATAATGGTTTTCAGATTGAAGTTACTTGTATAGGAACACATTATTTTTATACTGGAGAATGGTGTGGTGTAAAACATGTGGGGATGAATATTCATACAAATATGTTTATAAATTCACTTAATTTGAAATATACTGTGGGAGAGGTTCCTACAATTGATTTGGTTGTAGATAGGTATATGAATATTGCACAAGTAGCTAATGAAAATGATAATGGTGAAGAAAATCCTGGTTCTACTAGTGGTTTTACAACAGCTAAAGCACTAGGAAAAGCATTAAAAACTCCGCATGCTTGTTTTATGTGGGTTAGGAATAATATTTCTTATACTAAATATTATGATCATAAAACTGGTCGCGAACCAGATAATCTTGTTAAAAACCCTCAACCTGCTAATTGTTATGATCAAGCAGGATTATTAATTGCTTTACTTCAAGGAGCAGGTTATAAAGCTTCAAGAAGATGCGGTATAACATGTGGAATCACTGCGCATTGTGATGTTCGTGTTACTATTAATGGAAAAGTAAAATATGCAGATACTAGCTGTCCAAAAAGGGGATTGACATTATGACTGGAAAAAATGTCACAACAGTTACAGATAAAAGATTAGCAAAATCAATGAATAATTTTTTAAAGATAAATATTGACTCGAAAGTGGGATTTGCAGGAGGAGGACCTACTAATGATTATAATCTTAAAATGGTTATAATAAAAGAATTTAGGATTAAAGATAAAACTGTGATTGTATACTTACGTGATACTTATGTTGAAGATCCAAACAATAATAATGGGAAAATGCAGGAAGTAATAGCTTATTTAACTAAATCTGCATTACCTTATCCAGAAGGGGAATTAATCAATGATTATGATAAAGGTCCTACATTAATTCCCAACAATGATATATTGGGAGTTATTCAAGCTATTGATGGATCTCCTCAAGATAAAGGGTACATTTTTGTTGATTATTTATTATAAAACTATTAATAATGGAGTTTTTAAATGAGTGATGATGAAACTATTGGAATGGATTTTACAAGCTTAAATAAAGACATTAATATGAAAAAAACCATTAAAGGAACATATGATAGAGAAATCATTAATAATGATTATGTTATTATTGAAGGTCCTGCATGTGTTGAACAAGCCACTACTATTAAATTATTAACTATTTATGGTGAATTAAAGAACAATCCTATTTTTAAGGTTTTTGGAGATAAAATATTTATGCTTTTTAAAACAACTGAAAGTGAATTATTAAACATGACTGCAAAAGAATATATTCAAGAATTATTACTAGAAATTAGGAGAATTAGTGAAGTGAAATCAATAAATATTCTAAGAAATAATAATGATTCTTTAAATATTTTTTTTATAGCTACTTTAATAGATGGCTCAGAAATTTCAAGTTCAATTGAAGGAGGTTGATTTTCCAATGATTATTGATGAAATCGATGATACAATTAACATACAATTTAAAAGTTTTGAAGATATTTTTTTATCATTACTTACCAATTTATATAATTCTGGAGCTTTAAGTGATGATAGTAAATTTTTAGAATATGTCCAATCAGATCAAGATCTTGAAAGTATTTTAATAATTGAGGCAAGTGTTTTAGCTATTGAAATTTCAGAATCTTATGACTCAATGAAAAAAGTGTATGATTCAAAGAGTATTAAAACAGCTGTTGATGAAGATTTAGATGAATTAGGAGCTATGTTTTTTGAAAGAGAATCTGCTGAAGCTTCGGTTGTTCTTATTGAATTTGAACCTGAGGGTGATGTTGAATTTCCAATAATAGTTCCAGAAGACTTTTATGCAAGCACTGATTCAGGAGTTAGTTTTAGAACAGTTGAGTCTGCTATAATTAATGATTCTGATTCAAGAGTAGAATTAAAGTCTGAATGTACAGAAGTAGGGGCAATAGGTAATGTTCTAGAAGGAACTATTATAAACATGGAAGAAGAACTTCATGGAATTGCTAGTATTATTAATCAATCCAAAGCTTATGGGGGTAAAGATGAGGAAACTGATGAAAATTATCGTAAGAGACTTCTTAATTGGAAATATTCATTAGAAAAAGGCACTTCTGATGCAATCACTAATGCAATTTTAACAGTTAAAGAGGTTGATTCATATTATCTTGAGCCATATTGGCAAGGACCAGGAACAGGTAGAATTATTATTGATCCTCCTTTTGATGAAGTTATTAATAATGTTGCAGAAGTAGTTGAAGATGTAAAAATATTAAATGAAGATATAACAATTGAAGGAGTGAATTATCTTAATTTCACCATGGAAATAGTTTTAAATGTTTTATTTGTTAATGAGTTAAGCTTAACTGATAATGAAAAAGAATTATTACTGCAAAAAATTATTAATTATATTCTTGTTTATTTTAATGGGGGTTTTAATTTTGATGGTTCAACTAACAAAGGACTTGGTTTAGGGGTGGATTTTATTCCTTTTGAATTGGCTTATTATGTTCGTTCACAAGTAGAAGAATTAAGATCATTAAAAATTGAGAGTTTGACTGTTGATAATGAAGAAATTCATATAAATGAAGATAATAGTGTGATTATTCCTCCATCAATGAAAGCTCATTTATCTAAAGAAAATATTAATCTTGTTTTATCCTAATCACAGGAGGTTATTATTTGAATATTTTAGACAAAATGCTTAAAAATTATCCTCACTTTATGGATAAATCAGTTGGAAGTAACAATTATAAAGTAGTATCTAGTTTTTCTAAAACAATCCAATCATTAAAAAAGGATATTCTAAAATTACAATTAAGTTATATCTTAGAAAGGCCTTTGAAACTTTGGAGGGTACAATCAAATCCTTATGAATATTCTATTAATTTTCATGTAAAAATTCCAGACATTAAAAAAATCAGCATATATTCTCAAAGGAATAATGAAGAACTAATTACTATTTATAATGAAGAATTTGAAAGTGGAATAGATGAATTTAATGATTCTATTTTGTTAAATGTAAATGAAGATAATGAAGCGGTTATTCCTAAGACAAAATTCATTTTAGAGATAATTGATTTTAATGATAATCATTTTTTAAAGGGTATTCCTGAAAATGATCTTATTGAGAATAATATTTTTGATCATGATAATAATCTTGATAATATTGGTTCCAATCTTGGTGTTAATAGAAGATTATTAGAAATTTTTAATGATCCCTTAGAAAAAGATAAATTTTATAATACAATACCTACTTTTTTTAATCAAGCAACTGAATCGGATTATGATTATGAAAATAGATTAAAAAAGATAATTCAAATGAGAATAAGTGAACAATTTGTTCAAGTTGAATTATTTGAGCATTTTAATGTTAATTCTGAATTAAAAAGAAAAGATAGAAATGAGATAGAAATTATTGAAGAAGATAATTCTGAATTAATTAACCCTCATGATTCAAATATTTCATTAATTTTCAAATTACCTTCTTCTAAAAATAATGTTCGAGATTTTATATTTGTTATAAAAGACTTTCCTTTTAAATCTATTAAAAATATTAGGGATGATTTTAAAAATCTTGAATTTTATTCTAATAGTTCCTGTAATCTTAAAGATAAATTAAGTCATAAAATAATTAGTAAGGTAGGTTATAATCTATTATTGCTTAAAATACCTTATCTTAAAAAAGATGAGCGATTTACAGTTTATTCAAAAATAAGTAGTACTGTTAATAATGGTGATAGCAGTTTATATCTTAATCGATTTGACTTTACTGGGCATGATGAAACTATCTATTTTGTACCTGATGATATTAATAACCTTAATGGGAATCATCATTTTAGTAATTGTATTGATTTAATCCTTAAGGATAATGTTAAAGTTACTAAAATCACAGTTAGGATAGTTAATACTTTAAATTATCCTTTTTCTGAAAATGTTAAGATAATATTTAATAATAAAGAAGATTTTAGTTCAGCTGAATCATCTCAATCTGAGTTTGCAGGAAAAATTAGTCATTTTTTTGTTTTTGATGTGGATATATCTTCAAATGAAGTTAAAAAAGGAATTGATGTTATATTTGATAATATTGATATATCTCTTATTGATGAAATGTTTCTTAAATTAGAATATGAAACTGAGGAATATAATAATCCTTACAGATTATTAGATGAAACTAATTTTACAGATAATTCGAAAGTTATTGTGAATAATGCTAGTATAAGAAATTCTAATAATGAACCTATTCTTGAGATTAATAGTGAAGGATCTTCAGGATTTCCAATTAAAAATAAAGATCATCAGATTTATACAATATTTAGAACTAGCTCTTTTAATAATTATTTCTTATCTGATTATAGTAATGAAATGGATATTAAACTTAACAATATTAGTTTAAATAATATTGAAATGAATAAAGAAGATCTAAAATACACATTAGGAAAACAAGGAGATTTAGCTAACAGAACAATATTAGATAATCTCGGTTTAAATGAATGGGAATTAGTTAAATTACAATCATTTGAAGATTTTTATTTTTATAATGATAAAAAATATAATGGAAATTATAATAAATTAGGGAAATATTTGCAATTTCTTAAAACTAAATATGGTCATTTGGATGTTGCATTAGTATTAGAGTTAGCTAATAATGTGTTTTGTGAATTTGAGAATAAGGTTATAAGCTATCTTAATCTCAATCCTGCTTCAAATAGCACAAATTTCATAATTGAAGATTCAACACTATATAAAACTAATAATAACAACATGATTATTAGTCCTATTTTAGTAGATTTTTATAATAATCCTTTAGCTAATAAAAACATTAATATAGAAATTCCATTACTTGATATAAATCTTAATCTTTTAACTAATAGTTTAGGAAGAGTCTATCTAAATTTAGATGAGAATATAGCAGATGGTACTTATTATGCGATTGTAACATTTTCTGGGGATTCTATATATAGTAGTGTTTCAAAAAGTTTCACAATTAATATTGAAAGTGGAAATATTGCTAGTATGTATGAAATATTAATAGATAAGGATTTAATTCCAGCTAATATTAAGTATGTTAGTGAAAATAATATTCAAAAGACTATTAATAAGATTTTCCCTTTTTGTAGTCTAGTAGATGTTATATTCTATGAAAAAGAAGAGTATATTTCTAATAATATTGAAGAAAATTCAAATAATATTAGTATAGATAAAATTAAAAATTCTCTCCTTTCATTTGGAGTAAAATATGAGGAAATTAATTTTTATTTGAAAGAACAAACTGTTAAAGATTATCTTTCTTTTAATGATACAATTTATTCAAGATTTAATGATAATAATAATTCTCTGCCTTTAACTTCAAGGTTGAAACAAAAAATTGATGGGTATTTTTTAATTGAGATTAAAATAAAAGATGAAGATCTGATTTTAGCTTATAATAAAATATTAAATATAATTTCTAATGATATTAGTTTTAAAATTACAAATGGGAATTTAACTTATCCTTTAGAATAATAAATGAGTGAATTTTTTTTAAATAATGGGTGTAATTATGGTTATTTCAAAAGATCCTAAAGAAAGTTTTTATAAAGATGACTTTGATATAAGTAGGGAAGCAATCAATGGCATAATGGCTATGATAATAGCAGGAGATAGTATTTACAATATAAAACTTCCTGAACAATATCCTCATAGCATATTTCCTAATAGTGATAATGAAGAATTAGTTAATGGTAGTTTAATAAGTTTAAGTGGGCAGTTTATTAATAATAATCAAACTATTTTAATGGATGCTGGAGAAGAATTAATATTTAATGTTAATCCTAACATGGAGCCATTTAAAAAATGGTGTATAATTAAAGTTAAAACTAGTGTGATTAATAAAAGTTTAAATTTATCAATAAAAAAGGCTATTGATGGAACAGAAATTTTTAATCAAACATTAAATACTTCTGGAGACAATGAAGCTATTTTTGATTTGAATGAATATAATATTGAATTAGAACCAATTTTGATTAATATAACTGCAAATACAAGCAATACAGAAATTACAAATATCATTTTCACTTATGATTTAACTCCTGATGAAACAGATAAGATATTTAAAGGATTAGCTACAGCTATTCAAGGGTTAAAAGCAGATAGTGCAATTCAATCTGGAAAAATAGGAGATATTTCTTTTACAAAACAAGATACAGAATTATCACTATCTGCTCAACAATTATTAAATGTTATTAAAACTGTTGATGGAGTAAGTTCTGGCTTAGACAGTGAATATCTAGGGGGACAGAGATATGATAAATTTGCTTCAAGAATTCAATCAGACACTAAAAAATTTTCAGAACTTCATAATGGAGATTATATTGTTGGATATAATCATATCGGTTCAATAAGTGGAAAATTTGTTACTATAAATCTTGGAAGTGGAGATTGGATTAGTCTTGATGGTTATGATTTTTCAAGTTCTGAAAATTTTGAAGGAGCGTTTAATGGTTCTTATGTTAGTTCAGGCATGAGTACTTCTGAAATTGATTCTTGTTTCACTTTTGAAGTTCAAAGACAAACTCCTCAAGACTTGATTGATGTTAAAAAAGAAATTTTTGATAATATTGATAAAATAAAAATAGAAACTTACAATAATGGGTTTAGAATTAAAAAAAATGGAGTATATATTTATAGTAGATGTTTTGGTAGTGTAGAAATGACAACAACAGGTAGTAATGGAAGTACATATACAACAGTTAACTATCCGTTCACTATGACAGGATCTATTAGAGTAAGTATGGCTAATGCTATGGGTGATCCTTTGAATGTTGGGGCAAGTACAGATCAGACAGATGTTGATTCTGTACGACTTACGCTAAAAAGAGTTTCTGCAGGATCTTCTTCTGTTAGGTGGTCTGTGGAGTCAATATAATGGTTAAGTTAAGTTATAATATAAGTAACATTGAGAAAAAAGAGATTTTTTTATGCCATGAGCCAACAAGTGGAGAAATAGAAATTGAATTAACAGAAGAAGAATATAATGAGATCGTTCAAGATCCACCAGTACCACTGAAATTAAATGATGACGGTAAAATAATTGTAGATGAAACTAGATTAAGAATAGCTGAAATATATCAAGAATTAGAATCTACAAAGTGGGTTGTTGATGAAGTAAATGAGTATCATGCTAATCAAGAAGAAGTTCCAAGCGAATTATTAGATATTTTAGCTCAAAGGAAAATTTTGAAAGATGAGTTAATTGAGTTAGAAAATTAAAATTTTAAATATTTTTTTTATTATATTACTATTTTTTTTATTAAATTTGAATAAGTCTTAGCGTTAGCTATCAACTATTTCTTTTTTTGGGAGGAGGCTTATGAGTTTAGAATCTGAAATAAGTAAATATAAAACTGAATATAACCGATTAAAAATAGATAAATTTTGTAATAATAATTTTAAAGATCATGAAAGATTAAAGATTGTTGAAAAAAGATTAGATGAATTAAGAGAAAAAGAAAAGAAGGAGATGATTAATTATGGTTGATTGGACTAAAAAAGAAATATTACTACCTATCCTTAACCTTGAGGATATGTACAAAAGAGGAGTTAAATATTCAAAAGAACACCCTAAAGAAAAAGAATTCAAAGTATATGTAAATTTCAAAACTAAAAAAGATTACATACTATGGTCTAAAGTCAAAGAACTTAAAAAAGACTTAGCTACAAGAATAGAAAAATATAGAAAAAATAATAAAGAAGAGCCTCATAGTGTTTGGGTTAATAAACCTAAAACTACAGCTACTGTTAAAAAAGATCCTGAATGGATGAAAAATAAATATATATTACAAGTAGCTAAAAATATTGGTTCTTGGAGAAATGGTAAAGAATTTGTTGAAAAAATAAGGGCCTATGCTAAGAAAAAAGGAGGACTATACAAATACTACCTAGACAGCAAACTTTTAGGCACTCAAAAAGAAATAGACGGCCTAACAAATGGTTTACTTGGTAATTGTGTAGACTGGTCACAATTAGGTTATGCAATGTTTAAAATCATGGGTTATATAGCTAGATATGCTCAATGGGCATGTACAAATGTAACACACTTAACTGTTGAAGTTTATAAGCTAATATCTAATAATTATAATGTAGTTGATTTAGCTGCTATTGTTGATGCAAATTCTAGAAGATATGAAATAGGGGAACATTGGTGTTCTAATAAGAGAGTAGCTACTAATCCTAACTGGATGTTTGAAAAAGGAGCAGTAGTCTAAAAAAGGATTATATGTTATTTTTTTTGGGCTATGACCTGAAACTTGAAAAATAGATAGTAAGAGAGCTGATTAAAATATAAATTATAAATTCGTAAGTTAAAAAAAAATTTAGGGAGGAATCTTTGTTGATCTGCTCTCTATTTTTTTTCTAAAAATTTTAAAATATAATTATTAATCATTATATTTATATATTAATAATATCTAATATACTCTTAATGGAGGTTGTTTTTTTATGAAAAATAGGAATTTAGCTATTTTAATAATATTGGTGATTATTGTTTTTGCAGGAGTTATTGGTGGTTTATTTTATATGTTTAATTCATCATTAAACTCTTTAGTAAGTGTTAGTTCTGAGTTTGATACTTTAGCTGATAGTGCTATGAAGAATGAAACTTTTGGGGATGTTAAAATTTCTGTTCCTGAAAATATTACTTTTAGATTATCTAATGATTCTACTGAGTCTAGTGTTCCAAGGGGTTATGAGTCTGATATTGGGATTTATATTCTGATATATAGTGATTATATTACTAAAGATAATATTAATTATATGACTCAAAGTTATGTTGAGGCGAATAATTTATCTGAAATTAAATTAAATGGTCTTTCTGCAAATGCAAAAGCCTATAAAAGTCCTTATGGTACTATCGATGTTATTGTTACTAATGATGAAGGAAATAAGGTAGTTATTTTAACTGTTCCTGTGAGTGATATTTTAGCTGTTAAAATGGCTAATAGTGTCACTTTCACATAACCTAAATTCTTTTAATTATGTCATATATCTCTGAATAATTATTTTCCCCCTTGAATGACTATGTTGTTGTTGAGGGGATTTTTTTTATTTAAATATTTAATAATTAAATTTACTAATATAACAATCTAAGGTACTATTATAATGTCTGAAAAAAATAATATAATTATTCCAAAACCTTCTGAAAATGAATTAAAACGATATTTAGTGAAATGGAATACACTAAAGAATTATGTTGAGCAGGAAAAGGCACTCAACAAATTATTTTTAGAAACATATCCAAAAAACACAGATAAAAGAGATATTTTAATTAAAACAAGCTCTTTAAATGATTTTTATAGTACAAATATATTTTCAATTTTTCCTGTTGCAGAAAATATATTCTCATTAGAAATCGACTCAAGATTAGAAAATAAAGATTTAACTTTAGTAAATGATATTGCAAAAGTTAATATAAATGGAAAAGAAAAAAATTTCTATTCTTTTGCTTCAAAATATTGTTCACATCATTTCCCTTATATATATCCTATTTACGATTCTTATGTTGATAAGGTACTAATACATTTTAGAGATACAGATGAATTCCTGAAATTTAAAAATAAAGATTTAAGAGATTATGAAGAATTTTTTCATATTTTATGTGAATTTAAAGAATTTTATTCAATAAAATCTAATTTAAAAGATTTAGATAAATATTTATGGTTGTTAGGAAAGGATTTTTTCACTAAAAAATATAAATGAAACATTTGAGAAATTAATTTAACCCCTTGACAACTATATTATTGTTAAGGGGACTTTTTTTATTTTAATTAAAAGTTAATTTTAGAAGTTTATTTTAATAGATTTATATTAAATTTTTAATAAATTTATTAGAATTTATATTAATTTTTTTATATATTATTAATAGATTTAAGAGGTAGGTCTTCTTTAGACATATATCTGTTTTTTAGGTGTTATATTAAATTAAAGAAGAATCCCAACTATTAAGACATTCATTAATTGTATCCATCCATTGTGGGGATTCAACTTCTGGGTTATGAGGTACTTGAGATAACTTTTCGAATAAATTCTCTAAATCATTACTATCAATAATTTTTCCATCAATCCTATACTTATCAATAATGTTTAAAATGTTTATGTATTGATTTAAAGTTAAAGGAATAATATTTTGTTTTCGTCCCTCATAACCATAAAGAACAAAAGGCCAAAAAGTATTTAAGGTATCTCTGTGTATAACAGGAGCAATAAACAAACAATAAAATTTTTTATCATATTTATCTTCTAAGCTTCTTAGGTGTCTCATAACTGGCTGAACTTCAGCTTCTGTTTGACTTCTATTTTTCATCATTGTAACTTCTACAGATAAATTAAAATTTTCATAAAAACATTCAATATCTGCTTTGTTTCCAGGGGCAGTAAAAGTAGGCTCGCCATCATCTCCTATTTTTAAGTTAGGTTTTATTTTTTCAGCGTCATCTATAGACATTAAGCTTAGGGAAGTATACCATTCCAATTCAATCGGTTCTTTAAAATTTGATTTAGAAGGTTTTAATCCACCTAACCTTCTAAGTTCTTCTTTATATTCGTTTAAATTGTTTTTATTTTTCTCTCTAATAAAAATAAATTGTTTATTTATATTTTCCACATTGTTTCTTAAATTATTAATGATTTTTTTAAGATCAATAGTATTAATGTTTGTAATGTTAATATCCAATGAATAATCATTTAAAGAAACATTGGGGTATTGATTAATAATATCAGCTTGTTTATTCTTAATATTAGTGTTTAATTGTGAAAATATTTTCTCTAAAGTTTCTCTACTTTCCCATGGCAATTCTGGAGAATGAATATCTGACAAATAACTAATATATTCTTTTTTATTCTCATAATGTGATGAGCTTACACCTATTTGAGATATTATATCCTTCGATTCTTCTAAACGATTAGGATTAATATCAATAAATCGTTTATATCCTCTGAAATTTATGTAACCAGTAATTCTGAAATAACGAATTGCAGAATCAGCATAATCTCTTAAATTATTTAATGATTTAGTAATCTCATATTCTTCAGAAGGATTAATCTCAAATGTTTTACATATACTTTCGATCATTGATTTTTCTTTAAAAGATGATTTATTTTCAGATTTTTTCAAACAATCTCTGTAATTAATTATATCTGAAACTGCACCTTCAATATCGAGATAATGTTTAATAGGAATAACATATTGCTTAAATTCTTCTATACTAATTCCTTTTTCTTTATTACCTCTATTTTTTTCTACCTCATTAACTTCATAGATAACTTTTAAAGTAGCAATGAATGGCTTTATATCAAAATCTTTCATACCTTTATCTATAGGATTTGGCAGTTCCCATTTTAAACAAAATTTGAACATGAATTCTTCAAAACTAACATCTCCATTTAATAATAATCTTCCGAGTTTTGTGATTTGAAGTTTTTCATTTTTCCCCCATATTATAAGGCCTGTTTTTCTTAAAGGAGCTAAAGCAGTCCGACCTCTGCCACTCTTATCGAACTTTTTGCCAACATAAGAATCATATATTCTATCTGTGCTGCTGTCATCAAAGACACCATCGAATTCATATTCCATTATAAGGTCTTTTGGAGTATTTCTAGGTTTATAAAACTTATTTTTTATCAAGGTCCAAAAATATTTAGCTTGATTTTCAGCAGTATTTTCCATTCCTTCAAATTTTTCAATAGCTTTTAAATTATTTAATATCCTAATAGGATTTCTCACTGAAGTATTAAAACTCCATACTTTTCCCTTAGTTCTTTTTGCCATAGTATCTACTCTAATAATTGCATATTAAAACTTCAGTAGTTTTATTCTTTTTTTTAATTTGATAATTTGAATTTGAATAATTATAATTTAAGTGATTAACATTATATTTTTTAGACCATCTTAATAAAATTTCATTAGTTTTTCCCTTACTTTCTATAACATTAGAAAGTGCAAATTTTATATTTTCTGAATCAACCCAGTCAAGCAATTTTAATAAGTCTTTTTCATTTTGTTCAGACCAACCATTTTGCTCATTATAAGAAGCTAATGTTATTAGATATGGTGGATCCAGATACAAAAAATCATTTTCATCAAAGTTGTTTAATTTAATTTTTTTAAAATCGGATGAATTAAATTGAATATCTTTATCTTTAATTTGTTTGGAGAAATTCATTAAATTATTTCTAGAATTTTTGTTAAAATCTCTTTTTCCCACAGGAACATTGAAAAGACCTTTCTTGTTAAACCTAATTTGATTGTTAAAAGAGAAAATAATCAATGTGTAAAAATATAAGTATTTATCAGACCCTTTTAAAAAATTTTCTTTATTAAAATCATCACGCAACTTATTATAAGATTTTTTGTTGTATTGAGCAAGACCTTGATTAGAATTACATTTATAAAAACCATAACCATTCACATAAGTATTTGATAATTCATATTCTTCAATTATATCTGTAATTTCATCAGCTAAAACATCATGGTTCGTATTTTTAATGAATTTAAATAAATTTATTATTTCTTTTTCTATGTCATAACAATAAATTTTTTTTGCATTAATATTTAAAGAAACATTACATCCTCCACAAAATAAGTCAATGAAATTATTTATATTTTTAGGAAATAGGGGTAATAATTGGTTTAATAATTTATATTTCCCTCCAGTATAATTAATGCATGATTTGATTAGTTCCATATTTATCCCAATTATATTTCACAAAGATATAATAATTCTTTATGATCTGATATATCACTTTTACCAGTAGTATATGCTTTATAATCACAATCAAAGATTTTCACGTTTCCTTTATTCTGTAATATTTCTAAGATTTCATTATAACTTATTTTTGCATTTGATCTACCTACACCTTTTTCTCCCATATTACTATATGAAACTAAGATATATTTAGAATCAATATTCGCAATTAGCTCTTCAAATGCCGATGGAGCTTTTACTGTACAGTATTTACTTTTTGTCTTAGATCTATCTTTCATTTTTTTAGCAATGCCTACAACTTCTGGTTTTTTCCATTCAGCTAAGTTTTCTAATAAGTGATATGTATCTCCATATTGTCTAGAATTATAAGGAGGGTCTATATAAACTAAATCTGCATTGATAGATTTTACTAAATCGTTTGAATCCATACAATATATTTCATTTGCATTGTTATTTTGATTTAGATTAGGAATCATTAATTCAATTTTTTTTTTAGTATCTAATATTCTTCTGTAAGCGTCATAATGTCCACAAGTATTGGCTACTTTATCTGTAGCGTATATTAAACTTGTGATTAATATGCATCTTTCTCTAAAATTTAAACCAGCAATACTTTCTATTTTTTCCCTAATATATCCTATTTTTCTAGCATTTTCATTAGTAAAAAATGAGTCACCAAATTTTTCTGAAAAATAGTTATCTTCTTGCACAGCAGTACTATTAAAATGTTCAATGAGGTTTTCTAATTTACCCATATTAATTTCATCATTAGAAAAAAAGGTATTATATATCAAATAATTAGATTTTAGAATATCATTTACAATTATTTTTTTATCATTATTAAAGTAATCAGCTACTATTCCAGTTCCTGCAAAGATATCTGCTATAGTTTCAATTTTTGAGGGTATATTAGAAGTAACATAGTGAATAAATTGTAAAAGTTTATATTTACTTCCCAAATAACGTCTGTTTTGTATATGGAATTTATTTTGAGAATTATTCTTATAATTAAACTCATACTTATTTAAGTTAAAATGAATAGTTTTTTTATTATCCTTATTAATATTACCTATATTCCTAGGAGATATTTCATTATTAATCATTTTCAAGCTAGCTTGCCTTTGATTCATCATAAATAATCCTCAATATATAATTAGCTTATCCAAAATATGTTATCTAATTTAATATTTTATTTTTAATATTATATAAGTATTATCTTATATGAGTATATTTTGGAGAAATACATTATATTCTTTAATTTTCGAGAGAAAATAATTCTTTAATAAGTTATTTCTTAATTTTTTATATCTATTTTTTTCATTTGAAATTATTAGTCTTGTAGCTGCAAGTAGTGTTTTTTCAAGTGTAAATACTATTTTTTATATATTTTTTATATTTACTTTATAAGCTATTTTTCCAACTGTACGATATTTCCGAGCAGTTGATTTTTTTTATTATAATATTTTGTTGATAGTTATTGAAAAGTAATGTTTAATAGGTTAGTTCAATATATTTATTAAAAAATAGTATTTTGTTCAATATAGTTATGTTTCAATTTTTTTTTCCAAAAAAGTAAAATTTATTAGTATGGCTTAACATATTTCTATTTGTATTTTTTCTAAAAGTGATGAAAAATACACTTACTCCTGTCACTAATACCGCAAAATCATGATTTTGTTTTTTAGCTTCTTTTTCTAATTTATTCATTATGAAAGTAGCTAAACCATTATTTCTATATATTTTTTTGACAAAAACCCTCTTAATTTCTACAGTATCATTAGATAATTCTTTAAAACTTCCACAAGCTATTGGAGTATTACAATCATCATCCTCATCAAAAATAAGAACTACAAAATGTTCTCCTTCGAGATTATTAACTTTTTGATATTTATCTACATTACATCCCGCATTTTCATAATATTCCTCCCAAAGCTCTTTAGATAGATTGATAAAATCTTGGTTTTTCTCATTGGTGCAAAAATTACTAAATTTCATGATAAAACCCAAAATAAAAAATATAATGGTAATTTAATTTGTACTAGTGTTATTATCTACTTTTTCTAATTCTTTTTTCCATTCTTCTGAATTTTCATTTATATATGTTTGTAAAAGTTCCTTACATTCAGGATTATTTAAACTAACGACCTTTACGCCATTACTCATAAGTAGATTTTCTGCACCAAGAAGTGTTTTATTTTCACCAATAACCACTTTTGGAATTTTATAAAGAATTACTGCTCCAGAACACATAGGACAGGGAGATAAAGTAGTGTAAAGAGTAGATTTTTTATAATCTTCTCCATTCAACCTACCCTCTTTATTAGCATTTTCAATAGCATCTAATTCTCCATGCAAAATAGCTGAATTATTTTGAATGAGTTTATTATGGCCCCTACCTATAATTTCGCCATCTTTAACTAAAACAGCCCCAATAGGTATTCCACCATCATTAAAAGACTTTTTAGCCTCCTTAATAGCTTCATTTATAAAATAATTATCATTGACTTTATTTATTTCATCCATTAAAACACCCAATACAAATGATGATGATTAATCCCATATATTGTTCTTACATATAATATTTAACTATTTAAAAATTTATATATTATTTTATTTATTGTTTTGTATATTATTTTGATAATGTAAATAATTACTAATATTATTTATATATATATAGTAAATCATTAAAAAAAAAATGAATGAAAAAAATATATGAATAAAAAATAATAAAGTAAAAAATAATAAAGTAGAAAATAATAAAGTAGAAAATATAAAAATAATAAATAAAATTAAAAATATAAAAATTAGAAAATAAAAGATAGAATTAATAAAAAATAAGTATTACTAATTAAATTATAGTTGAATTCTTCATAGCTGTTACATATTTTTCTATATGTGGTCTTGCATTATCTCCATGTTCTTCTATGATTTTAACAATAGCACTACCAACTATCACACCATCAGCAATTTTAGATATATTTTTAGATTGTTCCGGTGTATTGATTCCAAAGCCAACAGCTACTGGAATGTCAGTCTCGCTTTTTATTTCAGAGATAATTTCATTTAAATCAGTTTTAATTTCACTTCTAACCCCTGTTACTCCCATTGATGAAACAAGGTAAATAAAACCTGTAGCATCTTTAGCTATCATCCTTATTCTATCTTTTGAAGTTGGAGCTATCAAAGAAATTATATCCACTTCATAATTTTTTGCAATATCTGATATTTCGCCTTTCTCTTCATAAGGTAAATCAGGAATAACAATACCATTTATTCCAACATCTTTACATTTTTTAAAGAATTTTTCATACCCATAATAAAAAACAGGATTTATATATGTAAGGAAAACTAAAGGAATATTTGATTTTTCTCTTACAGTAGTAACTAAATCGAAAATATCATCGGTGTTGATTCCTTTAGATAAAGCTCTTATATTAGCATTTTGAATAACTGGTCCTTCAGCTATAGGGTCAGAAAAGGGAATACCTATCTCTATAATATCTGCACCTGCTTTTTCCATAGCTAAAATATATTCTATTGTTTTTTCTTTTGAAGGGTCTCCAGCAGTTAAAAACCCAATAAATGCTTTTTGATTCTTGAAAGCCTCTGTAATCTTACTCAATTTAATCTCTCCATATTATAATTAATATTATAAAATTTAACTTAGCTAACCTCATTATGTTCGTTGATAGGATTTAATTTAGCTAATTTATATTTTTGAATAGATTCTACATCTTTATCTCCCCTACCAGAGAGACAAACAACAATAATATCATCTTTATCCATTTTTTTTGCCATCTTTATGGTTTGAGCTATGGCATGAGCACTTTCGATTGCACATATAATTCCTTCTTGTTTAGCTAAATATTCAAAACCTTCTACTGCTTCGCTGTCAGTAATTGGAACATATTCTGCTCTTTTGATATCATGAAGATAAGCATGTTCTGGGCCGATACCAGGATAATCCAAACCTGCAGAAATTGAATAAACTGATGCAATCTGACCATAATTACCTTGACAAAAATAAGATTTCATTCCATGAAAGATCCCGATTTCCCCTTTAGTGAGAGATGCCGCATGATATTCAGTATCAATCCCTTGCCCACCAGCTTCACATCCTACTAACTTTACATCTTTATCATCTATAAAATTGTAAAAAGATCCAATTGCATTACTTCCACCACCAACACATGCCACAACAGCAGAAGGCAATCTTGATTCTATTTTATATAATTCTTCTTTTATTTCTTCACTTATAACACTTTGAAAATCACGAACAATCATTGGAAAAGGGTGGGGACCCATAACAGATCCAAAAACAAAGTGAGTATCATGAACTCGTGTAGTCCATTCCCTCATTGCCTCATTTACAGCATCTTTTAATGTTTTTGTTCCACTAGATACTGGATTAACTTTAGCACCTAACAGTTCCATACGATAAACATTTAATGCTTGTCGTTCAATATCCTCTTCACCCATGAAAATTTCACATTCCATGTCTAAAAGTGCTGCTGCTGTTGCTGTAGCTACACCATGCTGACCCGCCCCTGTCTCTGCTATAACTCTTGTTTTGCCCATTTTTTTAGCCAACAAAACCTGACCAAGAACATTATTAATCTTATGAGATCCCGTGTGATTAAGATCTTCCCTTTTTAGATATATTTTGGCTCCTCCCAAATCATTACTCATATTCTCTGCAAAATATAAAAGTGAAGGGCGACCTGCATATTCATTTAGTAAAGTATTGAGTTCCTCCATAAAATCAGGATTATTTTTATAAAAATTGTATTGATTTTCAAGATGGATAAGTTCATTCATTAATGTTTCAGGAGCGTATTGTCCCCCATATAATCCATATCTTCCATTTTCCATATTTTCACATCTTTTATTATTTGATTTATTTATATTATTTAATTTATTAATAATTTTATCTATCTTTTTAGAACTTTTAAATCCATTTTCTTCAGTACTAGAGCTTAAATCTATTGCAAAAGGATTGATCTTTGAAACACCATGAATATTATCACTATTTATGCCTCCAGCTAAAAAAAATGGTTTTTTGATATTACCTATTATTTCCCAATCAAAAACTTTTCCTGATCCTTTTCCACTATCCAGCAATAAATAATCAACATCAGAATTTTCCCACTTTTCAATAGTATCCCTAATTCTAATTTTAGAATCTTTATTTTTAATTTCAATAGATTTTATAACTTTAATATTATTATCAAATTCTTTTAACTTAATTATATAATCTTCATCTTCGCCACCATGAAGTTGAACAGCATCAATAATATTATTTTTTATAAGATGGAATATATCTTCAATATTTGAATCAACAAAAACTCCTACACTAATAATATTATCATTTAAAACATTTTTTATATTTTGAGCTTCATCAAAACTTACTTTTCTTTTACTATCTGCAAATACAAATCCTATATAATCAGGATTATATTTATTTATAATTTTAGCATCTTCAATTCGCCTTAATCCACAAATTTTAATCTTAATATTTTTATTTGAATCGAGGTTTTCCATATTAATACTTTTTATATTAGAATTTTTTTTAGCTTTATCTTCTTTTATTTCATTTTTCATTATTTCATACTCATTAAATAAATATACAATATATTAAAAAACTATATCAAAGATGTTAAATCATCCATAGCTAACTTTTTATCCTTATTTTTCATGAAAAACTCACCAATCAAAACAGAATCAATATTATTATCATTTAAAATTTTTATGTCTTTAGAATTCTTTATACCACTCTCAGAAACAATTATAAGAGATTTCTTCAAATCATCGGAGATGTATTTTTGTAGATTTATAGTATTATTAACATCCACAGTAAAATCCTTCAGATTCCTATTGTTAATACCGATGATATTTGCTCCTGCATCAATAGCTATGTTAATCTCATCCAAATTATGAGTTTCTACTAATGGAAATATATTTAAACTATTTGAAAGTTCTATATATTTTTTTAATGTTTTAGGTTCTAAAATAGAAACTATAAGAAGTAAAGCAGAAGCCCCAAGTAATTTTGACTCATAAATCATGTATTCATCAATTATAAAATCTTTTCTTAGAACTGGAATATTCACATTAGATATGATATCAGAAAGATATTTATCATTACCTTTAAAAAATTCGGGTTCTGTTAAAACTGAAATAGCAGATGCCCCTGCATTTTCATACTCTTTAGCTATTTTCACATGGTCAAAATCATTGCAAATAATACCCTTAGAAGGAGAAGCTTTTTTAACTTCACATATGAAAGATATTTTATCTTCTTTTAAAGCTTTCTCAAAATAATTACTTTCAGATTTAATATTCTTAAATTTATTATTTAATCTTTTTTTTAAATCTTTAAGAGGAATATTCTCTTTTTTATCAGCTAATCTTTTTTCTGTTGATATTAAAATTTCTTCTAGAATCATGCCAAACTCAACCAAATTCAAATTATATAAATTAAAAAACTATTTAATTAATCTAAATTAAAAAACTATTTAATTAGTCTAAATTAAAAAGTGATTTAAATTAAAAAACTACTTAAATAATATAAATTAAAAATTATTTAATTACTATTTATTTTATAATTTAAATATTGTTAGACATATAAACAAAATTATCTAATTTTTCCTTAGCTTTACCACTATCAATAAGTTTTTCAGCCATTTTTATGCCTTTTTCTAAATTACTTACTTTACCTGAAATATAAAGTCCTGCTGCCGAATTAAGAACGATAGCATCTCTTTTAGGACTTTTTTCACCATTTAGAATATTTAATGCAATTTGAGCATTTAAAGATGAAGAACCTCCAGTTATTGAAGACTTTGAAGCAAATTTAAAGCCATAATCTTCAGGGTTTAAAGTATACTGGGAAAATTTCCCCTCTTTTATCTCACAAACGGTTGTAGGAGCAGAAATAGAAATTTCATCTAATTTATCTTGACCATAAACAACCATTGCATTTTTAACACCTAAATTATGAATAACCATTGCAATTGGAAGAACAAGAGATTCATCATATACCCCAATTACCTCCATGTTAGCACCAGCAGGATTTAATAAAGGACCTAAAATATTAAAAATCGTTGGGATTCCCAACTCTTTTCTAACAGGAGCAACATATTTCATAGCTAAATGATAGTTCTGAGCATATAAAAAGCAAATACCTATTTTTTCAAGTAAAAATTTGCTTTTCTCTGGTGAAATATCTATATTTACACCTAAAGCTTCTAAAACATCAGCAGCACCACATTTACTTGAAAAAGCTCTGTTTCCATGTTTAGCTACTGGAACTCCTCCTGAAGAGATGACAATTGAGGATACTGTAGAAATATTAAATGAATTTGATCCATCACCACCAGTCCCTACAATCTCTAAAACATCCATGTCAGTTAATAATTTAACACAATGATTTCTCAAAGAAGCTGCAGATGCAGTTATCTCATCTATAGTTTCGCCTTTCATAGATAAAGCTGTTAAATAAGAGCTCATCTGCACTTTACTAGCTTTACCCATCATTATTTCATTCATTGATTCTTCGGCAATTTCATAAGAAATATCTTGATTTTTAGTTAATTTTAAAATAGCTTCTTTTATCATATTTTACCTCTCAAATTAGCCAAATAAGTTAATAGTAAATATTTATTATATATTAATATTTCCTATTTTTCAATAATCAGCATATTAAAATTTAAATCTAAGAATTAACCTCCAAGAAATTTTTAATAATAGCATTACCATTAGGAGTCAATATTGACTCTGGATGAAATTGTAATCCATAAACAGGATATTTTTTGTGAGAAATTGCCATTATTTCATTATCATCATCGGACTTAGCTATTATAGAAAGATCTTTTGGAATTTTTTCTTTATTTGCAGAAAGTGAATGATAACGACCTACAGAAAATTCTTTTTTTAAATTTTTAAATAAAATATTATTAGTATCAATTTTGACATTAGAGGATTTTCCGTGAACTAACCTTTTTGAATATGTAACTTCTCCACCAAAAGCTTCATAAATAGACTGATGGCCTAAACAAATCCCTAGTATTGGTATTTTTTTATAAAATTTCTTTACAATATCTATTGATATTCCTGCATCAATCGGCCTCCCAGGCCCTGGAGAAATGACAATAAATTCTGGAGAAATTTTTTTAATATCAGATATAGTAAATTCATCATTTCGAATAACATTAATATCAGGATTCAATTCTCCAATCATTTGATATAAATTATAAGAAAAACTATCATAATTATCTATAAGTAAAATCATTTTATCACCATATATTTTGTAAATTAAAGAATGCTTTAAAAATTAAAATAATCATAAATTAATATTTTCCGCCGACTTTAAAGCATTTAATACTGCTTTTGCTTTATTTATAGACTCTTCAAATTCTAATTCAGGAATACTATCAGCAACAATACCTGCACCAGATCGGATGAAAACTTTATTTCCTTTAGTAAAAGCAATTCTGATAGCTATACATGTATCCATATTACCGGATAAACTAATATACCCAATTGCTCCACCATATATCCCTCTTTTGTTATTTTCCAATTCATTTATTATTTCACATGCCCTAATTTTGGGTGCACCTGAAAGAGTACCCGCAGGTAAAATCGCGTCTATAACATCTAAAGCATTATTATCCTTTTTTAATTTACCAGAAATAGTTGATCCTATGTGCATTACATGAGAAAATCTCTCAATAGTGAGATATTTTTCAACATTTATAGAACCAAATTCACTAACTTTTCCAAGATCATTTCTTCCAAGATCAACTAACATATTATGTTCTGCAAGTTCTTTTTCATCAGAAAGAAGATCTTTTTCTAATTTATCATCTTCTTTTTTAGTTTTACCCCTAGGTCTTGTTCCAGCTAAGGGAAAAGTATATAATTTGTCATCTTGAAGTTTAACAAGAGTTTCTGGAGAAGCACCTGCTATTTCAATGTCATCACTAGAAAAATAAAACATATAAGGAGATGGATTAGAAGTTCTAAGGATCCTATATGTATCCAATAAACTACCCTCTATTTTACAAGACAAAGGGTTAGATAAAACAACCTGAAAAATATCTCCTTCTTTTATATGAAACTTAGCTTTTTTTACTATTTTAGAAAACTCTTCTTTAGAAAATAAAGGTTTAAAATCACCTAAAAGTTTTAACCTATTATCTTTTCCACTTATTGGAACTCCATTAGTTATAATATCTTTCAATTTCATTAATTTAGATTTAGCAATCTCATATTCTTTTTCAAAATTATTTACCTTTATATTGACAATTAAAAAAATCTTCTGTTTAAGATTATCAAAAACGATTACTTTATCAAATAACATTAAATCAACATCTTTAAAAGATTCTCCATTTTCAGAGTCATTAGATGAATCTTCAATTAGCTCAAGAGATGGTTCAACATATTTAATGTAATCGTAGGCAAAATAACCCACAAGACCCCCTGTAAATGGAGGAAGTTCGGATATTTTAGGACTTTTATTTTCATTTATTATTTGATTGATGTATTTTTTAGGATTTTTAGTTTTTTTATTAATATTTTTATAACCTTTTATGTTTAGAACATTATTCTCACAAGTAATTTCTAATGTTGGATCAAATCCCAATATTGTGTATCTCCCCCAATTTTCCAAATCTTCCATACTTTCCAATATGAAGCAATGTTTACTATTATTTTTTAAAATTTTGAGTACTTCAATTGGAGTTTTTATATCTGATAATATTTCACAACTAATAGGGAGGACTTTATAGTCCCCATTATCAATTATCTCTTTTGCTTTATCTATTGGTGGGAAAAACATGCTATAACTCCTTTTGTTAAATAATGATTATTAAAATTTCAATTTTATTTTTCTTCAATTTTATTTTTCAAAATAAACTGTTAATTAGATTAATATCTCCTAATTTAATAAATAATTGATAAATTAAGAATTATATATAAATAATTAATAAAATACGAATTAATTTGATAAATATATACTAATTAAAGATTTTTATAGGTTTAATTTAAATATTAACCCCAAATAATTAGATTATAATATTAAAAACTTAATGTTAATAATTCAATTTTAAGAACTTTATCGTATAAATAGATTATATACTGTACTATTTAAACCTTTGTAGTACATTATTGTACTATTAAAATATTTGTAATTATTAGTAAATATATATTAAAATTACTAAAATAAATAAAATAGATAAAATAATTAAAATAATAAAAATAATGAGATAACAATAATATTAAAATAATAATAATAATAATAGTTAAGATAGTAAAAATAATTAATAATGTACGAAATAATATTAAAATAAAAAATTATTAGTATTATATGTTAAAAATAAAGTAAAATAAAGGAAATAATTAAAAAATAAAATATTTTATATATAACAAATTTAGTAAAAAATAAAAAGATAATATCAAATAAAAGAAGATATTGATAAAAATATAAAATTAGGTTTAAAAATATACTTATTAACTATTTTCAAACCTTTTCCTATCTGCAAGTTCTTGTTTTTTACCGGCATTCCATCCTCCAGAGGAAGATTTAGCCCTACCTACTTGTTGAACATATCCTGTTATCCTATCATACCATTCAACATCATCACGCTCACCACAAGTAGGACATTGATCGTTTAATCCTTTCATTAAAGTTTTACATTTAATACAAAAACTTAATGCTGAACTGTAAGCCCAAAACCCAATGTCAGATTTTCTAGCTATCTTATTTGTTAAACTCATAAGAGATTCAGGATCAGAATAAGATTCACCCATAAATGCATGGAAAATATGACCTCCACCAGTTAGAGGATGATATTTCTCTTCAATTTTAATTTTATCTACCAATGACACATCTGAATTGACTGGAACATGAGAAGAGTTAGTGTAATAATTAGCCCCAGATTCTCCTTGAGTAATTACCTTATCTGAAAATTTTTCTTTATCAAGAGTTGCAAATCTATATGCAGTAGATTCTGCAGGAGTTTGTAAAATAGTCCAACGAAGACCTGTTTCTTTCTTCAATTCCTGTGCTCTTTTATTCATATATTCCAATATTTTAACACCAAATTTATTAGAAGAAGGATCATCAATTCCAGAACCAAATAATGAGGCAAGCATCTCATTAAGTCCTACAAAACCAAAAGACATTGTAGAATTTTCAATTCTATAATAAACATCATCTTCAACACCTTGATTAAGGAAAGGAAGAAGATTAAAGTTATTTAAACAATTAAGACCTTGTTCTCGCCTAATATTTAATGCTCGAATACCCAAATCCATATAAGAATCTATGTATTCGAAAACTTCAGATTCATCCCTAGATTGATAAGCAATTCTTGGAAGATTTAAAGTAATATATGCCAAATTACCGGTTCTTAAACAATCTTGACTCCAGTCTCCAGTCCAGTTATCTTGAAGACATGTTCTACAACCCATATAATTAGCCATATTGCCCCTGTAATCAGGCAACATATTTGCAAAATAGGCAGAACCATATTTAGCAGAAAGTTCATGAACTTTAAGTAAATCTTCCGCATATTCATCTTTTAATGATTCTTTTCTAAGAGTATAAATAGTATTAGGGAACAGATGAGGTTTTCCATCTGCATCTCCTTCAAGCAATATTTCAGTAAATGCCCTTTGGAGCATCCTAGTTTCTTCTTCAAAATCACCATAGGTTCCAACTTCTTTACCTTTAGGACCATAAGCAATTTCATCTTGAAGGAATTTAGGAACACTAAATTCTAGATTCATGCTAGTAAAAGGAACTTGAGAACCTCTAGCTGCATAAGCCATGTTAAGATTATAAATCAACATTTCAACAGCTTGTTTAACTTTTTCATAAGGAAGTCCTCTTGCAAAAGGAGCTACGAAGACATTCCAAAGAGACATACCCTGTCCTCCAGACATGTTTTGCTGTGCTGCAAGCATTATTTCCCCAGTATGATTCATTAAAGTTTCAATATGATTAGGAGCCCCAGCTACAGAAGTATGATCACCAGTACCATCCACTTTAAGTCCATATTTAATAAAGGTACGAATATCATGTTGCATACAATTTAATGGCCTTCCTGCAAAAAATTCCAAATCATGAATATGTATATCTCCAGACATATGTGCATCCGCTAAGTCTGATGGAAGCATCTGAAGTAAAGCATATTGTTTTAAAGCTTCATCAGCAACATATTTATGAACACTTTCAGGATTGTGAATCATATTAGCATTATCACGAGACCCATTTTCTATTAAAGAAGTTATATTATAAACAGGAATACCTAAACGAGTGTATCTACTCCTTAAATCTTCTAATCCATGTTCAACAAGTTTAGTATTAACTATTTCCCTTATCATTGGAGCAGTTAAATATTCAACATTTAGTTTTTTAAGTTCTTTCCAAACTTGAGATGCAATTTCAAAAGCTGTTTCTTGTGAAGCGCCAGTTTCTTCAATTAGAGTATTAGCAATTTTAGCAAGATCAAAAGACTCAATTTTATCCCTTGAAGTCCTGACTTTCAAAGTAGTAACTGCCAAATACTTATTAGCACTTTCTTCATCAACCTCAGATAATAATTCATAGACTATTTTTTTTATTTCTTTTGTTGAAACTCCATCATAAATAGATGAAACAACAGTAGAAAGAATCCTATCAGACTCAAAATATGGAGCTTCAACCATTACTAATGATCTTAAAAGTTTTTCATAACTAAAACGCTCCATTATCCCATTGTTCTTTTTGACACAGATTTTAACCTTGTTTGACAAATTGTCTGTCATCTTTGTCTCGTTTTGCATTGCCAACACCCTTGATAAATTAAATCTAATTAAATTGATTAGAATAAATGATAATAAATCAAATAATTTAAATTTTCAATTTAATATTGATTTTTAATTTTATTTATAAATTAATTCGTAAGTTAATACATATTTAAAAATATAATTAAAATATTTAATAAAACGTTTTGAATTTAAAAATACAATTAATAAAAATGTATTTAATTTGAAAATACATTTTTAAAATAACATAGCTAAACTTATTTATCAAAAATTATTTTCTTATTATCTATATAAATATTAAATAATTAAGTATAACTAAACAATTTTTAAATTTAATTTTTAAATATGAATTCTTTGGAATTATTAATATATTTAGATAAAGAAATATATAAATATTCGTACCATATCAAACAAAAAATAAATAATATGATTAAACAAATGAAGAATTTACATACTACCTTATGAATTAACAAGTAGATTAATAATTCATTGTTAATTTATTTGTAAAATCTTACATATATAACTTCCTAAATTTTTATTAAAATCGAATTATTCTTATAACTTGCAAATAAATGATAATAATCAAAAATTAGAGAATAAGTAAATTAATTAAACAAAATATAAAAATAAATCTTAATTTTAAACAAATCAAGAAGCCTATAAAAAGTAACATTATAATTAAATGTAAATTAAAAAATAATTTAATAAAATAATTAAAAAGTTATTTTTAAAAAGAAGTTTATAGAATAATAAAAAATAATTTAAAAAAATATAGGTAAAAAATAAAAAATAAAGATAAAATATAGCCAAAATTGCTATAAGAAAATATCAAGAGAACTTTGTTTAGATTTATCACTTTCAAAAAGGGATTCTATCCCGAATTCTTGTATTTCTAATCTTTGAATTAAATATTCACTTATAGGATATTTAGACGCCAAATCCCTTGATATTTCGAGATATTTTGTTACTCCACCTTTTGAAACACTCAAAACTAAATCCGAACCACATTTACATTTTCCTGTTAGAGGAATTCTTCTGTATTTAGCACCGCAAGAAGTACATCTAACTTTTTGCTTTGAAAACGCTCTTACATTACCCATAATATCTGGAAGGAAATGAGAACTTAAAACACCTTCAACAACTCCCCTTTGATCCACAGCTCTTATTTTTTCAGCCAATTCAATCTGAGATCCAACTTTTTCTTTCATAGAAGGTAATGTTTTATATAAACATATATTAGGACCTGCATGAATACTTGAAGTATTATGAGAAAACATTATATCTTCATATTGTTTAGATGTTCCAAGATGCATTGAAACATTATCAACCAAATCTAAAGCTTCTGAAGGTTTAACTTTCTCATAAGTTTTTTCAAAAAAGTTTTCTGAAAAATTAGGCAAAACATCTATATTATGAGATTCATCATCTATTTCTTCAGGGTCGATTCTGGAAGATAAAACTAAAGGGGCATCCATACTACCTCCACGAGTACTAGGAAGGTAAGATTTTGAAAAATTAATCAATGCATCTAAAAGTAGCATTACAGAATCTTCATCACTATCACAATTCCTTCTTTTTGCAGAATGGAAGTAAGGATGAGCATAACAAGCTAAAGCCCTTGTAAAACCTACAATACGACCTAATACCCCAGCAGATGTGTGTGGAGCTAAACCCACGATTAAATTCCCAATTAAATCTTCTTTTTTCTTTACATTATAAAATCTATCCATAGAATAAAATTTATCAAGAAGATCATCTATGAAATTAGCTACATTGACTAAATATTCACCACAATTATTAGATATTACTACATCTTGAACTTTTAACTCAATTATCTGATCTTCATTTTTAATAGTGTTTCCATATGCATCTTTATCATAGCCCATTTCAAGCAATTTTTCTACAGTTACTCCAACTTCTTTAGGAATAAAATGAGTTAAAGGAAGATCTGTTGAATCATGCCTAATAGTAGCATCTTTAAATGTAAAAACACCATTTTTAGCCCTTAAAACACCTTTTTCAAGAGGTTCTGGAATCTTTGATTCTGAAATCATTCCAACAACCCCCTTAATTTCATCAACTCTCCTATATGAAACATTGTCAGAAGCTTTTCTTAAAAGGCCAGACAAATTTATGTTTTTACGGCCTGCAGATCCTATTTCAGTTGTAGCCCCACAATGGGGACATATTGAGTTAAATGAACTCAATTGACACTGAGGATTTGTACAAACCCTCCTAGATAACTCAACAGCAATCTTTCCCTTCTTAGCAGCTTCAGCTACAAGTCTTCTATTTCCTCCAAAATTCCCAATAGGGAATAAAACATGAGGAGCTGGCCTCATTAACCTCTCTTTAGATTTTTCAGGCCTTCCAACCCTAGTTCCAATATATACCGGAGCTTTATCCTTTATTTTAATGGGAGAAATGTTATTTACTACTTCAAGAGTAGATATATCAGAATTATTCATATCTTCATCAGAAATTCCTTTAGATAAAGTATTAATAAGAGCATAAGCATCTTCATAATTTAATATAATTTTAACATCCTCATTTTTATCTATTCTACCTTCAACTCTATGAGGAACACCAATTACTTCTAATATACGTTTTTCGAAAGATAAATCGAGTATAAAATCGTTTTTTTCGTTTTTAAAATTGTTAAAATCATTATTAAACTTATTTAACCATTTTATCAGAGAATTTAATTCAGTGATGGAAATATCATTATAGCAATATGTATATAATGGATGTAAAGGCACATCATATTTTTTTGATATTTCAAAAGCTTCTTCGGCAGAAATATAACTACATTGAGGATTTTCTAATTTTCCAAGATTTTCTATAGTTAAATTAATATTTGATTCTAAAATAGGAGAATTAAAATCAAAAACATCAGAGTTTTTGATTGTTTCAATCCACCATTCTTCACACCATGCAGAAGGAAGAAGAGCTTGATTGTTTCTTAAAAATTCTCCAAAAGCAACTAACATATCCCCTAAAAATAGAATTTCAGCTACTTGGCCCTTAACTGATTTTGCTTCTTTAACAGAATTAATTTTAATTACATCTCCATTTTTTAACTTAACTAAAGGCCCTTCAATTGAATCTACAGGAACAACACAATTGCCTTTACCAGGCCTTTCAATTTTTAATTGAGTTCCAACAGCTAAAAATTCAAGAAGTTGCATTGTAGCAGGATTAACCCCCATAGCTGCAAGTCCAGTATTTCTACTCCTACCATAACGTAACCTAAATCCTCCTTTTTCTGAAGGGTATCCTAATACAGGACGTCCTCCAATAATATCCTGAATATATTTAGCATTCTCTTTAGCAGCTTCGTGTTTAGATTTTTCATCTTTATTTTGCTTTTTTGAATTATTTATTTTAGCAGGATTTTCTAATTCAGATCCTGGAATATTATTTTGATTATCTTTTTCTTCATTTTCGGTTTTTTCATCTTTTTCCTTTGAATAACCTTCTAACCAATCCCAACCATCAAGTTTAAGAGTATGAGAATATTTTAATATTTTTGCAGATTTTTGAATAATACCTTCAACCATCGCAAGTAATGCTCCACCACGAATATTATTGGTTTCAACACGCTCTAAATCCCTATGAGAAACTTCAACTTGATCAGTTGGTTCGCCAGTAACTTCAACAGGAAGATTATTAGCTGCAAGACGAACTTCTTCTGGTTTTGGAGAATATTGAAGGTTAGTAACTTCAGACTCATAAAGTTCAACTTCTTCCACATATCTTTCAATTTCAGCCTCAATTGGTTTATAATTAGTGAGATTAGTTGCTACCTTAATACAATCACCAATTAAAACTGCGAGTGCTGCAGCAGTTCCCCCAGCACTTCTAATTGGGCCTGCAAAATAAACAGCCAGATATTCAGTTCCATCAAAGTTTTTTTTAATTCTTACTTTAGCTATGCCTTCTATAGGGGCTGCTACAACACCTTCAGTTAAAATAGCTAAAGCAGTCCTTAAAGCCTGATCAGCGACTTGTTCTCTTTTTGAATCAAATATCTCCCCAAAAGATTCATATACCTTTTTTTCCTTCCCCCTAGTATTAGGAACATTATCTTCTTCAATATTTTGAGAAGAAATTTCAGCAGCTAATTTAAAGGCAATTTCTTCACGAGACCAATTAGGATTTTTTTCTTCAATTTCTTTCATTCGCTTAGCTACACCCTCTGGACCAACAAGCCCCTCAACTCTTTCAGCTAAATCCTTAGCTAATGGGATTTCAGTGGTTGTTTCAACATCAAATCCTTTGGAACGAGCCTCATTAGCTATTTTGTAAAGATAATTAGTTTCTTTTTCTAATTTTTCAAAATAATCCATTTTTATAGTGTTTTCAGAGTCTTCCATCTTATAATACATCCTTCAATTGACTTCAAATAAAAAAAATAATACACTTAAAAAATTGCACAAAAAATAATATTTAGAAAAAATAATATTTAGATGGGTGTGCAAAGTTTATTTTCTTGTGTAATTCTTTGTTAAAACTAGTATTTATTCTTAAGGGTAAATTTTTTAATTTTATAAATATCAATTAATAGTTAATAAAAATAATATTAAAAATTTAAATAATATTTAAATCAAATATAAATAAATTAGAGGCAATATAAGATAAAATAAAGATAATATAAGATAAAACAATATGCAATTGGATAAAATATTTTGTATAAAAAATTATTTACTAAATGTTAAATTAGATTATGAAAAAACAATAATTTGTAACTATAAATCCTGACTATAAGTATAAATATGAGAAATAATATAATATATTTATTAACGATAGAATCATATTTAATTATCTGGTGATAAAATGGCAAAAAAAGATCAAGGAAGTATGCTTCCTCCAACAGGAGCAGGATTAGTACGATACTTTGATGAAGAGAGCACTGGACCTAAAATTTCTCCTGAAGGTGTTGTTATTGTAACAATAATTTTAGGGATTTTCTGTTTTATACTTAACTTCTCAAATTAAAACATTCAATTTAAAATTTTTCAATTTTCAAAAAAGTACCAATATAATTTTTCATTTTAGTATTCTTAATACAACTCTACAAATAAATTAAAATTATAACTATTAATTTAAATAATTATTAATAGACTAAATTATCAAAACATACATTATTTTTATTTTTAATCATTTAATAATTAGTTATCTAAATTACTTTTCCATATTATCGATTTTTGATTAATAAAATTTCAATTATAATCTCTAATTAATATAAAAATTAAAAACTTATTTTAAAGATTAACATAACCCCTCAAATTCATGCTAAATATTTTAAAATTAAAAATATATTATAAATTTTTAAAATTAAAAATTTGAACTAAATAATTCATGAATTGGAAAGTAAATCAAGTTTTTTTGCAACAAATTTTATTGTTCCTCCCTGTAAAATTACTGAGATTATCGTGATAAAAAATACAACATTGAATATTGTGTAAGCTTGAGGTATTCCAGCAACTAGTGGATATGTTGCAAATACAATTGGGACTGCACCTTTAATTCCTGTCCAAGATAAGAATACTTTTTCTTTCAAACTCGACTTAAATGGGGCTAAAGATACAAAAACCGCAATAGGTCTAGAAATCAATATTAAAAATATTGCTATAATTATACTAATTCCTGCAGTCTGTAGCAGTTGATTGGGAAAAATGAATAACCCCAATACTAAAAACATTATAACTTGCATAAGCCATGCCAAACCTTCAAAAAATGTCGTACTCGATTCATGAGATATTTTAGCATTTTTTATCATTTTTGCATTTCCTACCATAATACCTGCGATATAAACTGCTAAAAATCCATTTGCACCAGTTATTTCTGAAATTGAAAAAGTCAAAACTGCAATAGAAACTAGAAGAACTGGATAAAGTCCTTTTACATCCAAATTAATATTTTCTATTAATTTTGTAGACAATTTACCAGAAATAAGCCCAAAAACTGCCCCAAGTATTAAAGATTTTAAGAATAAAAACACAATTCCTTCAATAGAAGTTGTTGGATGTGTTAATAGTTGCAAAAAGGTAATTGTAAGGACATATGCCATTGGATCATTTGCCCCACTTTCAAGTTCAAGAGTTTCAGCAAGATTGTTCTTTAACTTTATCTTTCCAGATTTGAAAATTGAAAATACTGCTGCTGCATCGGTTGAAGAAATAATTGAACCAATAAGCAGAGAAAGCACTATATTCATGCCCAATAAATAATGAATAAGCAATCCGACTATAATAGCCGTTATGAAAACGCCAAGAGTAGCTAAAACAGCTCCCCTAGAAGCTATTGGTTTCATTTTCTTAGTATCGGTGTCTAAACCACCAGAAAACATTATAATAATCAATGCAAATATACTAATATATTGAATATATGCATAATTATTTAAAGAAGGAGTAAATAACGTGTTGCCATTAAAAAAAAGCCCAAGCAACAAAAAAACTATTAAAGTTGGGACACCAATATAAGAAGAAAGTTTACTTAATAATACTCCTGTTAAAAGCAAAGAACCTATAGCTAGGAGTAAAATCTGAATATCAATCATCTTAAATTTTCCGTATTCCTATAATTATATATAAAAATTTTAATTTTAATATTAGTTTTAAATTTTTTTATTAATTTTAAATTTCTTGGTTATAGTTTCTAATAATATAAAAATATGTGAAATATTAAAGTTCAAAATAAGTTAAAATAATATTTATAATGTTTATATTAATACATTATTATCTAATTTTTTTATTATATAAATTTTTTGGGTTAATTTTGAGAAAATAAAATAATAAAGGTTATAAATTTATATCTTCAATATTTAAGATAGATGTTGCACTAACTGCTTCATTACCTATATAAAAACGGATATTGCTTTTGTCAAATTGTAACTTGTTAAATGCAATAGTAACATTATTAATAAATAAAAAATGAATTTTTTCAAATTTGTAATAAAATGAATTATTATCTCGAGTAAATGTTGGATTTAAACCATCTTCTACTTCATTAGATTCTATAATTCCAAATATATTAATTAGTTCATTGCTATTCAGTTTAAACACCTTTAATAGATAATAATTATATGAAAAATTATGAATAAATAAAAAATCTTTAATATTATAATTTAAGTTTTAATATAAGATATGGATTATCTCTGCCTTAAAAAATATAAAGAAATCATAAAGACCCAAAAAAAGCTTATAGTAAATGTTATTTTTTCTAGAAGTCCAGCATAATTCTCAACTCCCATAAAATTAGAGAAACCTAAATTAGTTACAAAGAAAATTATTAAAATTATTATTCCAGATAAAAAAGAATATATTAACCAAACTAGATTTCTTTTATAAGTAAAATAATTTCCAAAAATAAAACATGCAATTGGTATCCCAAAGAAAAAAATTGTTAGAAAAATTTGGTTTAAAATACTATTTAACAACTGATTAGTAGACATATTAAACTCAGAATATCCATTAATATATCCTGTAGTAAAAAATCCAGCCCCAATTAAAGAAATACCACAAATAATTAGTATATAATAAGACCATTTAGAAATAGTTTGGCACTCTATCTTATTTAAATTAAAGATACCATATGCAAATAAAATTAGAAGTAATCCAGTTAAAATAAAAGTAATTGATTGTATCCAACCTAAAGACCCAACTGCCAATGAACTTATTGACATAGACAAAGGATTATAAGAATCTTTAAAAATTTCTTGAATAATCCACGACAATGTGAATATACATGCTGCAATAGCCCCAAATGAAATAAACCATTTATAATTTATATTTCCTAAATTTTTTCCTTTAATATTTTTATTTGTCATACTATTCCCCAATAATCGAAAATATACAATATTATATAAAATTAATTAAAATATTTTCCATAACGAAAATATTTAAAATATTCATTATATAGCTAAATTATTTAAAACATTATAATAATTAAATTAATAAAAATAGCACAATTCAATTTTAAATTTTATATTTATAATATCCATTGTTATTTAAATTTATATATTTAAATTATATGTTTAAATTTATAATATTTTAATTTGTATACTTGAACTTATATATCTAAATTTATATATTTAATTTATTTATGTATTTGAATTTAATAATTACAAATAGTATAAAATTATTAAAGATATCTAATGTTATCATAAACCCATATTTTATTTATAAAATCATGAAAATTGAAAAATAGTATTGGAACTAATATAAAATCAACAAAATGAATATAAGATATAAAGATTTATCTTAAAACAAAGTATAGGGCAAAATAAATAATCTAATATAAAAAATAAATAATGTAAAAATTCAATAATAAGTTATTTAATAAATGTTCCAAGCCTTAATTCCCTAAAAGCATCGTCTAGTTCTTCATCAGTGTTCATCACAATTGGTCCCCCCCAAGCAATTGGTTCATTAAGGGGTTTACCAGAGAATAACATGAAACGAATGCCATTTGCACCAGCTTTGGCTTTAAAATTATCTCCTTCATCAAAGATAGCTACTGATTTATTATCAACAATAATATCTTCTTTTTCACCAAAAAGACCATTACCTTCAAATATATAAATAAATAGATTATTTTTTTCTTTAACTGAAATTTCAAATTCATTTCCAGGGTTTAAGCTAATATCAAAAATATCAACCTGAACATTTCTAGTTTTAACCCCTTTAAACTTTCCATATTCCCCAGATATAACCCTTATTTTCCCACCATTATTAGGAATAACTACCGACTTAATCATGTCCCCATTAATATCAAAATAAGCAGGATCATTCATTTTAGATTTTTTTGGCATGTTTAACCATATCTGAAGCCCAAAAAGCCTATTAGAATGTTGAGGCATTTCTTCATGGATGATTCCACTTCCAGATGTCATCCATTGGGATTCTCCTCCTTCAATCGTTCCAACATTTCCCAAACTATCTTTATGATTAATTTTCCCATTTATAAGATAAGTAATTGTTTCAATACCGCGATGAGGATGCATTGGAAATCCTAAAACATAGTCTTCAGGATTTTCACTATCAAAAACATCTAACATTAAAAAAGGATCAATATCATGTATATCACTAGGTCCAAGAACCCTTATTAAGTGAACACCTGCCCCATCAATTGTCGACCGGCCTTTTATTGTTTTAAGAATATTTCTTGTTTTCATGCAAAATTTCCCCTATATTTATAATATTATATTTGTGTTTAATAGATAATAAAAATTTGGATTTTATTATAAAGTTGAGAAAATTGTGAAAAAAATGAAAATCTAAAAAAAATAAAATGAACAAAAAAATGAAAAATTATTAAAAAATTTGGTTAAATAATAACAGTAAGAAAACTCAAAAAGATAGATAGATAAAATATATATAATAATAAAAGTGGAAATAAAAAAAATTAAATAGAAAAAAGAGATAATAAGAGAAAAAAGTAAAATAAAAATTTTAAAAAATAAAAGAATTATAAAACTCAAGTCTCAATTAAAACCAATTTTTAGATGACTTTAAAACTTCATCGACAATTTTTTCAGAAGACCCTAAATAGGTATGAGGATCCATGATTTTTTCAACATCTTCTTCAGAAAAGAATTGTTTAACCTCATCTTTTGTTAGAATAACCTCTTTAAGAGGTTTATTTTCCTTATTAGCTTTTATAGCACATTCCCTAACAATTCCATAAGCAGTTTGTTTTCCCATACCTCCTCTAGTCAAGTCAGCCATAAGACGTTCAGCCATTATTAACCCATTGGTTAGATTTAGGTTTCTTTCAATATTTTCATTGTAAAATACTAGATTACTCATTAGTTTTATAGTTAAATTTAAAATATAATCAGTGAGAATACAAGCTTCGGGGAAAATAATTCTCTCACAAGAAGAATTAGTTAAATCCCTTTCATGCCATAAAGGATTATTCTCCATAGCTGCAACAACATAAGATCTTATAACACGAGAAACACCACAAATTCTCTCAGCAGTGATTGGATTCATCTTATGAGGCATTGTACTACTGCCTACTTGTTTTTCGGGATCGAAATATTCACCAAGTTCCATAATCTCAGTACGTTGAAGATTTCTAATTTCAAGAGCTATTTTATCGAGAGTAGTAGCTATATTTGCCATTACCATCATGAACTCAGCATGATTATCCCTTTGAAGAACTTGATTAGTTATTTTAGCTGGAGGAAGATTTAGAATTTCTGCAACTTTTTTATGTACTTCCCATCCAATTTCACCAAGAGCAGCAGTAGTTCCAACAGCACCATCCATCATAGCTACACATAAATTTTTTTTTGAATGCTCAAGTCTATCATATTGTCTTTTGAGTTCATCTGCCCATATAGCAAATTTCATTCCATAAGTAGTTGGAAGTGCATGTTGTCCATGAGTACGGCCTATACAAACGAGTTTCTTATTTTCATCAGCTAATTTTAATATAATATCGGTTAACCTTTTGATTTTTTCTTCAAGAACATCTATAGACTCTTTAAATAAAAGTGATTGTGAACTATCAACAATATCATTAGATGTAGCACCAAAATGAACATATTCCCCGGCATCACCTTCACATTGTTCACCTAAACCTTTAACAAGAGCAGCTATATCATGATTTGTTTCTCTCTCAATCTCATTTACTCTTTGAAGTTTTACATAATTGGTGTTTGCTTTAATCTTTATTTCATCAGCTACTTCTTTTGGTATAATCTCAAGTTCAGCTTCTGCTTGAGACAATGCAGATTCAACATCTAACATTTTTTGTAATTTATTTTCAGATTCCCAAATATTTTTCATTTCAGGAGTCCCATATCTAAATTCAATAGGATGAATAGCCATTTTAACTCTCCTTTATTTTATTTATAAAATTTATTAAAATTTATTTTATCAGTTTGTAAATTATTTATTTAAAATTATTTTAAATGTTAATTAATTTAATAGTAAACTATCTCAAATATTATATTCTAGTTAATTCATTATAAATATATTATTTATTTATGATATTTTTTTAGTTAAAAATTATTATATTTTAGTGATAAAAATTAAAATTTTTTAGGGATAATCAATTTAAAATTTCATTATTGAATTATAAATTTTAATAAGAATTTAATTCTTTATTAAATTTTTTTATTAGAAAAATATTATTATTAAAAAATACAGAATTAAAAATATAATTAAAATAATATTTAAAATAATATTTAAAATAATATTTAGATAATATTTAGATATTTAAAATTTTTTGGATATTGAAAATGTTTAGAATTTTATAATTTTTAGAATATTTAAATATTAAATGAAATTAATGAAAATAAAATTATTTTAAAAGCGGAGGCATTAAATGACAAAGTTAAAAAATCTAAAATCTATTGATTTGTCATCAATTACTATAATTGGCACATCAATCAGTTTTATTTGGAGCATTATCTTTTCAATAGTCATAATGGCCATATTATCTATGATAATAGGTAGATTTGATATTAGTTTTGCGATTATTGGAATAGCCATTATATTTGGAACATTGATAGTGAGTATATCTAAATATTTTGGTGTTTCATTTTTGTATAATTTCCTTATAAAAAGAATGAAGGATGTTAAATTAGGTATTGATAATATGGAAAGTATTAAAAGTGTTTCTGTAGTATCTTTATCTATAATGGTCGCAGTTATATCATTAATTGTTTCAGTTATAATTTATCCAATTATATTCTTAGCAATATCATTTGTAACTATTTTATATTCATTATTACAAGCAATTAGTCTACAAGGATTTTCATGGTTAGTTTATCCATTTGGACTTGCATTCGATCCAACATTCATTTTATACTCATTTATAATTGGCCTTGTATTTACAGCAATAGGCTCATTTATATTCAATAAAATAAGTCCAAAAATTGGTGGCTTAAAAGTATTGTTAACTCAGGAAGACAACATGATTTCAATAGATTTTATTAGTCCTAAGAGTGCCGGCATAATTACAGGAGTTATTTGTTTAGTATTTGGTTTAATTTATGGAGTAATTTTTAGTATTATCTCTGTTAGCCTTCCAGCTAATTTATTACTGATTATATTTTTAACTGTTGGAGGTTTAATTGGTGGATTTATATATGGATCTATAAGTGCCTATTTATACAATTTCTTTAGTAAAAAATTTTCTCCTGTAAAAATAGAACTAAAAGATTAGTTGAAAAATTAACTAAAATGGTTATAAAAACTAACAAAAAATAACTAAAATATTAAAAATTAGATAAAATAATCAAATAATTAGTTAAATAAAAATTTATGATTTTTTATCAAATTTTTTTATTTTTAATATTAAAATATTTATTTTTTAATAGGAGATGTTTTTTTTATAGGGGGTATATATCCTCTTAACATTAAAGAAAGAGAAATCACAGTGACTGAACTTAATGCCATTGCTAAACCAGCTAATTCTGGCCTGAAAAGTATTCCAAAAAATGGATACAATAAACCTGCAGCTATTGGGATAAGTATTACATTATATGCAAATGCCCAAAATATATTCTCTTTAATACGATTCATTACTTTATTAGAAAATTGGATAGCAGCAACTACATTTTCCAAATCTCCTTCCATGAGAACAATGTCACCACTTTCCATAGCTATATCAGTACCACTACCCAAAGCCACCCCAACATCAGCTTGTGAAAGAGCTGGAGCATCATTGATTCCATCCCCAACAAAAATAACTTCTTTAGAATTCTTTTTTATTCCTTCTAATTTTCCTTCAATATTCTCAATCTTTTTTTTAGCTTTTCCTTCATTTTTTCGATTCAAAATTTCATGATTTTGAATTTCAACAATTTTATCTAGTTTTTCGTTAGGCAAAACATTAGCCATTACATTATCTATTCCAACAGATTTTGCTACATTTTTAGCTGTTTTCTCATTATCCCCTGTTAGCATATAGGTAACTATGTTCATTTTATGAAGTTCATTTATTGTTTTCTTAGAGTTATCCCTTATTTTATCTACAAGAGTTATTATTCCTTTAATATGATTATCATAAACTAAAAAAATTGCAGTTTTACCCTGATTAATAAATTCATTATATTTTTGCTGAGCATTGGAATATATAACAATATTTTCAGAACTAGAAATGTTTTCATCATCAAGGAGCAAATTATTACCCACAATAATTTTCTTACCACCAATTTCACCTTTTAATCCTTTTCCAGTTATATTTTCAAAATTATCAACTGAATCAAGATTTAATCCTAATTCATCAGCTTTTTTAACTATGGATTTAGCTATAGGGTGATTTGAATTATTTTCTAAACTTGCTATAAGTTTAATAATTTCCATTTCCTTTTTTTTCTTTGAATCATTCGATAGTTTTTCTAAACTTTCAAGTTCTACATTAACCTGTTTTCCAGGAATTGATGGGTCTTCTACAACTATCCAATTTCCTTCAGTATTTTTTATTACTTCATTCCTTTTTATTAATGGCTCTAATTCATCAATAATAAAAATATCTTCTACTTCAGGTTTTCCTTCAGTAATAGTTCCAGTTTTATCAAAAGCAGCAACATCAATATTTCCTGAATTTTCCAAAGTATTCCCATTTTTAATTAAAATTCCATATTCAGCAGCCCTTCCAATCCCTACAGTAACAGCAGTAGGAGTAGCCAAACCTAAAGCACAAGGACAAGCAACAACTAGAACAGATATAAGAGTAGTGAGTGCAAATAAAAGGCCTGCATTAAAAATGAAATACCAAGATATAAACGAAATGATAGCAATGGTTAAAATTGTAGGAATAAAATATTTTACAACCCTATCAGCAATTTTCTGGACAGGAGGTTTAGAAGATTGAGCTTTTTCAACTAAATCAATAATTTGAGATAAAACAGTCTCTTTTCCAATTTTTTTAGCATTAATCCTTAATATACTCTCTTGATTAATAGTTCCAGCGAAAACATCAGCCCCTTTCGTTTTAAGTTTCGGTATTGGTTCACCAGTAATCATTGATTCATTAACATGGCTATTTCCACTATGTACAACTGAATCTGCAGGAATTTTATCCCCAGGGCGAACTAAAAGTAAATCATTGATCGATATATCCTCAATTAATATTTCTTTTTCATTATAATCTTTAATTTCACCGGATTCAGAATCAACTTCCATTTGATTTAAATTGAGATTATCAGGATTTTTTTTCACTAACAATGTAGCAGTCTTTGGTTGTAATCCAATCAACTCTTTAATAGAATTAGATGTTTTTCTTTTAGCTCTTGCTTCTAAAAACCGACCCAACATTAAAAATGAAGATAGCATAATAGCAGTTTCATAAAAAATGAAACTTGAATCAAGGATTATGTTAAAAGTACCCAATAAACTAGATATAAAAGCAACTAAAATACCCATAGTATACATTACATCCATGTCTAAATTTTTATGGATTAAAGAATTAAAACCTGCCCGAATAATAGGATATGCAACATAAATGAATGGAATTATAGCTACTATAAGTGAAAGCATAGACATAGAAATTCCAATATCATGAAATATCATATGTGGAGCAAACATTATTCCCATTAATATTCCAGAAAAGATAAAACCAACGATGATCCTATTACGTTTATCTTTTAAATCTTTTTCATATAATTTATCATCCATATCTGCATCAATTTGATCAGCTACACCAACAAAATCAAACCCAAGGCCTTCAATAATTTTCCCCATATCCTCAATAGAAACAATATTATTATCATAAATAACCAATGCTTTTCCTGAACTCAAATTTACAGTTGCATTAATAATGCCATCTAATCCATTTAATGCTTTTTCAATATTTAAAACACAATTAGCACAATGCATGCCCCGGATTTTAAGAGTGACTTCTGATTTACGGACATTAAATCCTGCATCTTCTACTCTTTTATCGATATCTTTCATTTTTACCTTTTTAGGATCATATTCCACCCTAGCTTTGTTATTATTTATATCTACATGGGCTTTAGCACCATCTAACTTATTAATAGAATCTTCAACATTTAATGCACAAGAGGCACAATGCATTCCCTCAATAGGAACTTCTACCTTTTTAATTGTTTTTTTACCTGATTTTTTATTAGACATAAAATCCACTTTTAATTGTAATTAATATATTCATTATTCTTCTTTAATTTTTTAATGATTTTAGATTATTTTTTTATTTATTAAGGTTTATTCCCATTGATTTCCTTTAATTTCCTTTATTTCTTTTTATTAATTTTAATTAATGTCAATTTATTAATTCCAATTTAGAAATTATCCTTAATAATTCTTTTAAATCTTCTTCGCCCAAAAAATCCTTAAATTTGTCTTGAACTTTACTCCATAATATAGTTCCATTATTAACAGCAGACTTTCCATTATTAGTTAGAATTAATTTTCTGTTTCTTTTCCTATCTTCTGAAATATCTAATATGTATCCCCTATTTTCAAGGATTTTAAGAGTTCTAACTACAGTAGTCCTATCCAATTCCATTTCATTAGCTAAATCTGTAACATTTATTGGTTGAAGTGTTTGTATATGTTTAAGTAGTCCAAATTGAGTTACTGAAATATTAATCGGTTTTAAAGCATTAGTATATATATTAGTAACTTTTTGAGAGGCTTTTCTCATATCTAAGCAATAACATGTTGGGTTATTACAATACTTTACTTTAGTTTTGCTATTTTTTTTCATAATATATTCCAATTCGTGTATATACACTATTTATTTTTAAAGATATATAAATGTTCCTAAAATCAGGCACCTCATAAAATTTCTAAAATTAAAATTTCTAACATATTGATAGAATAAAAATTTTAAAAAGTAGGAATAGTATAAAAAATAAAAGGTTAGAAAAAAAAGGTTAGAAAATATTAATTAATTAAATTATCTCAAATTTTTAATAATATCCCCATCTTGTATGACTGTTAAAATATTGTTTGGGTTGGATAAATGCCCTATATCTTCTAAAGGATTCTTAGATACCATTATAAGGTCGGCAGATTTTCCAACTTCGATTGAACCAACTTCATTATCAATTTCTAATGCTTTAGCAGCTTCAATTGTTCCAGCAGCAATAGCTTCCTTTGGAGTCATACCTATATTACATAATAGTTCTAACTCCTTTAAATTATTTCCATGAGGAATAACACCAGAATCAGTCCCCATAAGCATTTTAACTCCTTCTTTATATGCTATTATCATATTATCTTTATGAACTCTCTCAGTTTCCAAGCCATTTTTAGCATTACGTCCTTTTATTATTCCGTTATTAACCTGTTCCACTACACCTTTCATCACAGTACAAGTTGGTATAAGATAAGTTCCTTTTTGAACCATTAATTTAGCTGTTTTTTGATCTAAAAAGGTTCCATGATCAATAAATTGGATTCCTGCTTTTAAAGAGTTTTTAATACCCTGTAAACCATGAGCATGGGAAGATACTTTTGCTCCTCCCCTCATCTTTGCTTCTTTAACAATAGCTTTTAGCTCTTTTACATTGAATTGGGCAAATTCGGGAGAATCATTATCACTAATAACCCCACCTGTAGACATTACTTTTATAAAATCAGCTTGAGCCCTGAAAATTTCCCTTGTTTTAGATATTACTCCTTCAACACCATCACAAACAGGTAAAGGAAATCCTGGATAATTTATTACAGTGTCAATCCCTGAATTTAGAGCAAAATCAAAATGACCACCAGTTATAGAAAGAGGCATTACACTTATTTTCATTTTTGGAGCAGAAAATATTTTATTTTCTACAGCCATTTTCACCCCAATATCAGCTAATCCACAATCACGAACATATGTGACACCTGCATCAATAGTATCATTCATATTTCTTACAGCTTGATAAAAATAATTAGCTAATGGATTGGTTAAATCATCTTCTTTTATAAAACCATTTGCCATTAAATGGACATGCATATCAATAAAACCAGGAAGAATAAAATTATCCTCCCCATCTATAATTATAGTTCCTTCATCAATATCAATGCAAGTAGATTTACCAATATCTCTTATCTTACCATTTTTAATAAAGACAGATATATTTTCCAATGGTTCATAATATGTAGGATCGATAACCGTGACATTTTTAATTAAAGTAGAAGTCATAAAAACAACTCAATTTATTAAACTATAATATTACTACAATATTTGTTATTGTTTTATAAAAAATCAAAAATCGTTTTATATATATATATATATATAATTTTTAAAGTATATTATCATATCATTTTTTATTATTAATATTGTTAGACATCTAATCAAAAAATAATAATTTTGATTTATTGATATAATGTTATGATATATCCTATCAATACATCATAATTCAAAAATTAAGATTAAAAAATAGCTAAAAAGTATTATATTAATGTTATTTCACCATTATCACTATCAACTTCCACTTCAATACCATCAAGAAGTTTATCAGTAGAATCTGGAGAGTCAACCATTGGAATATCAGATATTATAGCCCCAGTAGCTATTATAGGTTCAGCATTTAAGCAAATAATAGCAAGAGGAGCAACATTGTTCTTTTTCATTTGGAAAATAACATAGGAACCAACAGTAGAACCTTTTCCTCCAGGAATAAAAAGTATTTTGTCATTTATAAATTTACCTTTTAATTCATGATTAGGATCAATCACTTCCCCAGTTTTAGGATTAACTCCTCCTAAAAAGCTAAGCAATTCATTACTTACAATTAATTCACCTTTAGCTTTTCCTTTTGAAATAGTTCTGCATTTAATAACCATAAAATCAACCTTAATTTATAAATTTCTTAAATTAAACAACTTCATTTTTCATAACTTCTCTTAAAACTGCAGTTGCATATGAACCCTTATTTATTGAAAATTCTGTCATAACTCCATATTCAGTAGCTTGGGCACTTGCATCCCAAACTTTAAAACGCATCCCTCTTCTTAAGCCATGACTCCCTAATTTAGGAGTTTTAGGACATTCAAAATCTTCTTTTTTCAAATTTTCATTTTTTAAAACATCTTTTTCCATTTTTCCAACGATTCCCTCAGCAAAAGGAACTTTTGTACCATACAAAGGAGAAGTAGGATTTGCTTCAAAATTATTTATCATTTCTTGAAGTTTTTCTGGAGATTCATCATGAATAAGATGTTCTTCAGTATCAATAATAATATCTCCCTCAATATATTTATTGATGCCCATAGCTACCCTGTTACTAACTGTTTTATTAAATAAAAATGATTGATAAGCATGGACAAACATTCTCTGAAGAGGTTTTGGAAGAGTGAAAATAGCTTTTTTATAAGATTTATCTGTAAGTTCAACATTATCCAATTTGTCAGAGTTATAATCAGGAGAATCTTCATTAAAATCAGCCCTAATGGATTTTTTCAGCTTATTTTCATCTTTTACAAGCTCTTTTAACATCATACGTTCATAACGCATACCTTTCGGCATTAATTCAAAAGATTTTTCGATATTACCCTCATCATAAGCTTTTCTAGCTAATTTAACTTCATATGGCTCTTCTTCATATGGGTTCCCTATATATAATCTCACAGCTTCTTTAATATTATTATCAACTAAAGCTTTTCCTACAAGATGAGTATTTGTTCTAGGTTTTCCAAAACGTTGCCATCCAAAGTAATTAGGAACACCTATAATTTCTAATTTTTTAAAAATGTTGTTTGCAGCATCAGCTGCTTCTTTATATGTTGAAAATTCAGGATTAATATCTTTAATGAGTATTTTAAATTTGTTACCTTCAAGTTGCCCCATTCTAAGCTTTTTTTGCCCTCTTACAACTTTTAGAAATTTTGTATTATATATTTCCCCATTTAATGCTTTAACTTCTTCAAGTTGTTCTTCACTATCCATATTACTTATACATATCCATTGTCTAGTGATAGCTTTTTTATCTTTCATCCCTGCAAAGCCCATTCTCTTTCTACTTATGTGAAGATCTCTTGAAATATCCATCAAAACATCTAAAGTTGTTCTTCCAATTTTTTCAATCCAAATCCATACATTTGGGCCTTCATCAAGAGGCAAAAGACTTTCAATTGGAATTTCTTCAACATAAAAATCTTCATAACGATTTCTTATTGTGCCACCAATTCCTTTTTCTTTTGTAACATAGGTTTCAGCATTAAGCATTATAATCTTTACCTTAATTTAGATATATACTGTATTAATAAATCAAATTAGATTCTTATTTATATTTAATAAAAAATTCATTATTAATATTATAAAAACAAATTCAAAAACAAAAAATTTTACAATTAATAAAATAGCGCTTATTTTAAACTTATAAAAATAAAGAAATTTTATAATTAGTAAAAAACTCATTTTTATATTATAAGAATGAAAAATATAAATAAATTTAATGCCCTGACCGGGACTTGAACCCGGGGAATAGGATCCGCAATCCTACGTGTTATCCAACTACACTATCAGGGCTTATAATTAAAAAAAATCAAAGATTATGTAAATTAGTTTTAATTTAATATTTAATTTAATAATTATAAATGATGTTAATAATTGTTTTTTGAATAAACTACCTTAAAAAAGTTTCTATTAAATATCTCTATTAAATAACAATAATTCTTTGAATAATTTTTATAATTATTATATAATCTTTTATTAATTATAAAATTAGAGATATGTTCATATTGATTAATTAAATCCAGAAATTAGCCTATTTATATAATTCTATTAACTAATAACATGATTCTTTAAATAGTAAATATTAATTTTAAAATATTAATTTTAAAAATTATTGAAAAATTATTGAAAAATTTTTTAAAATAAAAGTTATTAAATTTAATAATAAATTAGAAAATAATAACTAAAAAATAGATAATGTAAAACTATATTTACCTATATTACGAGTAGAGGAAGATAAATTTGATGCATCATTTATATCTCCTTTAATTGCAATAATTTCCCCATTTAATATATTATTTTCAACTAAAATGTAATTTTTATTAGGAATAAGTTTATTTAAGAAATTTTCTACAATAGAAGAAATATAAGTTTTAGTATTATAATTTAAATTATTATTATTTTTTTCTAATATTAATACAATAAAAGTTAATAAAGAATAATTATCACTTTCAGATATCATTAATTCCATTATATCATTTACTAATTTAGATTCATGAATATTTCTATCATAATTTGGATTTTGAAAATCAGAAAAAGAAATAAAAGCCATTAAAACTATAAAAAGCATTAAAATAGCAAATATTCCCTCCAAAAATATGAAATATCCCTCTTTATCATTTATAATTTTTTTATCTAAAATCATTTTTACACAATAATATAGTTTTGTTTTAAATAAGTGGTTTAAACGGTTGAATTTGTTAAATATATATTTTAAAATAAATTTTATTAAATATAACAAATATTAGAAATATAAGGTAATATAAGGTAATATAAAGATTAATATTGATATTTTAAAAAATATCAATTTTTACCATTAATATATTCAATGGCTTTATTTTTCTTCTTTATGGAATTATTTGCTGCTTTTTGAACTTTTTCCTTCATTATTTCAAAATCTTCAGGAGTTGTTTCACCAACTAATTTCTTAATTTTTGTATATGCAGCTTCCCTAAATAATGGTTCTAAAATTTCCTCATTACCTTCAGAATTAATCATTCTTGGAACACCAGTATTATCTACAGTGCCAATTTCAGAAATTTTAACTCCTACTGATTCAATGGAATTTTTTATATCTTTAACCATATCTTCTGGCGCAACAATCATCAAAGAATCAATAGAAACTCCCAATGGATCTATATCTAATGTTTCAAGCATTTTAAGAACTTTTGGAGTAATCATTTTCTTAATATCTTCTTGATAAAACTCTAATCCTAATCCAGTAGTAGATGAAATCTCATGAGCATCCCCTCTAAGACCACCATTTGTAACATCAGTCATTGCATGAATATCTTTAACTAAATCATCCTGAACTAATGCATTAGAAGCTTTAATAAAACTAATATCCATAGTCTCCCAAATAACATCAAAAAATCCATTATAAATCGCAGTTGTTGTTATAGTTCCTCCACCAGATCCTTCTGTAAGAAGTATTATATCTCCAGGTTCTGCCCTTTTTCTAGCTGTTGGAGGATAATTAGAAACACCAATAGATCCAACTGCACTAACAAGTCTATCTCCAAGTACCATATCGCCCCCTACACGTAGAGTACTTCCTGCAACAATTGGAACATCTATTAGTTCAGAAACTGCAGCTACCCCTGCAGTAAAATCAAATAATTTACCAACATCCCCATCATCGGCTAAATGGATATCACTTATAATAGCAACAGGTTCTGCACCCATAACACAAACATCCCTAAGAGAAGCCCTAGCAACATGAAAACCTCCAAGAAATGGATATTCACTAAGACGAGAGTGAATTCCATCAACAGCAGTAGTTATATAAACATCTTCATCTTTAGATCCTGATATAGGAGATTTTACAACACCACCATCATCTTGAGCTTCTGGATTTACAAGTGAAGAAGATTTTGTACTTGCTACTATTTCAGCTATTTTTCTATGTACAAAAAAATCACCAGCTCCTCGAGAACCAACCCCCATTTCACCCATCCCAATATTTGCTTTAGGAACATCCATAATATATTTTAAAAAAGAATCATCCGAATCTTGAATTTTAAGAGTATTTTGAACTTCTTCAATAACACTTTTAGACATTAAAAGTGCATTATTAAACGGAATTTCTTTAAATTCCATTATCCTTTGAGTTAAGATAGATTCCAATTCTTTTTGAGCATTAATTTCTTTTTTTTTATCATTATGATTAATATCAGACAATTTAACTCGAGTATAACCCTCTATATCCATATTCACACCCATTGTTAATTATTATAATATATAAATTGGTTTCAAGTAGTATTAATAATTTTATTAATAATATTAATATAATATATAATCATATAGCCAATAATTTAATTCCAATATTTATACCTATTTATTTTTAAAATATTGAATAAAATTCTATAAAATAATTGGTATAGTAAAGTACTTAAAATTTGCTGAAATTAGAAAGTATAGAAAATAAAAAAAGAAATATGAATAATAAAAATATGAAATGTGAAAATTTTAATTTCTTTTAGTCCCCCTAAATATAGCGAAACAGGAGAAAAGTAGGAGAAAAATAGGTAAAAATGGTACTCCAGTATTTTTCATCTTTGAAATATTGATATTTAAATAATGATTAGTTCCTTTAGAATCAATTGATTTATTTGAATTATTATTAGAGGTTGAATTTTTAACAAGAACTTTGAAATAAGAATAATTTAACCCTTTATTAAATTCAGAAATACTAATATATGCAAAATCATAAAACAATCCTCCCTTATTGACAGAAACATTAATAAATAAAAGAGCAGATTCTCTAACTGTTAGATTACCAACATTCCAAATACCATTATTAAAGTTGAAATGGCCTTTAGAAATATAAAATCCATTTAAAATCCATTTAGAATTTAAAATATTATGAACAATAACATTACTCGCATTATTTAAGCCAAAATTAGTTACAGATATAATAAAAGTAACTTTGCCTCCTTTATAAATCACAGAAGTATTAGCTACTATATTAATAATAACCGTAGTATTTAATCTAATAAATAAACAATTAGCAATATTACTAATATTACCAGTATAATCATAATTAGTGTTCACGACAGCATAATAATTAAAACTCCCAATATTAACTATTTTATAATTATAATAAGCAACACCCAAAGCATTAGTGGTTCCATTTCCAACATTCACACCATTAATATAAAACTTAACCAAAAC
>NZ_CALGFC010000023.1 GCF_937881195.1 uncultured Methanobrevibacter sp. | reverse complement strand
ATTGCTTATTATCAAATGTTAATTTGATTGTTCATTATCAAATATTATTTGATTGTTCATTATCAAATGTTAATCTGATTGTTAATTATTAAATATTAATTTGGTTATATTGTTAGTCAAATATTATTTATTCATCTTTTATATTTATTTATCTTTATTTCGTGTTATTCTTATTTTATTCTCATATAAATCTAAATTTTTTTATCATGGATTTAAAACATATATTAAAGTTCAATAAATTAAATATTAATAAAATTACATTCATATGCTTTAATTCATCTTTTTCTATAGAAATATGTGCATATAGCACAAAAATATTATATTGGTGTATTGGACATAATAGGTATATAAGTAAATATACTATGGATTTCCAATATTAAGCAGTTATATAATGAATTAATTGTTTATAATTTTTATTAGTATATATTTATTATAATGGTTAATTAGAATATCTTATTAGGATTCTTATTAAAATATTTTATTAATATAATTTAATTAGGATATATTGTAGGTTAAATAATATTATTTTTAAATGATATTATTTAATATAAAATTAAATTTAAAAATTTTTATATGGGAGGTTTAATTTGTCACAACAAGCATCAGAACTCTTTGATAATTTTCAAGAATTGACACCTTCAGAGTTCTTTAGAAAAAATAAGCAGATGTTAGGGTTCACTGGGAAAATTAGGTCTTTAACAATTGTATTTCACGAACTTATAACAAATAGTTTTGACGCAGCAGAAGAAGCAGGTATTCTTCCTGAGATTAAAATTGATCTTAAAAAAGTAGATAGGGATCATTATATTCTCAGACATTCTGATAATGGACCAGGAATACCTGAAGAGTATATAATGAAAGTTTATTGTACTATGTTTGCAGGTTCTAAATTTAGAAACATTCAATCAAGAGGTCAACAAGGTTTAGGATGTAGTGGTTGTGTTTTATTATCTCAAATGACTACTGGTGAGCCTGCAAGAGTAAAATCTGCATGGAAGGTTGATGGTGAACTTAAGGGAGCAGATTTAGAATTTAAAATGGATGTTAAAAAGAATAGGGGAATGCTTTTAAAACGTAAGGATTATGAACCAAAACATACTGGGGTGTGTATAGAGCTCGAATTTAAGGATGTTTCTTACTCTTTAGCTGAGCAAGGAGCATTTGAGTATATTAGAAGAACAATGATTGGTAATCCTCATGCAAAAATCACTTTTCGTGACCCAACTGGCCATAACTATATTTTTAACAGAGCTGCAGATATGGTTCCAATACTTCCTAAAGAGGTTTTGCCTCATCCAATGGGGATAACTGCAGATGATTTAATATTCATGGCTAAACATACTGATAAAAGAAGATTCAGAAGTCTTCTTACAAGTTCTCTTTCAAGAATGTCAAATAAAAGAATAGCTGAAATTGAAGAATTGACAGGTATAAATTTAAATAAAAGACCAAAAAACATGAAATGGGAAGAAGCAGAATCTATTGTTGATGCATTCTCTAAAATGGATTTTATGGCACCTCCAACATCAGGTCTTATTCCTATTGGAAATGAACAAATTGAAGATGGTATGAAAGAGATTTTAAAACCTGAATTTATCGCTGCAACTACAAGAAAGCCAGTTACTTATAGGGGAGGAGTAGCTTTCATTATTGAGGCAGGAATTGCTTATGGTGGAAATTCTGGAAGGCTTGTAAATGATCAAAGAAAATCTGAAATCATGAGATTTGCAAATAGGGTTCCTTTATCTTTTGATCAGGGTAGCTGTGCAATTACTGAGTCTTTAAAAAGTATTGATTGGAAAAGATATGGTTTAAGGGATTTGGAAAACACCCCTATTACAATATTTGTTAACATGATTTCTACTCAGGTTCCTTATTTATCAACTGGTAAACAAAGTATTGCTCCAGAGCCTGAAATTCTTCATGAAGTAAGACAAGCTACAATGAAAATAGCTAGAAAACTTCAAAAATATTTAAGAGCTAAAAAAGCAGCTAAAGAAGAAGCAATGAGGTCTAAAATATTTGAAGATTATGTTCCTATTATAATTAAAGAATCTGCTAAGCTTGCAGAAACTGAGGTTCCAGAGTTTCAAGAAGTTTTAGCTAAAGTAACCAGAAGATCTCTTGCAGAATTACTGGGTGAAAATCCAGACAAAGCTGAAGAAGAAGTTGAAGAAGAATTTGCATCTAATATTGATAATGCTATTGAAAATGATAGTGATAAATCAAAAAAAGTAGCTAAATCAAAAAAAATAGATAGGTCGCAAAAGATAGATAAATCACAACAAACATTATAATTATGGAATAATTGGAGGATGAGTTAATTGTCTGAATCAAAAGATAATAAAAATTTATCAAGAAAGGAACTTTCTTATAATAAACTTAAGGGGTTAGGTGAGGAGATAATTGAGGATGTTGTTAAAAAAGACATTCCTTCTTTAAAGGTTCCATCTCGTGGCACATCTAATATTGTATATGATGATGCTAAGCGTTATTTTGTTTTAGGGGATAGATATGGTAAAAGATCCCTTGGCAATGTGAAACAAATTAAAAAAATAGGGCAAATGGTTCAAGTAGCTAATTTTTGTAAAGATTTAGTTCAAAGAGAAAAAACAGCTACTTTAAGGGAGATGTATTATGTTAGTGAAGGTTGGGGAATTGGATTTGATAACCAGCAGGAATCTAACATTGTTGGAGAAGATATTGAAGTAACCTTAGGAATGAGTCGTGAAGACTTAGGTTTAATGCCAGAAGAAGATGGGGCTTCGGTCTATGGAAATATCGTTTTCCAAGAAGGAGATATTGAAATTAATGCTCTAAAATCAGGAAAATCTGGATATACAATTTCTCCTACTATCGATGAAGTAGACTTCCTTGACCATGATGTTGAAAGAGTGATAGCTGTTGAAACTATGGGGATGTTTCATAGGATGGTTCAAGAAGAAGCTTATAAAAAATTTAATACATTGATTGTTGGGCTTAAAGGACAAGCTGCAAGAGCTACAAGGCGATTTTTGAAAAGAGTAAATGAGGAACTTGATCTACCTGTTTATATATGTAATGATGGTGACCCTTGGGGTTTCCATATCGCTATGGTTATCATATCTGGAAGTGCCAAACTTGCGCATGTTAATCATGATTTAGCTACTCCAAATGCTAAATTTTTAGGGGTTACTGCATCTGATATTGTTAATTATGAACTTCCAACCGACCCATTAAAGGATATTGATGTTTTAAGGTTAAAGGAATTAGCTAATGACCCAAGATATAGGGATCCAACTTGGCAAACTGAAATTAAAAAAATGCTTAAAATTGGTAAAAAGGCAGAACAACAATCTTTTTCTAAATATGGGCTTGAATATGTTGTAGATACATATTTCCCAGAAAAATTGGAGTTATTAAGTTAATAAATAACTTCTCTTTTATTAATCTATTTCTCATAATTTTTATTTTATTCTTCTTTATTTTTATTTTTATTTTTCTTTATTTTTTTTATTAATCTATTTTTATTGATTTTTATTTTATTTTTCTTATTTTATCATAGCCTTTTACTTTAATTAATTTAATTATTTATTTTCATTATTTGATTCATAACCTTAAATTTAATTCTAATATTAATTTTTCTATATTTTTAATCTATCAGATAAAATATAGATAGACTTATTATACTAATCTGATAAAAGTTTAATATACACATGATAAAAAATAAATAAAATTAATTTAATATATTTTACTAGATTATACATAATTTTTTGGAGATTATTTAAGATGAAATCAGTAGCTATTAATGGATATGGGACAATAGGAAAAAGAGTAGCTGATGCTGTTTCAGCTCAAAATGACATGAAAGTTGTAGGTGTCAGTAAGACCAAACCTGATTTTGAAGCTAGAATGGCCGTTGAAAAGGGTTATGATTTGTATATAGCTATTCCTGAAAGAGAAAAACTTTTTAATCAAGCAGGAATTGAAATAGCTGGTACTGTTGATGAGATGATATCTGATACAGATATTGTAGTTGATTGTACACCGGGAAATGTAGGACCACAAAATCTTGAAAAATATAAAAAAATTGGCGTAAAAGCTACTTATCAAGGTGGAGAAGATCATGAGCTCACTGGCCTATCTTTTAACTCATTTTCAAATTATGATGACTCTTATGGTGCAGAATATTCTAGGGTAGTTTCATGTAATACTACTGGACTTACACGTAGTTTAAAACCTATTGATGAACTTTGTGGAGTAAAAAAAATTAGAGCAGTTATGGTAAGGCGTGGAGGGGATCCTTCTCAGGTAAATAAAGGCCCTATAAATGCAATTGTACCTAATCCTCCAACAGTTCCTTCTCATCATGGACCTGATTTAAAAACTGTTATGTATGGTGTAGATATCACCACTGTTGCACTTCTTGTTCCAACTACTCTTATGCATCAGCATAATTTGATGGTGGAGCTTGAAAATGATGTATCGTTAGATGATGTTATTGATGTTCTTGAAAATAGGTCTAGGGTTCTTTTATTAAATGCAAATGAAGGTTTAGGATCAACAGCCGAATTTATGGAATATGCTAAGGAACTTGGAAGAAGTAGGAATGATTTATTTGAAATTCCAATATGGAAAGAATCTCTTAATATTGTGGATGGTGAACTTTTCTATATGCAAGCTGTACATCAAGAATCTGATGTTGTTCCTGAAAATGTGGATGCAATAAGGGCTATGTTAGAATTAGAGTCTGATAATGAAAAATCTATAGAGAAAACTAATAAAGCTATGGGAATTTTATAAATTTCTATTTCTTATATAATTTTTTTTATTTATTATTTTGTAATTATTTTATTTTTTTATTTTTTATTATAAATTTTGTAAAGGGTAATATGAAACCTAAAGTTATTTTTGGACCTGCTGGAAGACCAATTGATTATAAAGGGGCTGCTTATAAAGCATCGGAATATATAGCTAATGAAGGTTTAATGGCCTATGAATATCAAGCAGGAAGAGGACTTAGAATTGGTGAAAAATCGGCTAAAATATTAAAAGAAGATTCAATTAAGGAAGATATTCTTGTATCAATTCATGCTCCTTATTATATTAATTTATCTGCTGTTGAAGAAAAAAAATTGGAAATGTCTATTGAGACATTAATGAAAGCTGCTCAAGTTGGAGAATGGATGGGGGCTTATAGAATTGTATTTCACCCAGGATATTATTCCAAAAACAAACCATCTGATGCATTAGCTATAGCAAAAAAAATCTGTGAATACTCTTATAGATAAACTTGAGGAAAATGGAATAAAAGATTACACTTTTGCTCCTGAAACTACTGGTAAAAGATCTCAACTTGGTAATATAGATGAAATAATAGATTTATGTTCAAATTTTGACTGCTTTGAACCAACTATTGATTTTGCACATATTCACGCCCGTGGAAGAGGTTATATTCAGAAAAAAGAAGATTATAATTGTGTTTTATCTAAATTAGAGGAAAGTCTTGATATAGACCGTTTGCACTGTCATTTCACAAGAATTGAATATACTGGTGCAGGTGAAAGAAAACACCATACCTTTGAAGAGGAAGAATATGGTCCTGAGTTAAAATGGCTACTTGAATCTTTTATAGAAAATGATTGGAAAGCTACAATAATATGTGAAACACCTTTGCTTGATAAAGATGCTTTGAAAATGAAAGAGCTTTATGAAAATTTGATTATTTGATTAAATTTTTAAATATAATATTTTTATAATTATTTTTTATTATATTTCTTAATTAGCATATATTTAGCTCAACCTAAATTTTATATGTTATTATATTCAAATATATTAACAATAATAAAAATTTTATTTAAAAATTTTAATAAAAAGGTGATAAAAATGAATATAGAAGAAAATTCTCTTCCTCTTTTAGGGGATGATTTTCCAAAATTGAATGTGCAAACAACTCATGGTATGATGAAACTGCCTGATGCATTTGAAGGAAAATGGTTTATTTTATTTAGCCACCCATCAGACTTTACACCGGTTTGTACTACAGAATTTGTATCTTTCCAGAAAAACTATGGGGAATTTAAAAAGCTTAACTGTGAATTGATTGGTCTTAGTGTTGATCAAGTGTTTTCACATATAAAATGGGTTGAATGGATAAAAGATAACCTTGATGTTGAGATAGAATTTCCAATAATTGCAGATACTGGTGTGGTAGCTAGTTCTTTAGGAATAATTCATCCTGGAAAAGGAACTACTACTGTCAGATCAGTCTTTGTTGTAGATAATAATGGTAAAATTAGGACAATACTTCATTATCCTCAAGAAATGGGAAGGAATATAAAGGAAATTCTCAGAATCGTTAAAGGTTTACAGACTGGTGACAAAAATAAAGTAGCTATGCCAGCTAATTGGCCTGAAAATGAAATTGTGTCTGATGAAGTTATTATCCCTCCTATACCAACTATGGATGCAATAAAAAAAAGAAATAAACAAAGAGAAAATGGTGAAATTAGTGGTTATGATTGGTGGTTCTGCCATAAAAAGTTGTAAATAACCATTTTTTAATTATCTATTATTTATTTATTATTTATTTTTTTTATTTTACTTATTCTTAATTTCAGAAATATAATATTATTTGCACTTATTTTTTAGATTAATTTTTCTAATTAAATCATAAAACAATTCAAATTTTTGCTTGTTTTTTCATTATTTCGGCGATACATTTATATATTATAAATTAGAGAATATTAAACTGTAATAGGCTTAGGTCTATTATAAAAATTAAAAACATAAATGTGGAGATGTGATTAATTATGAAAAAAACTGAATTACCAATTGCACCAGTTGCAAGAATCGTAAAAAATGCAGGCGCAGACAGAATTAGTGAAGATGCAAAAGAAGCATTAGCTGAAGCTTTAGAAGAATGTGCAACCACTGTTGCTCAAAAAGCTGTTTCCTATGCAAAACATGCTGGTCGTAAGACTGTTAAAGCTGAAGATGTAAAATTAGCTGTCAGCTCTTGCAAGTGCTAAATTTTATAACTTAGGATGAGTTAAATACTTTGTATTTAACCTTTCTTTTATTTATTTTTTAAAATATATTAGATTAATATAAAATATACTATTTTTTAACAATTTTTAAATGAATATATAATTATAATATTCATCTGTAGATATAATATTTCTAATTGGTATAATATTCATATATGGATATAATATTCATCATTTGTATAATATTCCTCATAGCTATGTATTAAATGCTTATTATTCCTATTTAATGCTTATTGTTTTTATTCTTATTTTTATTTGATTGATAGTTATTTCTATCTTTATTTAAAACTTTAATCTTATTAATTTTAGATTTTATTTCATTAATTTTAGATATATTAACTTTTAAGAACTATTTTAAATATATTGATAATTAATATAATCAATTTTCTGTTATATGTTTTTTAGATTTATATAAATATCAGATTTATATATAAGATAAATTTATTATCTTTTATTCAATTATAAATATAAAATTACAATCACCTAAAAAAATTTAATAATTAAGTTCTTATACTTGTAATTTCAAATGTAATATTATTAGAAATATATTTATAAAGTATGTTAATTATGAAGTATATTGATTATAGGTTATACTAATTATATAGTATGATATTATTTTTATTTAATAGGTGAACACTTGAAATCTAATAATAAAAAACATGAATCACAGATAACATGTAATAAATCAAAAAATATTAAATCTGAATCAAAAAAAGAAGCTAAAAAGGTTATAATTCAGAGTGTAGGATATCCTTTCAACTTCCCTCTTATGGAAGCTCATAACTTAGAAATTTCAGATAAAAAATTATTTGAACATTACTCTAAAGAACAATGGTTAGGCTGTGATGTAAAAAAGGGATCTTATTTATTTGACCAAAAAATACTTCCTGATTATGGATTTAAAGTATTGGAAGCTTTTCCAGATGCTTCGATTATTGGAGAAAACACTTCTATTATATTGAAAACTGAAGAAAATATTGTTAATGATATCAAATCTATTTCAACTGATATAACTTTAAATGATATAATAGGTCAAGAAAAAGCAAAGAATAAATGTAAAATTGTAATGAAATATTTAGAAAACCCTGAAAATTTTGGTGAATGGGCCCCTAAAAATATTTTATTTTATGGTATTCCTGGTACTGGTAAAACCATGTTAGCTAAATCATTAGCCAATGAACTAAATGTTCCATTGTATTTGATAAAAGCAACATCATTAATTGGTGATCATGTTGGTGATGGTGCACGTCAGATTCATGATCTTTTTGAAATGGCTAATAAAACATCACCTTCAGTAATTTTCATTGATGAAATCGATGCTATTGCTTTACATAGGAAATTTCAATCAATACGCGGAGATGTTTCTGAAATTGTAAATGCTCTTTTAACTGAAATGGATGGAATTAATGACCATGAGGGAGTTGTTACTATCGCTGCGACTAATAATCCAGAACAACTTGATTACGCTATAAGAAGCCGTTTTGAAGATGAATTTGAATTTGTTATGCCTTCTTTTGAAGAAAGAGTAATAATGATTGAAAAATTTATTAGTACTATGCCATTTGAAGTTGAAGTTTCTTCTAAAAAACTTGCTGAAATGGCTAAAGGGATGTCTGGAAGAGATATAAAAGAAAAATTGTTAAAATCTGCACTTCACAGAGCTTTGTATGAAGACAAAGAAAAAATTGAATTAAAACATTTTGAAGATGGATTAAATAGTTATAAATCTAAAAATGAAAGCAATAAACATATGTTTGCATAAATAGGTTTATAAAATTTATTTGTTTGTTTTATTTTTAATATATTTTCCTTTTTATTTTTTAATCTATTTGTATGTTTTATTCTTAATTTATTTATATTATTTTTAATTTATTTTTATTATTTTTTATTCATTATAATTATTTTTATTAATTATAATTATAATTATAATTTAATGTATTATATTAAACAGTAGCTAAGAAATAATTAGTTAGTTTCTTATTTTTGTTTAACATTTTTTCATTTTTTTTTAACAAATTTTATATAGTATCTACCATAAATTAATATTTGGTCATTTATTATAATGAACACTCAAACGTTTTTTGCGATTTATCATGAATCCAATTCAACCGGACAACCTCTTAATTATAATAAAATGACCAAAGAAGGGATAAAATTAATAAATCAATTTTTTGATTCTTTTTTAGTATCCCTTCTTAAAATCACCATATTAATTTTAATTTTAGTTTTTTTATAAAATTTTATTTATATTTTTTCTAAATTAATTAATTTTATTATAAAATTATAATATTAAATAATAAAATTATCAAAATAAATTAAAAAAATTATAATTTGGATAAAATTTAAAGATAAGAAATAATAATTAAATTTTAAAAAAATATTAAAATAAAAAAAATATTAAAATGAGATATATAAAATAAGAGATATTAAATAAGAGATATTAAATAAAAATTAGCGAAATAAAAAATATATAATTAAGATTTTTTATTCACTTTCTAATTCTTCTTTAAAATTTAGCTCAATAGCTTTATTTATAGGTAACCATGTAACTTCTTTATCTCCATACTCAATTTTTAATAGTTGATCAGTAAGTTCAATGGTTTTAACAATTTTATCAGGATCAGGCTTTATTCTAACATCACTAACAATTGTTTCCATAGGGGTTCCAACAATAAAATGCCTTGCACTGTTTTGATATACTACTTCAATTCTTTTTAAAAACATCTTCATGCCTCAAGTTATTTATATAATAAATATACTATTATATATGTATTTTATAGTACAAATAGATTTTTATATAAATAAACTAAGCAGTATAAAAATAAAAAATAAAAAGTATAAATTTATTGTAAAAAAAATTATTAAATAAAATTAAAATATATAATTATAAATGAATTATATTATTAAAAAATAAGATAATTATAATATAATTTATTAGCTATTGTAAAGTAAATTATATTTATTAGCTATTGTAAAGTAAATTATATTTATTAGCTATTGTAAATTATATTTATTTTTGAATTCTTCTTCTAAAGTATTCCAAATATCTTGATTATTACATTTTGAATCGAGTATTTCTACAAGATCTTCCATCATATTGGTACTTCCAATATCAACAAAATAATCATGGGCTAATATGCTCCAACTATAATATTTTTCTTTATCATCAATAGGATTAGTCAAAAGAGACATTAATTCCATTCTTAAATCATTGAAAAACATTCCTAATCTAATATTTTTTCTAGTTATTACTCCAATTTCTTGTTTATCTTCTTCACTTAACATAATATCTCTCTTTTTAACTATTGTATTTTTTTTATATTGATACTAATTTTATTATTTTCTTACTTCAACTGTCCATTTTTTTCAACAATTTCTAAAAAGGCATCTGCAATATAATCGCGTTGTTCTTTACTCATACCATAAGTACTACATTTAAACCATTCTGTCTGCCCTCTTTTTATTCCTGCTATATTTCGTGATTTTAACTCTTCATAAAGGAAAAATCCTTTTCTAGGATGAAATTTTGATATTTCATTTAAAATGGGCGTATCAAATCTTACAAGATCGTGTTCTGTTGGTTTTATTCCAATTTGGAAAATTCCCTCAATTTTTTCTAATTTGGATACAAATAATCTTGACAATTTCACTTCTTCATTCCAGTTCTTAACACGATTTACTACATGTGGAAAAGAGGCCATCAATGTAGCTATTGGAGCACCTCTACTTGTACAACCTAACATTTCAACCTCTTTTTTAATATGCCTTGGAGAACGTTTGAGCAATATGTCTGCCCATTCATCTTTCATCCCAAGAACGCCAATAGGGCCAGAAGCAGCCATACTTTTATGTCCACTACCAACAACAAAATCTATATTCCAACTTTTTGCATCTATGGGCAATCTGCCCATAGAGTATGCACAATTTAAAAGAGAAGGAACACCTAACTTATTACAGAAATTCCCAAAAGTATTGGCATCTGTTAGATTACCATAATCTCCATCAACATGTGTGAGTACTGCTAATTTTATCTCCCCATATTCATCAATAGCATTTTTTAAAGTTGTTTCGTAAATATCCATGTCGATTCTAAATTCTGGGTATCCTGAATTAGGAACTTCAATAATTTCAAGCCCTGCTCTTTCAGCAGCTAAATGTGTTGTATAATGTGCATTACCATCAACTACAATAACATCTCCTGGTTGACAAATGCTATGCATTACTGTAAATTTACTTTCACGTGCTCCATGTGTTGTTCTAACATGATCCACATTTAAAAATTTAGATAAATCTTCTAAAAAACCACAAATAGAAGGTTTAGCTATTTCATCTAATCTTCCTGAGCAATAATCACATACACTATAACCATCTCCAAAATCATGCAATGCCTCTCTAGATTCCCTTGGGAGAACTCCTCCTCTTTGAAGAGGATTTAAATTAAGATTTTTTCTTTCTAAATCTCTTGTAACATTGTAATCATTAAATTCCATTATTCCACCTTTTATTTAGTAATAAATCAATCATGTTTAACTTTTAGTATTATCCAACCACTCTTAAATTGTTAAACATAATTTTAGGTATTAAAAATGGCCCATATTGTTTTATTTCACTTTTTACTCCTTTACAATCGGATAATGCTTGAAATATATTTCCAGAAATCATTGCCTTTTTCACAGGTTTTGAAATTTCTCCATTTTCTATTAAAAAGGCGTTATTGGCCTCTACTGAGAAATCTCCAGATATTGGATTGGCTGTATGCGCTCCTAATACATCAGTAGCTATAAAACCGTTTTCAATTTCAGAAATATCGACTTTTTCCTTAAAATCAAATATTATATTTGAAGGAGAAACAGAGGGTGTACCTGCATATGAACCTCTAAATCCATTGGATGTACTTTTAATATTGTCCTCACTTTCTTCATCAGAATTTTGTTTTTTAGCAGTATATGTATCATAAATAAAGCTCTTTAAAACTCCTTCTTCAACTAAACAAGTTTTTCCTGATCCTACACCTTCATCATCAGATTTAGAAGAATTTAAACCACTTTCAAGACTTCCATCATCATATATTGAGATATTTTTACTAATAATTGATGTATTTATTTTATCTTTTAGAATTGATCTGCCTCTTTGAACATTATCTGCATTGAAAGCGTTTACAAAAGTGCTAAGAAGTCCAACCGCTCCTCGATAATCTAAAATTACCTCTGTATCTTTAGTTTCAATGCTGACTCCTCCAATAGAATCTTTTGCAACTTGACATGTTTCCTTAGCTAATTTTTCCCCATCAATTTTAAAAATACAAGAGGAAGTGCTGTCATATGCAGTAGATTTTTGCCCATCTTTTTCAGCATTAATAGCTATAAATGCTGAAAAATCAGTATATTCATTGAATGCTGAGACACCATTTGAATTAATAATCAAATTATTCTCAAGAGAAGCTGAAAAACCACCAGAAGTTGGTTCACATCCCTCTTCAATACATGTAGCTATTGTTGATTCTAGGAAGCTACTTGCTTTTTCAACATCTAAATTTTCAAATTCAGGATCATAAATGTTTTTAACAGTTTTTAATTTTGTTTTATCTGCAAAACAAAAGTTTTCATCAGGTTCATTTAGTTTTGAATTTAAATAAGCTTTTTCAGCAACATCTTTGATTTTACTTACATCCGAACTATAAGCAAATCCTAATTTTTCTTCAGATATTACTCTTATTCCAATTCCCATATTTATTTCTTCTTTAGCAAAGCTAAGATTATTTTTCTGAGCATCTAATTGTAAAACCTTTTCTAGTTCTAAATAAATCTCATAATCATCGGAATATTTTGATATTTCTTTTTCTGCTTTATCTGATATTTCAAATAACATAAAAATCCCTTTTTTTTTATCTATATTAGTATAATAGTTATATTTAAAACAATATTATCTCATTCAAATAATATTATCTCATTCTATTTAATATTTTTAAATTAATATTTTTAAATTAATATTCTTAAATTATAATTAATTTTATTATATTCTATTTAATAGTATTATATTAATAGCATTGGATTAGCATTATAGTTGAATTAATACTATTAAATTTAATTAATGTGGCTATTAGATTACTATTAATTAATTTTTTAATATAAATTTTTCAATAGCTTCTTTAACGCCATCACCATATTTATTTTTACAAATGTAATCTGCTTTTTCTTTAAGATTATCATCTGCATTACCAACAGCAACTTTAAATCCACAAACATTTAAAAATTCAATATCATTTTCACTATCTCCTATGGCCATTATTTCATCAGTATCAAAACCTGTTTTTTCACATATAATGCCTAAAGAAGAGCCTTTGTTAATATTTTTATCGGTTATATGGATTGCAAACTGTGTGTCATAAATTTCAACATCAAGTTTTTCTGAAGAATTTTTTAATATGTTTTTTAGAATTTTTTCATCAATAGTTCTATAAATCGCGATTTCAGACAACCTGCTATTAGAATCATCTACTTTTTTAAGTTCAAAATTATCATATTTATTTTTAATTTCTAAATCGAGATATTCAAAAGCTTTCACAACTTTATCAAAATTTCCTAAAACTTTTATTTTTTCAATTCCTTCATTATCTGTCTCAGAGATTACTCCACCGTTTTCAGCAACTATGCCTCCAGTAGCACCAATTAGTCTTGCAGTTGCATATGCATAAAAGAATATGTTTCCTGTAACAATAATAGTTGGGATTCCAATATTTTCTGCAGATCTAATAGCTTCAATAGCACTTATACAAATTTTTCTATCGCCATCTGTAATAGTTCCATCAACATCCACGGCAATTGCTTTTATTTTTCTTTTCTGCATAAAAACATCAACTAATTACTTTTTTTTAATGAATGAAATTGATATAATTGAATTCATCGTGTTTTGTCTGATTTAATTAAATTTAAACTATTATGTTCTATTTAATTGGTATTAAGTTAATTTATTTAAGTTAATTATATTTATCTTAGCTATATTTATCTTAGCTATATTTATTTTAATTTTATTTATTTTAATAATATTTAGCTTAGTTATATCTAATTTCATTTTGTTTAAATATGTAAATCATAAAGTACCATATCTGTGAGCAATATTACATGTTCCTTCTTTACTAACCATACATGCACCAATTGGATTCATAGGATTACATTTAGTTCTAAATAAACTGCAATCTTCTGGTCTTGCGACCCCTCTTAATATAGGCCCACAAATACAACCTTTAGGTGCTTCTTTAACTTCTTTAACTTCAATATCAAATTTTTCCCTTGCATTGTATTCTGAAAACTCTTTTTTAATTTCCATTACAGAGTCAGGAATTTTTGGAAAACCTCTCCATTCACGACTTGTAATATCAAATACTTGTTCAATAGCTTTTTGAGCAAGTAGATTCCCTTCTTCACGTACTGCACGGTTGTATTCATTATCTATTTTAGCTTCACCTTTTTTCACTTGCCTAAGGATCATATAAATTGCCATTAAAATATCTAATGGGTTGAAACCAGCAACTGCTTGTGGAATATTATAATCTGAAGAAAATTTCTCAAAAGGTTTTGTTCCAATGATTGTGCAAACATGTCCTGGCTCTATTAATGCATTTAAGTTTGTTTGTCCAGATTCAATTAAAAATTCAAGAGCAGGAGGTATCATCCTATGAGATGAGAGAATTGAAAAGTTTTCTGGAGGATTATTTAATATTTCTGAAGCTGTTGTAGGAGCAGTTGTTTCAAACCCTGCTGCAATAAAAACAACTTCATTATCTATTTTTTCAGCTAATTCTACTGCATTGTTTATTCCATAAACTATACGGACATCTGCACCTTCTGCTTTAGCATCGGCTAATGATCTATTGGATCCGGGGACTCTTAACATATCTCCAAATGTAGCTATTGTAACTCCTTTATCAATAAGTTCAAGACTTTCATCGATTTCTCGTGAAGGAACACAACAAACTGGGCATCCTGGACCTGCAACAACTTCAACTTCTTTTGGAATAAGGGTTCTAAGTCCATTTTCCATTATGGTATGTTCATGAGAACCACAAACATGCATTATTTTAATCGGAGTTTTTAATTTTTCTATTCTTTTAATTAATTCTTTAGAAATATCTTTCATCCCATTACTCATATTAACACCTGTAAAAATGAAAATAAATAATTAAACAACTAACTTAATTAACTAATATTAATGGATATATTAAATAAAAATATCTTAAATTATATTCAGTAAAGTTATTTTTCCTATAATAAATATTATAAAAGAAGTATATTTAATAATTCAAGTAAGATCCTATTTTTTTAATAATATATTGAACTACCTTATTAAACATTACTTCTAAAATTCAACATTAATATAATTCAATATTTATATAAAATTATATTATAATTAATTTATATTATTTTATTTAAAATATTAATTTATATTATCTTATTTAAATTGAGGTATTACCACTTTTACTAATTTATTCTATTATCTTTTATTATATTCTAATTTTGCCCATGATTTATTTTTACATATTTTTAATTTTATTGTTTATATTAGATTCTTGTTAGAAAAGTTTATAATAGAGAATGTTCATTATATATTAATATAATATTTTTAATTTATTAAATATAATTTTTTAATTTATTAAATATATTTTTTAATTTATTAGATATAATTTATATTATTTATATTAATGAAATTTAGTATATTGGTAAAATTCTCAATATTTGCTAATAAAATTATATATAACTAATATTCTAAATAAATTTTCTATCTTAAGGTTCTAAAAATCTTAAACAAAGGATATACATTATTTTTGATTTGTTTTATTAATTTTATTAAAATTTAAGGATATTAAAATTTAGGGATATTAAAATGATTAATGAAAATATAAAAAAGAGAACATTCTTTTTGCCATTATTTTTTATTTTTTTTATTTTTCTAATTTTTACAATTATTAATGAAGTTAGTGCTTCTGATATGGGTACTATAACTGTGAATACAACAGGTGTAATTAAATTGGATAATAAAAATGTTTCTAATTTTGTAATTGCCAAAACATATTCTTATAAAAAAAACCATAAAAAAACAAATATAAAAACAAAAAAAGGAAATAAAAACTATACTTATGTAACTAAATATTTACTTCCTATCAAATGGAAAAATGGGGGCAAAAATGTAAAAACAGAATATTGGTACAATTGTCAATCATTTGTTATAAGTGGGAAATATATCTATGTTTTAACTTCTAGTGGATATGGCAATAATAAAGGATTTATAATAAGATATGACTCGAAATTATTAGATAAACTTAAATTATCTTCTTCTAAAGGGTTAAAAGATTTAAGAATTTTAGGTAATTCATTAGAAAATGGAAAAAAACTTTCTAAAAGACAAAAATCGATTTTAAAAGCTTTAAAAATAGGCCCTATTATTAATGTTGGTCATGGACAGTCATTATGTATCAATCCAAAAGATAAACACTTATATTTGCTCCAAGGAAATTCAAATCACACTTCTACAAGAATTAAAATGGTTAAAATAAACATGCAGACTTTTAAACCATTAAAAACCTTTGAATTTAGAGTCAAACTTAAAAATAAATTATTAAATAAAGTAAAAAATTTAGCTTTTGATAAGAAGGGGAATTTTTATTTTAATATAAAAAATAATAACGGAACTTCCAGTTTTATATTTAAGGGAAGTTTCATAGAAGAAAAATTAGAAATTAAGCTCGTTTTAAAATTATTTCAAAATCCTGGAACATACATACAAGGAATAGCTATAAATCATAAGCTTAATAAGTTTTATATTTTTTCTGATGGTGCTATTTATGCAATACCATTAATTAAATTATATAAAAGAAATCTTAAAATCTCTGATTTTGAATGGAGTATTTTTAATACAAAAAGGGAATTTCAAGGTCTCAGTTTTGATAATTTTGGAAGATCATATTTGCTATTGATTAGAGGATCAGAAATACTAAAATCAACATCAATATGAAAATAAATGCCCATTAATATCTAATGTTTTTGAAATAAATTTAAAATAATTTTTAATTTTTAATAAAAAAATTTATATAATAGTTTGATATATATAATATACATACTACCATAGAGAATGTTCGTTATAACAAATTCATGGTAGTAAAGTTTTAAGTCCAAATGAGATGAACATTGAATTTAAATTTTGTATTATTTTGGTCTTCTCTATAAAATATTATAACTACCTGTTTAGAATATTATCTATCTTTTTTGCATTTTCTTTTAGGGAGAAGACTACTAATAATACCAAAATTATTTAATTATTTTCTAATTTACAATTTATTTCATTTATAAATTATTTTAATTTATAATTTTATTTTTGTTTAAAATATTTTTTCATTTTAATAATTAATTATTTTAAACAAAGTTTTCATTAATAATTATCTTTAATAAAATATTATTAATTATTCTTAAATTTTATTAATTTTCACCTATAATTATAATAAATAGTTAAGACAAATGACTACATTAAATAGATAGAATATTATTAAAACACTATTCATAAATCTAAAACATTATTTATAAAGATTGTGGGTTATTATAATTTTAATTCATTGTTTATAAAATTTAGGTATAATTTACAAATTTATGGTTTTCCTTTATATAATTAGTATGTAATTCAGGGGATTTTATTTTTTAATTAATTAAATAATACTTTTTATAAATATAAAAATAAAAATTTATAATATTTCAATAAGATTTAGTATATTATAAGATTTAGTATATTATATAGATTTAGTATATTATAAATAATGTTTAAAGAATTAAGAAGAAGAGTAGGGGAGTTATTATGAGTTATATTATTAAAACTGACAATATAACAAAAGATTTTGGTGATTTCAGGGCAGTTAATTCTATAAACCTTAAAGTGCCAAGAAATAGTGTTTATGGAGTTTTAGGGCCTAATGGTGCGGGAAAAAGTACTTTAATATCAATGTTATGTACAATACTTTCTCCGACTAGTGGAACAGCTAAGATAAATGGCTATGATATTATAAAAGAAGCTAATGATGTTAGAAGATCTATTGGTATTGTTTTTCAGACAAGGGCTCTTGATGATATTTTAACTGGAAGGGAGCATCTTGAAATGCACGCGGCACTTTATGGGGTTCCTAAAGATGTTAGGGAGGATAGAATTGATGAAGTTCTTGATTTAATAGCTCTTGGTAAAAAAGCTGATGAAGAAACTAAAAATTACTCTGGAGGTATGAAAAGAAGGCTTGAAATAGGGAGAGGACTTATTCATCATCCAAAACTTTTATTTTTAGATGAACCTACACTGGGATTAGATATTCAAACAAGAGAAAGTATTTGGGAATATATTGAGAATCTTAAAAATAATATTGATATTACTATTTTATTAACTACTCATTATCTTGAAGAAGTAGATAATCTTTGTGATGATTTGTCAATTATTGATCAGGGAGAGATAATAAAATCTGGAAATCCTAAAGAACTTAAAGCTGAATTAAAATCAGATACAATCACTCTTTTTTCACAAGAACCTAAAAAATTATGTGATATCATGCAAAATCAACCTTTTGTTAAAGATATAATAAAAACTGAAGATGAAATAAGGCTTTTAGTTGAAAAAGGCGAGGATTTAATCCCAGAAGTTGTTAAAATAGCTGATAATAATAATATTAAAATTAATTCGATTGAACTTAAACATCCAAGTCTTGAAGAAGTGTTTATTAAATACACTGGACGTAAGATTGGTGATAGGGTGAAAAAGTAGGGTGTGTTAAAATGAGTGAATTTGAAGGAATTTATACAATTTGGTTAAGAGAAGCTAAAAGGTATGTTAGATACAAATCCAGAATAATTACGGCTATTTTCACACCTTTATTATGGTTACTTGTATTCGGTGTTGGTCTTGGTAGTGCAATCCAATTTGGTGGAACAAATGGCGGATATGAAGCTTTTATATATCCCGGTATTATTTCTCAAACAATTCTATTTACTTGTGTAATGGCAGGAATAGGGATAATAATAGATAAACAATATGGATTTTTAAAGGAAATTATGGTTGCTCCTTTATCAAGAACATCAATAATATTTGGTAAAGCATTGGGAATAAGTACTGGAGCAATAATCCAAGCTATATTACTTTTATTACTTTCATTTGTAGTAGGAGTTCAAATGACTCCTTTAATATTTATTGAAGCTACTTTAATTAGTGTAATAATATCTATTGGATTTTCAGGACTTGGTTTACTTATAGCATCTTTCATGGATAGTATGGAAGGTTTTAATCTAGTTATGAGTTTTGTCATTATGCCTATTTTTCTTTTAAGTGGGGCACTCTTCCCTGTTACAAATTTACCTAATTGGTTAAATTTTGTTGTTTATCTCGATCCTCTAACTTATGGAGTTGATGCTCTTAGGGGAGTGATTCTTGGTAAATCTGCATTGCCAGTAGAAATAAGCTTAATAATAATTTCATTTTTCGCACTCTTGATGATATTGTTATCTGCAATAGTTTTTACAAAAAAAGAGCAAAATTTAATGTAATTAATTGAACCTTATAATATTTGGGTAAAAATATGTATAAAAATAAAAAGATTATTGTAGTTATTCCTGCTAGAGGAGGTTCTAAAGGGATTCCAAGAAAAAATATTCGATTATTAGCTAATAAACCTTTAATAGCTTATTCTATTGAATCAGCTATAAAATCAAATTATGTGGATATGGTAATAGTCACAACAGATGATGATGAAATTAAATTTGTCGCTGAAAAATTTGGAGCATCTACTATAAAAAGATCTGGAGATTTAGGTAAGGATGATGTGCCGCTTGACCCTGTTATACATGATGCAGTTAAAACAGAAGAACAAAATTCTGAAGTAGATTATGATTTTGTAATTACTATTCAACCAACTTCTCCATTATTGAAAACCGAAACAATAGATAGGGCAGTAGAAAAACTATCTATGGGTTCTAATGATACAATAATTAGTGTTGTAGATGATAGGCATCTTAATTGGGGTTTTGATAGCGAAAAAAACAAATATTATCCTCTTTATAAGAAAAGATTAAATCGTCAATATCTTCCAAAAACTTTTAGGGAAACTGGTGGCATATTTGCAACAAAAAGAGAATTTTTAAATGAAACTTCTAGAATGGGAAATAATATAGATTTAATAGAACTTAGTTCTCATGAAAGTATTGATATTGATAATTATGAAGACTGGTGGGTAGCTGAGAGAATAATAAATAAAAAAAGAGTGATTATAAAAACTGATGCAACTAATAAAATCGGTACTGGCCATATATATCGGGGTTTAGCTATTGCTTCTAAATTAGCAAATCATGAAGTTCTTTTTCTTTTAGATGAAGATAAAAAGTTGGGGATTGATATTATAAAAAGTTATAATTATCCTTATTTGACTCATAAATCAATTAAATCTATTGGTGAAAATGAAGAAGAATTTAACATTGAAAGTCATAATAATGATTTAATAGAGAAAATAAGAGATTATGATCCGGATATTGTAATAAATGATATTTTAAACACTAGTCATGAATATATTTCTATATTGAAAAGAAATAACTATTTTGTTGTTAACTTTGAAGATATTGGAAAAGGTTCAGAAATTGCAGATATAGTTTTTGATGCATTATATGAACATCAAATGCCATCAAAGAATATTTATTCTGGTTATAAATATTATATTTTAAAAGATGAGTTTTACTTTCAAGAAAAAAAAGAAATTAAAATTGACAATAAAGTAAATGAAATTCTCTTAACTTTTGGTGGAACTGACCCAAATGATTTAACTCGCAAAACTTTAAATTCTATATTAAATAGTAAATATGATGGTATTATCACAGTCATTTTAGGGCTTGGATACAAGGATAAAGAAAGAATAAAAGAAGATTTTGTTCATTATGATAATATAAAAATTTTTGAGAATGTTAAAAATATTAGTGAATATATGTATAATTCAGATTTGATTTTCACTTCTGCTGGAAGAACAATGTATGAGATAGCTAGTATTGGGGTGCCATGTATTTGTTTATGCCAAAATAATCGTGAATTAAGTCATACATTTGCAAATGCTAAAAATGGTTTTATAAATCTAGGGCTTGGTAAAGATATTGAAGAGAGAGAAATAATAAAAATTATTGAAGATGTTATTCATGATATTAATCTAAGGATGGAAATGAACAGAAGGATGTTATCCATCGATTTAAAGCATGGATTTGAGAATATAATGAATATTGTTAAGATTAAATATAATGAATATATGAAAAATGATTATTGATTAATTTAGAATAAAGGAGATTTTATGAATATATTTCAAAATAAACCATTTTTAATAGCTGAAATTGGTGTAAATTATTACGATATTGCTAAAAAAGAGAATATTTCTAATATGGATGCAGCTAAATTAATGATTAAAGAAGCTAAAATTGCTGGTGCAGATGCAGTTAAGTTTCAAAGTTATAAGGCAGATACAATTGCTTCTAAAAATTCTCCATCTTATTGGGATACAAATGAAGAACCAACTACTTCTCAATATGAGTTATTCAAAAAGTTTGATAGTTTTGGAAAAGAAGAATATATTAAATTGGCTGAATATTGTGATAAAATGGGGATAATGTTTTTATCTACTCCTTTTGACTTTGATTCTATTGATTATCTTGATGAAATAATGGATGTTTATAAAATATCTTCTTCTGACCTTACAAATATTCCTTTCATTAGAGCTATAGCTAAAAAACAAAAACCAATAATCTTATCTACAGGTGCTTCTACAGTCGAAGAAATTGAATTAGCTATAAAAACTATTAAACATGAAGGAAATGATGAAATTGGACTAATGCACTGTGTACTTTCTTATCCAACAGAATATGAGGATTCTAATCTTTTAATGATTAAATATCTTAAGGATAATTTCAATGATTATGATATTGGTTTCTCTGATCATACTAAACCTGATGATAAAATGCTTGTACTTACAACTGCATATTTATATGGTGCAAATATAATAGAAAAACATTATACTCTTGATAAAAATTTAAGGGGAAACGATCATTATCATGCTATGGATCCTGAGGATATAAAAAAGTTTAAAGATAATATAAATTTTATAAAAAAGATAAATGGGAACTACAATAAAATTCCCTTAAATTGTGAAAAAGAATCTAGAAAACAAGCAAGGCGTTCAATTGTAGCTAATATGGATATATCTATTGGTGAAATAATAACTGAAGATATGTTATCATTTAAACGTCCAGGAACAGGTATATCTCCAATAGAATTGGATAAAGTTATAGGTAAAACTTCAAAGATTAATATAAAAGAAGATGAGTTAATAGATTATTCTATGCTGAAATAAAAATTTAAATTAGATTATATACTACTATTTTTTTCATTCATCTTATTTTTATTATTTTATTTCATCTCTTTTAATAATTTAGAAATAATCTTATTTTATTTTTAAGAGAATATCCCATTATTTACATTTTTTATTTATATTTTTTATCTTTTTATTATTTTTTTATTATTTTAATTTTATTTTTCTTATTTTTATTTTCTTATATATTATTTTAATTTTATTTTTCTTATTTTTATTTTCTTATATATTATTTTAATTTTATTTTTCTTATTTTTATTTTCTTATTTTTTATTTTAATTTTATTTTTCTCATTTTAATCTCATTTCTTTGATTTTTTAGGATATTATTTTATATTTTAAAAATCTAATGCTATTTTATCTTTTTAATTGAAAAATTAAATTATTTTTATAAAATTGTTTAATTAAAAAATATTAAATATTATAAAAACTAAACAAATAAATTTAACAAAGGGAAATATTTGAACAAAGGGAAATATAGGAACAAGAGAAAATATTCTAACAAAGGAAATATCATATATGTCAATGATTAATGAGAAAAAATCAGTAAAAAATATTAAAGAAATATGCGATATTATATTTTCTTTAGAGAAAAAATATGATTTAAATCATATGAAAATCCAAGGAGTTTATGCTTGGCAACTAGTTAGAGTATATGTTTATTATGAAATATCTCGAAAAATTGGTGTTTTTGGTTCTCCACAACAAGGAAAAGTTAATCTTAAAGATAAAGCATTTTCATTTATTCCTTTCATTAAAAATAGTTTATTTTCAAATCCTTTAAATGGAAAAGATCATAAAGATGTAATGATATTTGATCACCCAAGAAAAGTAAAACATAATGGGGAGTATAAAGATATATATACTTATTTTCTATTGGAATATTTAAATGACGCTGGAAATAGCTATGAATTAATTGAAAGTCCTTATTTAAATAAACATTATTCCAAAAAGGAAAATTTTACTAAATATAATGATAGGATTCTTTTTGGTTCTTATTTTTATAAGAAAAAAAATAATCTTAAATTTAAAACTTGTGAAAAAAATAAAATATCTAATCTCCAACGGGAGATTATATCCATGTTCAATATTGAAATTGATCTATTTGATATTTTCAGAAAACATATCTTAGATTTTAAATATCAATATTCTATGTATGATAAATTATTTAAAAAAAGGACTCCTAAATATGTTTTGGTTGTTGTTGCTTATGAAAATAAAGCTATGGTAGCAGCAGCACACAATAATGAGATTGAAGTCATTGAATTACAGCATGGAACTATTAGTGAATATCATTTAGGATATAATTACCCTAATGATGAAGATAAAGGGCTTGAATACTTCCCAGATAAATTATTTACATTTGGTGAATATTGGAATAATGTAGCTAATTATCCAATTAGTGAAAAAAACATTGTTTCTATTGGATTTCCTCATTTAGATTACACTATAAAAGATTATTTTAATAATAAAAAATTAAATCAGATTATATTTATATCTCAAGGAGTTATTGGCGAATATTTATCTAATTTTGCTTATGAATTAGCTCGTAAACTTGAAAAAATAAATGAAAAAATAAATGATACTGATAAAAAAAATCAGAATAATTATAATATCATTTACAAGTTACATCCAGGGGAATATTCTAATTGGAAAAACAATTATGATAGTCTAGTCAAAGCTCAAAAATTAGATAATTTTCAAATTATTGATAATAATGAAATTTCATTATATGAACTTTTTTCAAAAAGTAAATATCAAATTGGAGTATTTTCAACAGCTATTTATGAAGGACTTTTATTTAATTGTAAAACATTTATAATAGATTTGCCAGGTTCTGAATATATGGATGGCTTAGTTGATAAAAATTATGTTAAAAAGGTAGATAATGTAGAGGATATAATTAATTTTATGAATAATTTAAATATGGATGAATATGATAGAGATTTATTTTTTAAAGAATATGATAAATCTATTTTAGATAGGACATTTAAAAAATAAAATTTAATATAATCCTTTTTATAGAAATAATGCTTTTATGTAATCGAAAACAAGTGGTGATTAGTTAATGAATGAGTATAAACGTTTTATCCAGAGAATTGGAATTGTTGGAATAACAAATATACTCATATCTATTAGTGGATTAATTTTTATTCCAATAATAACTAAAAATTTTCCAGTAGCTGATTATGGTATTTGGGCACAGGTAAATACTACTATTGCTTTAATTCCTAACATAGCTAATCTTGGGCTTCCTTATACAATGGTAAGATTTTTATCTGCAGAAAATGATAAATTAAAAATTAGGGACTCTTTCTATTCAATGTTGGCAGTTGTTTTTGCTTCAAGTTTAATAATTTCTTTAATTTTTATATTATTTAAAGTACAAATTGCTAATTCTCTTTTTGGAGGAAATTTAAATATACTATATATTGTTTCAATAATCTCCTTTTTTGCATGTATGAATTTAATGCTTATTAGTTTCTTTAGAACTTTTCAACAAATTAAAAGATACTCTTTATTTTTAGCTTTACAAACATATATTGGGGTCATTGTAAGTTCATACCTTGCTTTGTCAGGCTATAATATCGAAATAGTTGTTCTTGGACTTCTTGTTGGATATTTAATTGTTTTTATTATAATGTTACTGATAATTGGGGGTTATTTGGGTTTAAATATTCCAAAATTTAAAAATTTGAAAGAGGAGTTGGAATTTGCTATTCCAACAATTCCTAGCAATGTTTCATCATGGGTAGTTGATTCTAGTGATAAATATGTTATAGGAATATTCCTTGGTTCGGCCGCTGTAGGGTATTATTCTCCAAGTTATGCTCTTGGGAGCATACTTTTAATGTTTTTATCTCCATTTGCACTTCTTCTTCCAGCAGTACTTCCAAAATATTTTGAAGAGGGTAATTTAAAACAAGTAAATGTCTTTCTTAAATATTCTATGAAATATTTTTTGATTATAACAATCCCTGCAGCAGTAGGCCTTTCGGTTCTCTCAAAACAACTTTTACTAATTATAACAACTCCAGAAATAGCTATGAATGGCTATTTAATAACTCCATTTGTTTGTCTTGGTGCTATATTTATGGGAATGTATGGAATAACAAATAATATATTAATATTGGAGAAAAAAACAAAAATTCTTGGTAAAATTTGGATTATTGTAGGGTTCTTAAATATTATATTTAATATTATTGCGGTTCCATTTATTGGAATTATTGGGGCTGCTATTGTAACTTTATTTTGTTATCTTTTCTCATTTTTGATTACTGCAGTTTATAGTAAGAAATATTTAAAACTTCCTTTTGAAATTAATTCTTTAATAAGAATAATCATATCTTCAATTATTATGGGGATATTTGTATTTTTGATGAATCCTTATGGTTTATTAAATGTTTTAGTCACAATAATAGTAGCTATTGCTATTTATTTCATAATTCTATTTTTAATAAGGGGAATAAATAAAGAAGAAATTAACTTCTTCAAAAAAATGATAAATGAAAGCTGATTTATTATTTTTATTATTTAAGTTTGTATTTGAATAATTTTTAAATAATATCAATTTATAATTTTTTATTATCAAAAGAAAATATAAAATTATATAAACCTAAAAAATTAATTTAAATTATTGGACTATATTTAACTAAATTTAAAATATAGATAAACAAAAAGGTTATTAATTTGATTGCTGTATTATCTGGTGGAACTGGAACTCCAAAATTAATTCAAGGAATTAAAAATATTCATGATCCGTCTGATTTGAATATAATTGTTAATACTGTTGAGAATGATTACTTTTCAGGAGTATATGTAGCAGCAGACATTGACACTGTTCTATATACTTTAGCTGATGTTATTAATGATGAAACTTGGTATGGAATTAAAAACGATACATTTTTAACAAATGAGTCTCTTAAAAAATTAGGCTGTCCTGAACTTCTAAGAATAGGGGATAAGGACAGAGCTACTAAGATTCAAAAAACAATATTAATGAAAAAATATGGGCTTAGTCAAGCTGTAGATATTCAAAGAAAAAAGATGGGTATTAAATCAAAAGTAATTCCAATGAGTGATGAACACTCTGATATAACTGTTAAAACAAGCATAGGGCACCTTAAATTTCATGAATTTTTAATAGAGCATCAAACTAAACCAGAAGTATTTGGAATAGATTATACTAGTGTAAAACCAAGTCCAAATATATTAGAAATAATAGAAGAATCTGAGATGGTTATTATCGGACCTTCAAATCCTATAACTTCAATTCTCCCGATAGTAAATCTCGAAGGGGTTGAAAAAGCATTAAAAAACAATTATGTGGTTGCTGTTTCACCTATAATTGGAAATAGTCCTTTCAGCGGACCTGCTGGGAAATTTATGAAATCTATGGGTTATGAAGTTTCTTCTTTTGGTGTTGCATCTATTTATAAAAATTTTTTAGATAGGTTTATAATTGATGATGTTGACAGAGAATTAAAAGAAAATATAGAAAAACTAATTGAAGAGGTTATTGTAGCTAATACTAATATGAAAAATATTATTGATAAAGAAAACTTAGCTAGAATAGTTTTAAAATAAATATTTTAGTTTAATCTTTTTTATTCTATTAAATCTTCTATAGTTAATTAATTTATTATAAAATTAACTTATTATACATTTAAGTTATTATAAAATTAACTTATTATACATTTAAGTTATTATAAGATTAATTTATTATAGAATTAATTTAAAAATATATTAATTTATTCAATGAATAAATGGAAGATAAAAATAAGTTTAATAGATAATTAAGAGGTAACTATTTAAAATTTAATTAATAACTAGGATTTAAAATACAATAAATTTAATATAAATCTTATATTTATACTCTTTAAAAAATTTTATTCTTCTTGAAAAATTTTAAAATTATATAAAATTATATAACAATATATTTAAGTACTAACAATAAAAGGCTATATGTAATATTTATTTTAAGTATTAAGGTGAGATTAATATGATACAAATGACATTAATTCAGATTGATAATTATGGGCCATGGACTGTCACTCCAAACCCTAGGAATGAATCAGACCTCCAAATTTTACAGGCAGAACTTTTTGCAGATGTACAAAGACAAATCGCAATGAAAAAAGGTTTAGTATTTTATACTAGGTTTGATAATATGTTAGCAGTCACAAATGGTCTTAATGAAGAAGATCATATGAGGATTCAACGTTCTATAAGAAATAGATATCCTATAACCATTAGTATGGGAGTTGGAACTGCAAAAACACCTTATGAAGCACAAAAAATAGCTACTGAAGTTCTTCAAAAGAAGGGAGGGGCTCAATCTGAAGATAGAAAGGAAATTTTAGCTATTGATTCTCTTGTGAAACCTGAAGATAGCTTTGTTCAAATGGCGCATATAGATATTAATGGGATTACTGACTCTTTAACCGATATAATTCCTGCTTTTGACACTAATTTTCTTGTAAATAAAGCTCAACATTATCTCATGACAAAATTAATTGAAAAAGGATCTTTACTTTTCTTCATTGGTGGGGATAATTTCATGTCTCCTTGTAATGAGCTAAGTATTGATGAATTAATGGAAATTATCGAGGAAATTGATGAAGAAATTGATATTCCTCTAAAAGCAGGTGTTGGAAGGAGTGACAATGCTGAAGATGCTGCTTATATGGCGGATTTAGGTTTAGAAGAAATAAGGGAAGGAAATAATGAAGAATTAGTTTATGTTTTAGAAAAAATAAATTGATCTCAATTATTTAAATAATGATCTAATGTATAATATTTATAGATAAATATTAATTAATCTTTAAAAACCTAAATACTTAACAATTCTCTTTTATTTTTAATAGATATGAATTGAAGATACTATACAATAAAATAACTAAAAAATATTTTTAAAATAAGTTATTTAATTATTTAATAAGTTTTTATAAAATTAAGTATTTATTAATCTACTTTTAATTTATATTTTGTATAATTTTTTATTTTTAATTCTATTTATTTTATTTATATTATTAATTTCATTTATTTTTTAATTCTATTTATTTTATTTATATTATTAATTTTATTTATTTTTTAATTTTATTTTATATTAAATTTAAATTTTATATTGCCTAGATAATTATTTTTATTGTTTTAATTGTATTATTCTATCTATATATGGTCTTAAATTATAATAAAAATGATTAAATAAAATATTTAAATTAATAAAAATAAATATTATATAATCATTTTAAAAAAATTAAAAATTTTTAAGTAATATTAAAATATTATTAGGATGATAATATTATTGTAGAATTTGGGGTAAAGATTAAATATTTAAATTGATATTATTATAAAATGAAATATCTAATTTATATTAACCTTTGTTATTTTATTAACTTTTATGCCCTAAACTTAAAAATAATAACTAAATTTTTATTATGTGGAAATTTTTATTGAAAATTGCCATTATTAGATATTCATTTGTAATTTTTATATTTACTGGAGAGAATATGATTAAAGTAATTGCTCCCATGGCAGGAATAACTGATAGTAACTTTGCATTAAAAGTCATACCCTATGGATTTGATGTTTTTACTCTTGGAGGGTATAATACTGATTATAAAACAGTAATTGCTGGGGAAAAAATTTTAAAAAGGGGTAGAAGTGAATTTATAATTCCATTGGAGGAATTGTATTCGTATATTGAAAATGAAATAAATATAATAAAAAACAGGCATCCAGAAATTAAAATTTCTGTAAATTTACGGGCTACTTCTCCCGATTCAATTATAGCAATTAGTAAGATAAATAATTTAGATATTATTGAAATAAATGCACATTGCAGACAAAAAGAATTTTTAGACATTGGTTGTGGTCAAAATATGCTTAATGATCTAAATAATTTGAATGATTTTGTCAGTGAAGTTGTTAAAAAAGTAAAATCTAATCAAAAAGTTTCTGTAAAGGTTAGGGCTAATGTTAAAAATGTAGATAACTTAATTGTAGCTAAGGAAATAGAAAATTCGGGTGCAGATTATATTCATATCGATGCTATGAAACCAGGGGTCCCTAATGCTGATTTTAACTTAATAAAGGAAATATCTAATGAAACAGATATTTTTATAATTGGTAATAATTCAATAATTGATATTGAAAGTGGAAAAAGGATGATTGATGCTGGTGCTTCAGGAATATCTATTGCAAGAGCTTTAATTGATGGAAAATTAAATTTTGATATTTCTAAAATATGAAATTATATTAAAAAATTATCAATAAACATTAATTTTAAATGCTATAAGTGCGAATATTATACTATTGGGAGTGTATTTAGATAATAAAATAAATATAACGATAATTATATTATTAAATCGTATAATAATATATTTTGAATATTAGATTAAGATATTACTAATATACAATCAATTTAATTTTTAAAGGTGGAGATATGTCTTTTATAGAGCTTAAAAATATTACAAAAACATTCAATGGAGTTATTGTTCTTAAAGATTTGAATGTTGAAATTGAAGAAGGAAGTGTTCTTGGAATTCTTGGTAGGAGTGGATGTGGTAAATCTGTTCTAATAAATATGCTGAGGGGAACAAAAGAATATGAGCCAGATAGTGGCCAAATGATTTTTAACATAGCTATATGTAATAAGTGCTCTCATGTTGAACCTCCATCAAAAGTAGGCGAAACATGTAATTGTGGAGGTAAATTAGAAGCTAAAACTGTTGATTTTTGGCATTCCGATAGAAAAGATTATGTAGAAATTCGAAAAAGAGTTTCAATAATGCTTCAAAGGAATTTTGCTCTTTATGAAAGAGAAACAGTAATTGAAAATGTTTTGAGAGCAATGGATGAGGGAGAATATGAAGATAATCTTTATAAAGCTTTAGATCTTCTTGACATGGTTCAAATGAGTCACAGAATTACTCATGTTGCTCGTGATTTGAGTGGTGGTGAAAAACAGAGAGTTGTTCTTGCAAGGCAAATGGCTAAAGAACCTATGTTATTTTTAGCGGATGAACCAACAGGAACATTAGATCCACAAACTGCTGAATATCTTCACCAAACCTTAATTAATGGTGTTAAAAACAAAGGTACAACCATGGTAATTACTTCTCATTGGCCTGAAGTAATGAATAAACTTGCCGATAAAGTTATTTGGTTAGATAATGGGGAAATAATTGAAGAAGGATCTGCAAATGATGTTGTAGGACATTTTTTAGAGACTGTCCCATTACCTAAAAAAGTAGATGAAGTAGAATATGGTGGTCCTGTTATTAATGTTGATGATGTGAAAAAACATTATTACTCAATTGAAAGAGGGGTTATTAAAGCCGTAGATGGTGTTGATCTTAATATTAATAAGAATGAAATATTTGGTATTGTAGGACTTAGTGGATCTGGAAAAACCACTCTATCCCGGATGCTAATTGGATTAACTGAACCTAGTTCTGGTGAAATAGAAATTAAATTAGGGGATGACTGGATTGATATGACTAAATCTGGTCCATTAGGTAGAGGTAGAGTTATACCTTATATTGGTTTACTCCATCAGGAATACTCTTTATATCCTTATAGGTCAGTTCTTGAAAATTTAACAGAATCTATAAGTTTAGAACTTCCTGCAGAATTTGCTAAAATGAAAGCTATACACACATTGAATGCAGTAGGTTTTGATGATGATAAGGCTAATGTTATATTAAATAAAGAACCTAATGAACTAAGTGGTGGAGAACGTCATAGGGTTGCAATAGCTCAAGTATTAATCAAAGAACCAAATATTATAATATTGGATGAACCAACTGGAACAATGGACCCTATTACAAGAGTACAAGTAACAGATTCAATATTAAAAGCTAGAGAAGAATTAGAACAGACTTTTATAATTATTTCTCACGATATGGACTTTGTGATTGATGTATGTGATAGGACTGCTTTGATGAGGGGAGGAAAAATTCTTAAAATAGGGGAACCTAAAGACATAGTAAAAGAATTAACTCCTGAAGAAGAAGAAAAGATGTTAGGTTAATTAATATTAATAATTAATAGATTGCTGTTTTTGGATAAGAATATGTAATCTAAATATTATTAATAACTCTTTTTATTTTAATAATAATTATAATAATCATAAATTATATGATTAAAAATACATAATTAAAAATTATAATGTATCTTATTTTTGAATTTTAGAACTAAATGAGAATAATTTAAATATAATGTATAATTAATATAATATTTAAAATTAGAAATTTATTGTAAACTAAATTTTATTTTAGACTAAATATACTTTTTTTAAAAAATTGATTTTTTTAAATCATATTTATTAATAATTAAATTAATAACTAAATTAATAATTAGGATTTATTATTAAATTATAATATTATAGTTTAATTAAAAGTTTATACTAAATTTTATTCACAATAATAAAATATTAAGTCAAATAATAACTTATATATAATTTAAAAGAATATAATAAGTCATTAGTGGCATGTTTTGAGATTAATATTTAAAAATAACTAAATCTTAATTTAAAATATACTAAATAATTTTAAATATTAAATAATTTTAAATATTAAATTTTATCGGAGGATTATTAATGGTATGGGATGACGCACCATCACATGTATGCAGGGGTGGAGATAGCAGGGCATTAGCTTTTTGTTGCCCACCAGTAAAACCTTGTCCAATATTACACGCTCTTGATGATGTAAATTTATCTCCACAAGAATATATGGATATTAAAGAGGACTTTGCGAAAAAAACTAGACTTGGGGAAGGAGCTGGGACATGTTTTGGGTCTTTAGTCTGGTGTTGTAAAACATCAAAACCTTGTCCACTTAGAGATATGGTTTTGAGAAATATTGATATGAGTGTAGATGAGTATTTAACTTTAAAAAAACAATTATCTGAAACTTTAGTTGGAAGTAGCAATAGTAATAATAATGATAATGTAAATGCATTAGTTGATGCATTTTCAATTACTGATGAAGAGGCAGTTAAGGTTCTTCATGATTGTGATAATGATTTAAGAACTGCTATGAAGTTACTCAGAATGAAAGCTTTGGAAAAATCAGAATAAATATTTTAATTTTTTATTTATATTTAAAAATTTATTTTTTTTATTTAATAAATTATCAAAGCAGAAAATAGGAAATTTTTAATTTATATAATTAAAAATTTTCTATAATAAAAAATATGTTCTTAATTAAAATATAAAAAAATTAGTTTATAATCAGTTATTATTCTATTAAAAATATTATTATATAAATTAAAATGATAATATTTTATATTATATAGTAACTATAATTATTAATGGAATATATCTTTTTATTTAGGATTATATTTTTAAAGTTTAATTCCTTATATTTATAAAATTAAAATATATTATAAAATATATTATAAAATATTTATTTATATTATTCCCTTTTTGAATATTTTATAAAATATTTTAGCTAAATACTTTTTGCACATTTTTTAATCAAATATTTTTCAATTAAACTATAAATAAGTTTGTATAAAGTGATATAATGACTTGGACTTCAATTTTTTTGGATGCTAATGAAAAAAAGGTATTTATATTGGGGACTGGCGAAGTTGCACATCGCAGAGCTGATAAATTTCTTAAAAATGGTTCAAAAGTTATATTATCTGGAAATAGGATTTCAAAAGAATTAATGGACAAAGGGGCAATATTGGAAAAAGATAACTCTAAAGAAACATATAAAAAATTAGTTAGTTGGGCAGATATTGTTGTTGTAGCTAGTGGGGATAAAATTAAAAATGATTATATATCATTAATTAGTAAAGATAAATTATTAAACCGGGCAGATTTTCCTGAAAAAGGGAATCTTATTGTTCCAACTAGTTTTTATATTGAAGATATTCAGATATCAATTTTCACTAATGGTAAAAGTCCATTAATGGCTCGAGAACTTCGAAAAAAGATTCAAAATATAATTTCTGAAGAGGATATACTTCAAATTAAGTTACAAGATTTTTCAAGAAAGATTTTGAAAGAAAAATTTGATAATCAAAAAACTAGAAAAGAATATTTATATAAAATTCTTCAAGATGATAATATTTCTCATTTATTAAAAGAAAATGATTTAAAAGAAGCTAAAATATGTGCTGAAAAAATTATAAACAATGAAGGAGGATAACTATTGATAATCAATTTGAGAGTTGACCATAAAGTTGCTAATATTGAAACAATAGAAACAACAGCAAAAGATTTAGAAATCATATTCAACAAGATTAAAAAAGATTTAGATATTAAAGAATATGTTGAGATAAATACTTGTAATAGGGTTGAATATTATATAAATACTGATATTGTTAGCTATGAAAATGATTGTTTTAAAACTGAAAATGAGAATATAATTATTCATTATGATGATATGGCTATAATTCATCTTTTTAGAATGACTTCTGGGCTTGAATCAATGATAATTGGGGAAGATCAAATATTGGGTCAAATTAAAAGTGCTAAAAAAAGAAGTATTGATGAAAATCACTGTGGTAAGATATTAAACACTTTATTTACAAAAGCTATTCATGTAGGACAAGTTGTAAGGCAAAAAACATATATAAATAGAGGTTCTGTTTCTATTGGATCTGCAGCTGTGGATTTGGCAGAAGAGAATATTGGTGATTTAAAAGGCAAGCATGTTTTGGTAATTGGTGCTGGGAAAATGGGAAAATTAGTTGCAAAAGCTCTCGCTGAAAAGGATTTAAAAGCTATATTTGTTGCAAATAGAACTTACTATCGTGCAGTTAGATTAGCTGATGAACTTAATGGAAAAGCTATTCTTTTAGATGAATTAAGTCAATGTTTGCCTACAGCTGATGTTATTATAAGTGCTACTGGGGCTCCTCACACTATACTAAATAAAGAAAAAATTGAAGATTTTATAGATTCTAAAAAAGCTTCTTCAATTATAATGATTGATATAGCTAATCCACGAGATATTGATGAAGATGTATTAGATCTAGGTGTTAAACTTTTTAATATTGATGATTTAAGGGGAATAGCTGATGAAAATAAAAAGCTAAGGGAAAATGAAGCTAAAGAAGCAGAAAGAATCATAGAATCTGAGTTTAATTTACTTAAAAATTCTTTTAAATTAATGGAAGTTGAAGATCTTTTAGCGGATATAAGGTTATCAATGGAGAATATTCGAACAAAAGAAGCATTAAAAGCTACTTCAAAACTTTCAAATGTTGAAGGTAGTGCTAAAATAATTGATAATATGTCCAAATCTATTGTGAATAAAATATTTCATGATATGTCTTTAAATATCAAAAAAGTTGCTGAAGAAGAAGATCATGATGTTATAAAGACATTAGAATCCATATTTAAATAATAATTCATTAATGATCTTTTAATTATAACTATAGTTAGTAATATTCCTTTTTTAAATTTAAAATCTTTTTGAATATGATGTATTATTATATAAAATATTTATATTATTATTATTATTATTATCTTTTTATTGATTTTTATTAATTTATTTTTCCTAATTATATTTTATTTTTAACTTATTTTCATTCTATCTATTTCTATTCTATCTATTTTTATTCTATATATTCTTATTTTATAATTTTAAAATTAAATGATCTGATTATTACTCTTTAAAATGATATCTGCCTATTAATCCCATGAATCTAGCCGAAAATACTGCTAAAAATGGTAATATTGTAAATGCTAGTATTAGGGATAATAAAGGGTGAATATGTTCAGAAATATCTGATAAAGTCGGTTGTAAAATTAATGTAAATAATATTACAAATGAAAAAGAGCTAATAAATTTACCAGTTCCCATGTTTTTTAATTTTTTTAATATAGTTCTAATCTCAAATATTGCACGTAAATTGGAATGATTGTATTCATAATGAATAATTGCTGCCTGAACAACAAACAATGAACCAAATAATGATAAAATGAACAATATAAATATAATAAAATTAGAAATGTCGTCTGAAAATATAATAGTATCAATTAATGATATTATCAATACTACTAATGGTATAAACAAATAAACAACAAATATTATAACCTCTTTTATTCCTCTCCAAATTAATATTTTAATATTTTTAAATTGAGGATGGACATCTGAACCAAATATACTATCTTCAATTATAGTGGCAAGATATCCTCCTTCTATAAGTAAAAAAATTGATAGAGGAATAAATAAAAAAATCCCTATTATTAAATATTCTTCAGTAATATAAGTACTAATACTTATTGACCAAAGAAGAAGCCCCAAAAAAATAAAATCTTTTTTTCCTTTTAGTGCATATTTTACAGAATCAATAAGCATCTCTTTAACATTCATATTTTCCATATTTATTATATGGATTATATTTATATTTATATTTGCTATGTAAAATAGCATAATTTTATCATAAATTAAGTTTTTTAATAGTGTTTGTTAATTTTTTTAATCATTATTTTATTTTTTGTAATTATTTTTAGTATCTATTTTTATAAAATATTAGGTTAATAATCATATTAATAATATTGATTATTTTTGTAATATTTAAATAATATTTATATATTTTTATACACATAATATTTATAATTAATAATTAGAATTTTTAAAGTTTTATTCAATATTGAAATTAAAATTAAGTATTTATAACTTAGGAGGATTATATTATGGAAAGCTTTAAAAAAGAAGATATTATAAAATTGGTAATTTCTTTCTTAATAGTTTATATAATTGCTATTATTGGTTCTTTGTTTACATCTCCGGAAATATCTACTTGGTATGCTTCTATTGCAAAGCCAGCTTGGACTCCTGCAGGTTGGGTTTTTCCAATAGTCTGGAATATTCTTTATATATTAATGAGTATTGGACTATTTTTAGTCTGGAGAGAAGGTATTCAAAATAAAAATGTAAAAACTGCTTTAATCATATTTTCCATACAGCTCAGTTTAAATTTAATATGGTCCATAATTTTCTTCGGATTTCATTCTATAGTTGGAGGATTAGGAATTATAATAATTCTATGGATATTTATACTTCTGAACATAATTACTTTTTATAAGGTTTCTAAGTTAGCAGGGATAGTTCTGATTCCTTATATCATATGGGTTACCATAGCTATGTATTTGAACTACTCAGTTTATCTTTTAAATTTATATTAATAAATGGTGATAAAGTTGGTAAGTAAATCTTCAAGAAATACAGAAAAAGCCTGCACGAAAGTAAAATGTAAATGCTTATATCGTGATTGTCTAAATACTATTGAATGGGTTTGTCCTAGATGTGGTAGGGTATATGAACTCATAGGCAATGAGTATGTACTAAAAATTGATATTTAATAATAAATTTTTCTATTTTTTTTAAATAATTTATTCTATGTTATTGATAATTATAAAAAATATATTAAAAAGAATTAAATGTGGAGAAAAACTCACATTTTTATAACTGGAAATTGAATTTCAGTCAACAACTCATTTTCTGGAACTTCATGGGGACTATTTATATAAACTTCTTTAGGAGATCCAATAATATCATAATTATTTTTAATAGAATATTCCACCATTTTTTCATATGATTGTTTTAATGTTTCATAAGATCCTTTATGTATAGTGGATAGTACTCTATGTTCTAAAAGTTCGACAACTTTTATTTCTCCTTCTTCAGAAAGTTCAGTGTCTTTTGAAATAGGGATGCCCATATCATATACCATTTCTTCAGGATCAGTATTTTGAGGGCTAGTAAAATAAATAGAGAAAGGGTTTCCAATAACTTCAACTTTTTTAACTTCTGCCCATGCTAATAATTTTGCAATAAGTATTCCCATATCTTTAACATTTCCTATATAGTTAATTATAGCTAATCTCTGTTCTTCAACGATTTTATCTTCTATTTCCATCTTTTCACCTATTATTTAAGTATTCAATTAAATTGATTTAGAATTTAGATTCAATTAAATATTAGCTTATCAAAAATTTTATATTATTTGTAGATTTAATTAATTTTAGCTAATTATTTGAAAAGTCTAACTTTAACATTTTCTCCTTTATCTAAAAGTTCTATAGCTTTAGGAATTTTTATATATCCATCTGCATGAGCAAGAGAGGTTATAGCACCTGAATCTTTTACAATTGGATATGCTAATCCATCTTTTATATGAACTAAATTATAATGTATTCTACCTTTTGGAGAATGAATTCTATTTGCTAAAGCAGCATTAACTTTTTCATTATTATCTCCTAATTTTCCTGCTAACTCTCTAATATTTGGAATTATAAAAACATAAAAAATAATTAGTGCCGAAACAGGGTTTCCTGGAAGCCCAATAACAATTTTTTCATCTACCTTTCCAATAATTGTAGGTTTTCCTGGCTTTACTGAAACTCCATGAAGTATTACTTCTCCAATATCCTCTAAGACATTTCTTAACACGTCTCCAACTCCTGCTGAAGTTCCGCCAGAACAAATAACTATTTCTGAATCTTTAAGGGAATTTTCTATTTTTGTTTTTAGTTCATTGTAATTATCTTTTACTATGCCATTAGAAGTAGCTTCTGCTCCATTTGATATAGATGCATTTTTAATAGAGTAACTGTTAACATCAAATATCTTCCCATATTCAAGGGATTCATTTTCCATAACAAGCTCATTTCCAGTAGAAATTACTCCAATTTTAGGTTTATCAAATACTTCAACCTCTTTAATTCCTTGAGCAGCTAAAACGCCTATCTTATCGGGACTTATGGATGTATTTTCTTTTAAAAGTAATTCATCCTTTTTTATATCTGAACCTTGAAGTGCCAAATCCTGATTTGGAGTTACACTTTTTAGAATATGAATTTTTTCACATTTTTCATTTTTTTCAGATTCTCTATCTGTGAATTCAACCATAACTACTGCATCTGCTCCATTAGGAATTGGTGCACCAGTACTTATCTCAATGCATTCTCCATTTTTTATTGTTTTTTTACTAAATGATCCTGCTTCGATACGATCAATACATTTTAATATTTTTGGATTTTCATCGGTAGCTCCAAATGTATCCTCTGATTTAACAGCAAATCCATCCATAAGAGATCGATTAAATGGAGGAAGATCCATTGAAGCAAAAATATCTTTAAAAATTATTTTTTGATGGCTTTTTTCAATAGGAACTATTTTTGACTTCTTTTGATAAAGTTCTTCAAAAAGATTTTTTATAATTTTTTTAGCTTCATCTGCTTCTTTTATCTTTAAAAATTCAGTTCCCATTTTTTATCTCCAACCAATTAATAAAATTATTTTCTAAAAATATCTAATTCTTTTGCTCGTATTAAGGGTTTTATATTTGATTGACTATCTTTCAATTTATCAAAATTTGAAAATCCTCTTATTATGACAATTGGGATTCCTTCATCTGCTTGACCCATTAAAAGTGATGCAGAAGCAGCTAGTTCATCTGCAATAGCTATCTCAGTAGTTTGAAGACTTCGACCATAAAGATCTTTTTCTCCAATTCTTTCCCAAAGCGGTTTTATTCCACTACAACCTATTGCTACACCAACGGCACCATTTCTAAATGCTCGTCCTTGGGTGTCGGTTATTATGACCCCTATTTCTTTTTCTGTTTTATTTTTCAAAGATTTGTAAATTTTTTGTGCTGATTTATCAGGATTTATTGGCATTGGTGTGGCTAAACCATCTTCAACATTAGATTCATCAATCCCTGCATTAGCACAAACAAATCCATGTTTAGTTTCACTAATAATGAAATTATGTCCAATAGCTATAATTTCTTTAGATTCTTTTATTATTGATTCAACCAGTTTTGGATCTTTATTAGATTTTTCAGCTATTTTTTTAGCTTCGAGGCTTGGATTTATTTTTTTTAAATCAATATAATTACCTTCGACTTTTGATATTAATGTTTCAGCTATTAATATAACATCTCCTTCTTTTAGGCTGTTTTTCTGTTTTTTAAGTGACGATAATATTAATTCAACTAAATTATCTCCTTCAACTACTAAAGGAATTTCTGTTAATCCAAACATCTCTAATTTCATGATTAACCCATTTAATATTTTAAATAATTAAATATTCATTGATTCAATAATCCATTTTCCGTCAAAGACTGATCCTACTGAAGCTACTGGATTTGTAAAATTTTTAAATTCGCCTTCATCAAGTATAAATTTTGCTGAAGACTTTGAATCACTTGCAACGAAATTTACTTCATTTGGGGATTGACATTCATATGTGGATATGAAAAAAGCTTTATTTTTACTTATCTTTTCAACTAATATTTTTTCATGAGTTACAATCCCAATGTATCCCTCATATTCATTTTTATTTGTTTCAGGCTTTATGACTGCAGCTATTCGTGGAGTGTTATAATCATCTTTTTCATAATCCATAGCAATTAATGATAAAGTCAATGCATCTTTTATATTCATCCCTACAGATATTTTATCTGCAATCACATCTGTATGTGATCCATTTGATACAATTGCTGTGTTTTCTATTATTTTAATACAATTATAAGCTATATATGCATTTTCAAAAATGTCTGTTTCATATCCTTCTTTTGGGATTATAGCTGCTTTGTCTTCAAAACTTTTAGCCATTCTATTCGGAAAAGACCTACTAGATACTCTATATGCTATAAATGGGGTTCCTTCATTATTCATTCCTGCGGATATTATTCTTCCTAAATACATTAAAATTCCTCTTATTTTATTAATTAGTTAAAAATATTCAATATTTTTTTAAGTTATCTTATTATATGTTTCATTAATAGATATTTAGTTAATATATTATTTCATTGTGGAGAACGCACTGCTTGTTCAGGAGTCATACCTGGTGGAGTCATGATTGTAATGGATCTATCTTTTGGTTTTATACTAATTTCTCCCTCATCAATAACCTTCGTCTGAACAGCTATAGCATGATCTTTAATAAGTGAAGACATATCTTGACCATTAACAATAACTTTTTCTAATCCTGCTACTGGTATTAAATAGTATTCTGAGTTACCTGATGTATCGGTTATGTTGGGCTTACCTGTAGCCCCATCGGTAGTGTCTTGGATTCCTGCACCACTAAAACTACTTGTCACAACTAAAAATATTAACAGTGTAAATAGGATATCAATAAATGGAACAAGATTAAATTGAGGGCTTGTATCTTTTAATTTTTCTTTATGTCTTTTAATATCTAATGACATTTTAATCACTTAATGTATCATATTTCAATAATTATTGTTTTAGTTTACTTTCAGTTATTTCTGATTTTATATCACATTTTTCTAGTATAATATTGTTTATACTTTTTTCAAGCATACTTGGCTTGAATGAGATTTGTATATTTGCTCTATTAATATCTTCTCCAATAATTTCTCTTGTATTTACAATTCCTTCTGCTTCTTTTAATGCTTCTAAAGCACATGGAATATTTCCACTAACTCTAATTTTAGCAACTGCATAACTCCAATTAGTCATTTTGTTGGCTAATTCTATTTTATCCATTTCTGTATCAATTAAACTTTTTATATAAGTTTGAATTGGTAAAAGTATAATTGCAGTAGCTAAACCAACTATTGTAGTTATTAATGCGATATAAATTCCTTCAGCCATTGCAGTACTATTTGCTTCTACTCCTAATGTTCTAAATGTCATCCATATGCCTATAACTGTTCCAATAAGTCCTAAAAATGGTGCAAGTTCAATCATGGTCTTCAGAGTATTAAGTCCTTTTGTCATTTTACTTAATTCAACGATAAAAACTTGTTCCATACCTTCTTCAACTTCGGTCTTATTTTTGTATCCAATTTTAAGGGCTTCTGATATGATTTTTGAGACAGGATTTTTATATTGGCTTATTGATTTTAATGCTTCAATCGCCCCTCCCCTATTCATAGCTTCTGTAACAGTTCCCATAATTTCTGTGGTGTCAGATTTACTTATGCTTCTTAAGTAACGTATTTTTTGTATTGAGGTAATTAAACCATAAATTCCAATAAGAACTATTATATAGGTTATTACTCCTCCACTTTGAAATATTTCTAAAATACTTTGAAATATGCCAGTAAAAAATTCAATTATCATTCTATCCTCTAATTAGTTATAATTATAATTTATCTATTTTTCATATTTGAGATTTTATTATACTTTAGAACTCATAATATTTTTAGTAGACTTCTATTTTTATTTTAAATTATCAATTCTTAATTATAAATTATTTTTATTCAAAATTAGCTATATTTGTTTAAAAATACTTTTTTATTTTTTATCTTTACGATATATACATTTAGATTATATAAATATCTATTTTTTGTTTTTTCAAAATGTTATTCATATTATATAATTATTTTTATTAATTATATTTATAAATTAAAATACTATAATTTTATTAATATATTATACTATTTTTTAATATATTTTACTTTTTAATATAATTTTATTTTTAATATATTATTTTTAGTATAATATTTTTCATTATGTAAAATAAAATTTTTTAATAATATTGCATTAAATGATTTTTTTTTATTGTTACAATTAATATTATTTATTATTATTTTTAATTTAGGATTTTTAATTTAGAAAGTGAATTCTTAAAACAATTATTATAGATTAAATTTTCATAAACTGTATTTTATTCAGTTATTTCATTGTCTTTTATGTTTTGAATAGTTTTCCAAGATTTTCTAACAATCTTTGGCATTTCTTCATAAGTAAAATTTTCTAAAAATCTTTTTGTTTTAGGGTCACTTGGATATCCTGATCCAATTTCTCCTATTTTTCTATATTCTTTTTTTAGATTTTCTATTATGGAATCTCTTTCATATTTGGCTACTATTGATGCAGCTGCAACCTGAATATATTTATCATCTGCTTTATGTTCAGATATTATCTCAATATTTCCCACAATGGATTGTATTTCATTTTTTAATCTTTCTGGTTTTATATCGACTGAATCTATGATTACACAATCATAATCTAATTTATTGATGATTTTTAACATAGCTATTTTTTCTATTTCATTTAAGTTCACATCACTTGCTCTTAGATTATCTATATCCTGAGCAGTTATTTCTACTGTTTCATATTCAAACATATTTTTTAATTTTCGTGATAGGACTTTTCTTCGTGTTGGTGTTAATTTTTTGGAGTCTTTTATACCCATTCTCTCCAATACTGGGATTTTATCATCAGGAATCACAATTCCTGCAACTATGAGTGGACCAATAACAGGGCCCCTACCAGCTTCATCTATTCCTAAAATATTCATTTGTTCACCATTAATTAGTTTAAGCAATAATTAATTTATAATAATTTTAATTATAATATTTTACTGATTTAATTAGAATTAATAAAAGTTAGTTATATATTTATCTTAATAGTTATTATTAAATATAGTTAGTATTTGAATTATAATTTAATAATAACTCAAAATATCATTTTAAATTTATTAGAATATCTTAGATAAATAATATCAATAACTAAATTTAATTAAAGAAATATCCTGCATATAATATTTAGAAATATATTTTGGAGGATTTTTCCTGATTTTTTTTAGAGTATGTTTCAAATTTTTATTTAATTGATATTTGATACAACAAATATTAAATTAAATAAAGTTAGGATAATATTAAAATTAAACTAAATTTAATAAATAAAAACTAAATTTAATAATAAAATAATAAATTCTAATAAATAATTTAAATTTAACAGGAAATATAATTGAATTAATATTATAATATATTTATAAGTGTAATAATAAATAATTAGCTAATAAGATAACTAATATATTTTCAATAAACTATTATTGTAGATTATGATTAATAAAATATAATAAAATATATTTTTATATAATTATATTGTGGATTATATTTAATAATGTATATTTTTATATAATTACACTATTTTTTATATAATTATTATATTTTTATATAATTATAATATTTTTTATATAATTATCTTAAATATTATATATTTGAACTTATGGTATAATTTTTATAATATCTGAATTTTTATTTAAATATCTATAATTTCTTTTATTTGCTAAAATAGGTTTATAATTCTTATTTTATAATTTTAATTGATTATTAAGGTTATTAAAAAGCAAATATTAATAAATAATCAAAATAATAACATTTTAAGGAGTCAAATTATGGAATTAAAAAAAACTAATATTGGATTTTTTATGGCAGTGCCTGATCTGATTTCATTGTTGAATTTATCATTTGGATTTTTAGCAATTTTAATGGCTATTAATAACCAAATTTATATTTCTGCAATTTTCATCATCATTGCATTAATATTTGACTCTTTAGATGGTTGGATAGCTAGAAAATTATCTAGAATTGATAATTATGGCTTTGGAAAAAATATTGATTCCTTATCGGACATTGTTTCCTTTGGAGTTGCTCCAGGCATACTTTTATATTGCTCTGGAAGGTATATTGGAACTATTGGATTGCTTGGTCAATTTCATTATTTGGATTATTTATTGGCTTTTGTAGCATTATTTGTTGTTATTTGTGGTGTTTTGCGACTTACTCGTTTTAATGTAATTGCTGATAATTTAGATTTCAAAGGATTTATTGGTATACCTATTCCGACTGCAGGAATCGTTTTATCCTCTTTTATATTAACTGGATTTTTTAATATATACTTTGCAATGATTTTGATGATGGTTGTTGGAATTTTAATGATAAGTAATATTAAATATTCTAAATTAAATAATCCTAAATTATTATTAATTTGTGCAATATTGGTGATTTTAGCTATAATTCCTTATAAGATAATTTATTTAAATATAAACATTCCTGCAACTATTATATTTATAATAACTTTAATTTATATCCTTTATGGCTTATTGGGACGATTGATTATTAAAGAGAATAATTAATAAACTACTATTCTTTTTCAATTTTAATTATTGCATATATTAAAGAAATTATTATTTTATTTTCTTTTGAATCATTCTAAAGTTAAATAATAAACCAATTGATATTAAACATATTTTATTAATTTTCTAGCTCATCTCATTTTTTTATTAACACTTTATTTAGTAATGAGGTTTGATAACTTGAAAAATAAGGATAATAAACAAGATAAATCTAAATTTGATAAATCTAAATTTATCAAATCTAAATTAAATAAGTTTAAAACAATTAAATGTGAATTAATTAAGTTTAAATCAGATAAATTTAAAATAATTAAATCTAAATTAACCATGTTTAAGTTTATTAAATTTAAATCAATTAACTATAAAAGTTGTAATATATTTAAATTTCTTTTTAAAAACTTTTCAACGAGTAAAAATAAAAATAAAACTAAAAATAATAAAAATAATCTTAATTCTATTAATCCTAATAAATATGAGGGAGATCTCAGTAAATTCAATAATATCAGGAAGATTAATATTAATGATAACGGTCATATCAATGATTATTGTTCTAATAATGATAATGATTATAAATCTAATGAGGATAATAAGTATAAATCTGTTAGGGATAATGATTATAAATCTGTTAGGGATAATGATTATAACTCTATTAATGATGATAATTATAAAAAATATAATTCTGAAGAAATTAGTACCATTGCTATAAAAAATGTTCATAATATTAAAAAAAACTTCCTTTCAGATAGAAAAAAAGAATTTCAAGATAAAAATAATAAAATTGACACTAAAAATAAATTTAAAATTTTTAAAGAAAATTATAGTAATGATATGAGTAAAAATTTAGAATTAAAAAATAATAAAATTAGAAAAATAAAATTTTTATTTAATAAAATCACCAATTTTAGCAATTTTAATATTAATAACTCTCCTCATGATGATATTCAAAAAATAAATAATGATATGGAAAATTTAGAGAATAATGAATCAAAAATAGTTATGGGGGCAGCTGTATTTGGTTTAATAATTCTAATTATTCTATTTTCTTCTTACTATTTTTTATTTTATCAACCCTATCAAAATGATTTAGCTACAGCTAAAAATGATAAACTAAATGAATTAAATTCTCTTTTTAAAGGGCCCCTTACACTTGATAATAATGTAATGTCTCTTAATTCTGAAATTGAATTATCCAAATCTCCAGAAGAAGTTAAAGCAATTGATGTCATAAGGCCTGCCACTAGCTCTTGGAGAGAATATCAGAATAATCAGATAAATAAAACTCAAGATGATTTTGGAAGAGTTATGCTAAATTATGAGGATTTTGGTAATGAAATTTCTATGAGCATGTCTGAAAAAAGTGAAGGGGGAAATAATATTAAATCTAAGAATATTATAATGAATAGTAGCGATGCCCATTCATTTGTAATTGAAAATGATGCTAATATTTTGTCTAATATTTTTTTTAAAAAACCTGATACTGTTGTTGTCCCTATTTTAATTAATAGGTTACAGGCAGGTGCAGGTCTGATATCGGTTGGCTCAATTGTTGATATTTATACTTTATCTAATAGCAGCTATCAAACTCAATTAGAAAGTTCTAATTCTATTGAAAATGATAATAATTCAATTAATGATAGTTCGAATAATAATGATTATAGTAGTAATAATGCAAATAATTCTCAAGATTCTAATAATATTGATTTGAATAATAATAATATGGATTCAAATATTAATGATAATTCTAATTTAAATATAAATAATTTGAATAGTTATATTAGTGGAAGTAATGGTTCTCCTGATATTAGTGGATCCACTGTTCTTGCTATTATGCGTTCAAAAGATAGTGGTGTTATAGATGCAAATTACATAAAATCTAGATCAAATATTAATGGGAATTATACAAATCAATTTGAAAATAGTAGCTCCTTTTCTACTGATATTGAAGAAATAATCAGGGCATCTATTGCGGGTGGTTATAATGAGGGGTATTTTTTACCTATACTTGAGAAATATGGGTTAAAACTTTCTGATTATGAAAGAGAATCAAGTTTGGGAGAAATTGATGTTCAATATTTGTTATTGATAGAAATCCCAAGAGAAGATGTTTCACATGTCATAAATAATATGGATAATATAATTTTGACTATACCTACTTCAAATGCTCCTAATTGGATGTTATATGAACTTAAAAAAACATATTCGGGCAATTGATTTAAATTAGTAATTTTTAAGAGTAATATAAATCAATTGAACTTTATATGAATAATATTGAATTATTATTTATATTAATATTTTTTGATTAGCTATAATATCAAAATACTCATTTGTGTATTATAAAACATAATAGCAAATTATATAAATATTCATCAAGATACATATAATATATATATTACTTATTTTTAATAAATATATTATAAATAAATATTTGCTATTTTATATTTTATTATTCTAATTTGATTATTAAATTTTAATAAGATTATAATTATTAATTAAATTTTATTTCTCTAAAATTATTTATTTCTCTATTGTATGTTATGGGCTTATTATATAAAATTTATCTTAATATGGTGAAAATTTGGTAAAACTTGCAACAATCGTGGTTATTGTGGGCCTTATAGTGGTTGGTATGTATGCTTTATTAGAAGTATCATACTATTCATCAAAGTTATCTGTTGAGAAAGATATATCTTCTCCGGTGGTTTTAATACCTTCTATTGGGGTTAATGAAAAAATAAATAACATTTCTATCTCTCAGGGGGTTTATCATGAAGAAGTTTCAAAACTTCCTTCAAAAGGTGATGTAATATTGTTTGGTCATAGGACAAGTTATAGTTCTCCTTTTCTACGTTTAAATGAACTTAAGGCGGGAGATAATATTATTTTAGAATGGCCTGAAATAGGTCAAATTAATTACACTGTTAAAAATTCAACAATTGTGCCTGCTAGCTATTTATTGCCAGTTCATAATGATACTCAAAGATTGTATTTGATTACCTGTGACCCTCCGGGTTTTACAACAAATAGGCTAATTGTCACTGGAGATATGAGTACTTTAGGTCCAGTAAATGAAACAATCACAAAAGAAAATCCAAATACTTCGAATGCTTTAATTATTTGTTTATTGTTTTTGATTTTAGGATTGGTTCTTTCATATTTCTATCCTATCAAAGAAGATAGATTGTTTATATTAATTTTTGTGTTGATAATATCAGGGGCTTTATTTTTTGCCTATTTTGTTCCATTTAATCCTGATATAATAGCATCTAAAATTAATTGGTTGAATGGTGATTTCAGCACTTGAATTAAATATTAATTATTTGGGTATTTAATAATTTATTTCTCTTTCATAATTTTTTATTTACTCTATTTTATTTAGTTTATCATGATATTCTATTCATTTATTTATCTCATATTTTACTAACTAATTAATAATTTGGAATATAAAAGCTTTTTAAAAATTAATTGAGATATTATATAAATAAATGCATATAAGATATAAAATAAAAGTATATAAATAAAAAATTTTATGGAATATTTTCAATAATATACTATTTTATATATTATTTTTTATATATCCTTATTTTATAAAGTAATTTTATTAAGTAATTTTATAAAATATCATTTTATAAAGTATTTCTGAAGTTAAAATGATATAAATGAATTATTATATGGGGAATTTTCATGGTAGACGTTGAAAAAGAATTTTTTTATAATATTACAAATAGAGAACGGGCAATATTTGAAGGAGCAATAAGTATGGGTGCTCTTTTCCATCAGTTTATTGGTACTCCTTTAAATAAAGAAACAGTAAATAATTTAGAGAATGCAATTGAAAATTCTCTTTCTCTTCAACCAGCTATTGATAAAGTTGAAGTTAAAATTAATTTAGATCTACTAGAAAAAGAAATTTCTAAGTTTGATTATACTTCTTTAACTGGTGAAATGCTTGATGTTAAAATTTACTCAAAAGTTAATGGAATATTAGCAATTATTCGCATGAAATTTATAGATGATCTTAATTATCCATTAATGTATGTTGAAGAGATCAAAGAAGATTTTGAATCATAATTGGCCTTATAATACTATTTTTTATTTGAAAATATTTTTTGATAATATGGGGAAAAATAATTAATTTATTTGTAAATATTTTAAATTTATTAATTTTATAAACTGATTAAAAAATTAATTGATTGAAAATATACTAATGATATAAGAAGTAAAAGGTAAAATTCACATTTTTATTATTGTTGTTATTTTTATTTTTATTTTTTATTATTTTTTATTGTATGGTATAATAATATGAATTCTTAATTAATTGATTTTCCAATCAATATTTTTTTAAAAAGGCTCAATTTAATATATAAAAAAGTTAAAATGTTTTTTTTTCAATGAAAAATCTTTAATTATAATAAAAACTATTGAAACGCTTTAATAAAAATTTTTTTAACATTATACATAAATATTAAATTTTTTATAATTATTCTATATTTTTAATTCCTTTTTATTTCTTAAATCTTACATGTTGTTTATTAAATATCATTTTACATTATAAGTATTGTTTATTGATAAATTTATTTTATATGCATTGACTATTAAGTTATCAATAGAAAATATAAAAAAATTATAAAAGAATAAATTTAAATATTAATAGAATATATCTTATTATGTTACATGATGAGTCCATAATATTTAAAAATATCTATTTAATTTTTATATATTTATAGGCATAAACAGATTTTAAATTTAATTTTTTATTAAAAACTGTTTTTTATGTTTTTGATTATTCTTTTATTTTGACTAAATGGAATGTAATAGATTTGGTTTTTAATAATTTAAAGAATTCTTGAATTTACATAATCCTTGTAGTGTATTGTGTATAATTATGCACAGGACGTGAACATAATGATAGAAGATAAAATACAAGTTCTAAGAAAAGCTGCTAAAGTTTCTAATGAACAAAGTTCAGATAAATTGTGGTGTGTTGCCGCTGGAAATGAAGAACTAGTTAATAATATAGCTTATGCGGCTATTGCTTCTAAAGATAGAGTTAAAATACTTTTTAGAGAACATGTTACTTTGGAAGAATCTTATGTTCATAAGAAATTTGATTTTATCATGTTATATGGAGATTCTGATAAAATAAGGGAACTTAGCTATGTTTGTAAAGAAAATGGTGGGGCATATATTCAAATAGCTCCTTTCTATGTAGGAAATGAACCTAATTTAACTTTACTTGTGGCTCCTGATGATGCTCTCAAGAAACTTGTGGGTGATGCAGAAAGAAATAGTTCTCAATTTTCTATATTGTTGGAAGATCAAACCACTGGGTTTATTGAAACTGATTTAAAGCTAAGAATTAACCTTCCTAATTTTTTACAGACCATGTTAACTCCATTATTTAATATGAGTGATGTTGTTTTATCAACAATCCTTATTTCAATTGAAAACAAAGAGGATGTTGGGAAAATTAGAAAAATAGCTGCTAATAATAATGTATTTTTGATTGATTTCAAAGATATTATTGAAAATGAAAATTAATATATTTAATATAAATAAAAAATTAATTTTAATACAATAAATTTTAATATAATTGATTTTAATATAATTAATTTTAATATAATTAATTTTAAAATAATTAATTTTAATATGATATTATTTATTCGTTAATATTATTATATTATTATGCAATTAAGATAACTAAGAGGAATTTATATGAAACTATTTGGAAGTAATGATAATAAAAAGAAAACAGAACCTAAAAAAGGAATTACTAATAGTTTAGGTATTGATTTAGGTACTTTAAATACTGTAATTGCAAAACCTTCTGGGGATAAATTTGATTTATATCAAATACCTTCAGTGGTAGCTGTAAAAAAAGAAGATAGTTCTGCTGTTTTAGCTGTTGGTGAAGAAGCAAAATTAATGCTTGGTAGAACTCCTGAAGATATTGTAGCACTCAGACCTTTGAAAAAAGGTGTTATTGAAAGTATTGCTCAGGCTCAAGCTTTATTAGTCAAAGCTATGGAAATAGGTATTAAAGAAGGAGATTCTGTTGGTAGGATTGTCATTGGAATTCCTGGAGATGCTTCCGAAGTAGAAAGAGAAGCTGCTGAAAAAATAGGTAGGGATGCTGGAGCAAGTTATGTTTTAGTTATTAGTGAAGGATTAGCTGCAGCTATTGGTGCTGGATTGCCTATTGCAGAACCAGATGGAACAATGGTCGTTGATATTGGTGCAGGATCTACTGATTTAGTTGTTATTTCTCTTGGAGGTATAACTGATATTGAAACTGTACGGGTCGGTGGGGATGATATTGATAATAATATTGTAAATCTTGTCAAAGAGAAATATAATGTTGGAATTGGTATACATGATGCTGAAGCTGCTAAAATTAAGGTTGGTATGTTCCATTGTAGTGAAGATTTAGAAGTTGAAACTACTGAAATAATCGGTAAATCTGCTGAAACTAACAGGCCTAAAAAGGTAGTCATTGATTCTTTACTTGTAGCTGATGCTGCTGAACCAATAATTCAAGAAATTATTAATGGTTTAAATATTGTATTAGAAAGACTCTCTCCCGAATTAATAACTGGTGTTTATCATAATAGTGTTGCTGTTGGTGGAAGTTCCCAATTAAGAGGTCTAAAAGAAAGAATATGTGATGAATTATCCATCCCTGTATCTATTTCTGATGACCCAATGACTGTCGTAGCTAAAGGGGCAGCTATTGTTGCAGCAGAACCAAGGGCTTTAGAACCTGAAGTTCGTTTAAAAGCAATGAAATAATTTTTTAATTTTTAAATATATTATTTCTTAATTTTAAATATATTATTTTTTATCTTTTTTCAACTTATCTTTAACTAAATATAATTATTTTTTTAATTAATATTTAATTTTTTAAAATTTGTTATTGATGATTTAATATACTTTTTAAGTTTAATTTACATATTCTAATTATTTGCTTATTTTAGTTACTATATATTCTTTTTATTCTATTTTTTACATTATATCCAATATTATTATTTATAAAATTATAATAATGATTTTATAAAAAAATTTAATTGTAGTTTATTTATTAAAACTATATTTGCTAGTATTCTATTTTATTACTAAAATTCTTTTTTTCTTATTAATATTCTGTTTTATATTTTTATAACATTAATAATATTATTAATATTATAATGAATACTTTAATGAATAATTTTATTAATTAATAAAATAAATCTATATATCATAATAAAAATATTATATATTAATCTAAGGTTGATTAAGATATTATTGATATTTAATAATTATATTGATATCTTAAAGATTTTCATAAGTTCTTAAAAGTTCTTAAAAGTTCTTAAAAGTTCTTATAATTTTATTTAGATAACATAGTAAAATAAAATTTTATCAATTATTTACTAATGATTTATTACAGAGAATTTATAGGAGATTTTCATGATTAAAATAGAATCTGACTTATGTAAAGGATGTGATTTATGTATTGAATCTTGTCCTAAGCATGTTTATATAAAATCATCTAATGAGAACAAAAAAGGTGTTTATTTACCCTGTCCGGTTAATGAGGTAGAATGTAATAAATGCCATCTTTGTGAATTGATGTGTCCTGATCAAGCTATTACTGTCGAAGATTTTGATGATGAAGAAATAAAAAAAGACAATAATGGGGATAATAGGTCTGATAAAGAGGATTTGGAGGAATAATATGTCTGAAGAATTATTTGTTCAGGGAAATGAAGCTTGTGCTCATGGAGCTATTAAAGCGGGATGTAGATTTTTTGCAGGCTACCCAATTACTCCTTCTACTGAAGTAGCTGAAGATTTAGCTGGACTTCTTCCAAAACATGGAGGTTCTTTCCTTCAAATGGAAGATGAAATTGGTGCTGTTGGGGCAATAATTGGTGCAAGTTGGAGTGGTTTGAAAGCAATGACTTCCACATCTGGTCCAGGATTTTCACTTATGCAAGAAAATATTGGTTATGCTCATATAACTGAAACACCTCTTGTTATTGTAGATGTACAAAGAGGGGGGCCGTCTACTGGACAACCAACTATGGCTTCTCAAGGGGATATGATGCAGATGAGATGGGGTTCACATGGGGATTACGAACCAATCGCCATCTCTCCTTCATCTGTTCAAGAGTTTTTTGATTTTACAGTTAAAGCATTTAATTTAGCTGAAAAATATAGGATTCCTGTTATTTTAGCCGCCGATGAAGTAATTGGGCATATGAGGGAAAAAATAACTATTCCTGATAAAGTAGATATAGTAAAAAGAATAATGCCTAAAGAAAATCCTAATAATTTTAGTGAAAATAACCCTTATCTTCCATTTAAAGCCGATAAAAATGGTACGCCTCCAATGGCTCCATTTGGAGAAGGATATAATGTTTCTGTGACTGGTTTAACTCATAATGAAAGAGGTTATCCTGATTCTTCAGATCCTAAAGCTCATGAAAAACTTATTAGTCGTTTATGTAATAAAATATTGAATAATCGGGAAGAAATTGTATCCGTTCATGAAAGCTTTTGTGATGATGCAGATACTATTATTATTTCATATGGTGCTCCTGTGCGGTCTGTTTTTACAGCTGTTGAATTAGGTAGGGAAAAAGGATTAAAAGTTGGTTCAATAAAAATTGATACTCCTTGGCCTTTCCCTGAAGCTCAAATATTAAAAGCAGCTGAATCAGCTAAAAATTTAGTTGTAGTTGAAATGAATCTTGGGCAAATGGTCCATGAAGTAGAAAGGGTTGCTGGTTTAGTAGATGAAAATAAACCTAATGTTTATTTAATTCCAAAAATTGGTGGGGAACTTCATAAACCTAGCGAAATATTATCTAAAATTAAGGAAATAAATTAAGGGGTTTTTTCATGGTAACTATTAATTCAAATAAAGAATCAAATAAAGAATTAAATAAAAAATCAATTAATGATTTGGATAATAAACAAAATTCTAAAAATAAAATTATTAAAAATAATCAAAATCCTTTTATGAAATATCTTAGAAAAGATAGGCTTCCCAATATATTCTGTGCAGGATGTGGGAATGGAATTGCTATGAATACTTTCTTTAAGGGAATTGAATCTGCAAAAATTGATTTTGAAACAGTATGCTTAGTATCAGGCATAGGATGTTCATCACGTATTCCAGGTTATGTTAATTGTGACTCATTACATACTACTCATGGAAGGGCGATTACATTTGCTACTGGATTGAAGGTAGGAAACCCTGATTTAAATGTTGTTGTATTTACTGGAGATGGAGATGCTGCTTCTATTGGTGGAAACCATTTAATTCATGGGGCTAGAAAGAATATCAATATCACTGTAATTTGTGTTAATAATAATATTTATGGAATGACTGGTGGACAAATTAGTCCTACTTCTCCTGAGGGTAGTTTTGGAACAACTGCGCCTTATGGTTCTAGAGATAAACCATTTAATTTAGCAGAACTTGTAACTGCTGCTGGTGCAACATATGTTTCTAGATGGACAACTGCTCATCCATTACAACTTTCAAATTCTATTAAAAAGGCATTATTAAACCCTGGATTTTCTTTTGTTGAGATTGTTTCTCAATGTCCTACATATTATGGAAGAAAAAATAAACTCAGAACTCCTGTTGATATGATTAATGCATTTAAAGAAAATAGTATTAATATAAGAAAAGCTAACAAAATGAGCTATGATGAACTTCAGGGAAAGATTATTGTAGGTGAATTTGTCAATAATACTAGAAAAGAACTAACTGAAAATGTTTGTGATCTTTCTGTTGAACAGTGTGGTCGAAATTTAGCTATCAAATCAGCATATATTGATGAATTTGATGATTAAAAACTAATTAATAATTCTATAAATCTTATTTTTATAAAAGATATTTAAAAGCTATTTTAAAAGATATCTAAAAGATATTTTAAAATATATTTTTATAAAAATTAATTCTAAATGAGTTATTTTTCAAGCGTTTTATTTTTATAATATGTATTTTTTTATAAGAGGTAATTTTATGCGAAAAGAACTAAGAATAGCAGGATTTGGAGGACAAGGTGTTATATTGGCAGGAATAATTGTCGGAAAAGCAGCTTCTCTCTTTGATGGGATTAATGCAGTTCAAACCCAGTCTTATGGTCCTGAAGCAAGAGGAGGGGCTTCAAAAACTGAAGTTGTGCTTTCTAATAATGAAATTCATTATCCTAAAGTAATAAGTCCTGATATATTGGTGGCTATGTCTCATGAAGCATTATTGGCATATATTGGTGATTTAAAAGATGAAGGTACTCTTATAATAGATCCTGACATGATTGATGAATCTGAAATAGAAGACTTTTTAAAAGAGCATAATATTAATTTATACTATGCAAGAGTAACTAAAACTGCGATGAATGATATCGGTCTTAGAATAGTAGCTAATATTGTAATGGTGGGCGCTATTTCAAAAATTACTAATGTTATTTCTCATGATGCTGCTAAAAAGGCTATTTTACAGAGTGTTCCTCCAGGTACTGAAAAAAAGAATATACAAGCTTTTGAAGCGGGTTATGCTATGGATGGTACTTAGATATCCATATGGAATTTATTATTGATATTTTATCAATTTATAAAAGATGATTATAGATTAATGTTTTATTATGTGTTAATAATTTCTAAACTGGTTTATTAGTGAAACTAGTTTACAGGTTGGTTGTTGTATATGAAGTTTTTTGAACATGCTGCAAAAAAATTATTTAAAAAAAATGGAATAAGTATTTTAGAAGGACATGTAGCTTACTCTCCTGAAGAAGCTATGGAAATAACAAGTGAGATGGGAGGCCCAGTAGCTTTAAAATCACAAGTTTTAGTTGGAGGTAGGGGAAAAGCAGGTGGAATAAAATTTGCAGATGATCCTGGTGAAGCTTTTGAGATTGCAGGAAATTTATTAGATTTAGAAATTAAAGGTGAAAAGGTAAAACACTTATTAGTCGAAAAAAAGGCAAATATTAAAAAAGAGTTTTTTTTAAGTGTTTCTATTGATAGGTCTTCTAAAAAACCTATTATTATGGCTAGTATGGATGGAGGAGTTGAAATTGAACAGTTAGCTATTGATAATCCTGAAAAAATTATTAAATATCATGTTAATCCTCTAGAAGAATTTTTACCATATGAAGCAAGAGAAATAGCTCGTAAAATGGGGGTTAGTTCTAATTTAATTTCTTCAGTTGGAGGTATTATATGGAAATTATATAATGTTTTTGATAAATATGATGCACAAGTTGCTGAGATTAATCCATTAATCCTTACTGAAGATGGTTTAATTGCTGCAGATGCCAAACTCGAAATTGAAAACGATTCTTTGTTTCGTCATAAAGAATTAGCAGAGGCTAACTCATTTAAACCTAAAGAATTTGCTTTTGTTAAACTTGATGGGGATATTGCGGTTATAGGTAATGGTGCAGGATTAACTCTTACTGGAATGGACATGATAAAGCTTAATGGTGGAAATCCAGCAACATTCTTAGATATTGGTGGTGGTGCTTCTGAAAACACTATTAAAAAAGCTTTAAATTTAGTATTAAATTATTCTCCAGTTAAAGTTGTTTTTTTAAATGTTCTTGGAGGAATAACTCGTGCTGATGATGTAGCTAAAGGTGTAATAAGGGCACTTGATTCATCAAAAAGGAAAATAAATATTGTAATACGCCTTACTGGAACTAATGAAGAAGAAGGTCAAAAAATTTTAGAAGAAGCAGGGATTCCATTTGAAATTTCAATGGAAAAAGCAGCTAAAAAAGCTGTCGAGATTCGAAATTCATTAGCTGAATAAATTTTTATATTTATTAATTAATATTCAATAGAGAATATTTAATAAATATAAAAAATTTAATTTAATAAATTATTAAATATTTAATATAATTATTAATATGTATTATATATCTGCTATTATTTGTTATAATATAAATAATTAGTTCTTAATTCTCGAATAATAATAAAAATGCTTAGTGATAATGTTTATTAATAATAATATTGTAACAATAGTATAATAATAATAATAATAATAATAATAATAAACTGATGTTTTATGTCAAATTCATTTAATAATAAAGAATCTAATAATAAAGAAGAAAACTTTTCTTTATCATTAGAAGATCAAAAAAAACTAGAGTATAGTGGGTATCGTTTTCTTGGAAAAAATAATCATGCTGCTGCTAAAATATGTCATTGGACTAAAAAAAGTATTCTTAATGAAGGAGTATGTTATAAAGAGAAATTTTATGGTGTTGAAAGTCATAGATGTCTTCAAATGTCTCCAGCAGTACCTTTCTGTAATCAAAAGTGTTCTTTTTGTTGGAGGGATCTTTCTGTCACTAAAACTGAATGGGTAGGTCATTACGATGATCCAAAAACTATAATAGAAGATGGGATAAATGCACAAAATAAACTTCTATGTGGGTTTTTTGGAAATGATAAAGCAGATAAAAAGAAATTAGAAGAATCTAAAAAGCCAAATAATGCCGCTATATCTCTAGCAGGGGAACCAATGATTTATCCTGACATTGGTGAGCTTTTAGCTGAATTTAAAAAACAGGATTTCACAACATTTTTGGTTAGTAATGGTGTAATGTATGAAGAATTATCTAATCTTGAAAATGAACCAACACAACTATATCTTTCCTTAGATGCTCCTGATAGGAAAACATATGTTGACCTCTGTAGCCCTCAAATAAATGAAGCTTGGGATAAAATAAACAAGTCACTTGAAACATTGAATAGTTTTAACTCTAAGACATGTATACGAACTACTTGTGTAAAGCATAAAAACATGTTTGATCATGAAAATTATGCAAAATTAATTGATATAGCAAACCCAGATTATATTGAAATCAAAGCATATATGTGTGTTGGATATTCTAGAGAAAGATTAACTTTAGATAATATGCCAACATTTAAAGAAGTTATTGATTTTGCTCAAAAAATAGCAGATCTAACTGGAAGGTCTATTACTAATGACTCAGAAATTAGCCGGGTCGTTCTATTGGAATAGTTTTTATAATAAACATAATATATAACACCTAAAATAAAAAAATCCTCATAATTTCCTTAATTTTCACTGTTTTTTAATTTCTAAATTTCTATAAAAATCATAATAATTTTTCTAATATTTACTTGCTTCAAAAAAAATTCTAATATTTTTTTAAATATAATAAATTTTTAGTAAATTAGGATTATCTGTTATATTATAAAAATTATTTCTATATATTTTATAATAGTTTATAATATTTTATAATAATTTATAATATTTTATAATAGTTTATATATTGAATGATATTTTTTAACTTAAAATAAATTACCTATTATTAATAAATTTTTCATATTTTTATCAACATTTTTTAGTTGAAATGATTTTTTTATATTATAAAAAATAGGTTATTATATTTTATTTTATACAATTAAATTAAATTTTTAATTAGTTTTATATGGGATTTTTAAATGAATTTATATATTTTTCTATATTTTTTATTTAATTTTTCTAATCATTGAAATTAAGGCTATTTTTCACTTTTTTAGAGGCTTTAAAATCCTTTTTTTTGCCCATAACTTCATTATTAAACTTATTTTTTTTGATTGATTTATATTTCTTATTTTATGAAAATTGTTTCTATTTGTCCTTATTTATTTGAAATCTGAATAGTAAGCCTCTTTTCATAATTTATTCAAATACGTATTCATGGCCTTTTTAGTATTTAACAAGCAAATTCCAATTCCCTCATTTTATCCTTTATATGTTAAAAAAAGCTTTATTTAAGCTTTGTCGCTAAAAAATTTTCAAAACATTTATATAGTATTGTTGTTTTAAATAAAAGGTGATAAAAAAATGTAGCTTTATAATTTTAAAGTTAGAAAATAATTTTATATTAAAATAATTTTATATTTCTTGTATTTAGTAAAATAAAATTTTAAAAATTTTATAAAAATATTTATTAAAATATTTTTCATTTAAATTTTTTTTTAAATCAAGATAAAATTCTTATTTAAGATGGATTCTATTTAAAATAAATTTTAAATTAAATAAATTTTAATTTTAAAAATGAATTTTTTATATATAATTTTTTTCAAAATAAGAATTTATTTCTAATGAGTTGGATTATATAGCTCGGAGGCGGTATAATTAGTAGATACTCGAAATATGGACCAATTATTGTAATTATTGCAATTTTTGCATTAGCTTCAATGGTCTGTGCAACTCCTTTTGGAGTAAATTTAGATAATCAAACCCATTCTGATAAGTCACATAATAATGGAATAAAAGCTTCAGCAGCTTCAGAAATTGTTAAAAAGACAAATACTTCTGATGTATCAGATAAAAATACAACAAAAACTGTTAAAGTCGTTGTTAAATCTGTTAAAATGTCTAAAAGCGATTATAAAGTAATGAAAACTTCTATTAACAAATATAAATCTGTAAATGGATCTAATCCTAATAGTTATTATTGGAAGTCTAAAGCATTAACTATTTATAAAAAAGATTATCTTGATGCTATAAGTAGATATAATAAATTTGTAAAAACTAATAAAGTTGATCCTGTTTATGTAAATATTTTTAATGCTGTAAAATATGTAAAGTGTACTGATGCAGATGATGTCAATAAAGTTAAAAAATCTCCTAGTTTACCACTAGCAGGTGAATTATCTGGTGTCAAAGGCTTAACAGTTTTACAAAAGTATATGAACAGACATCTTAACCATGTAAACGGAGGCCCTTCAACTTTTAAAGGTGTTGTAAAATCAAAAGTTGGGGACTGTTGGGGTTTAGCTGAGTGGGCAGCTAAACAACTAAAGGCAAATAGTTATAAGGTTAGAATTGTTCAAGGTGCAACTTCACTTGCTTCAAATCATAGATGGGTTCAAGTAAGACTCAATGGTAAGTGGATTAACTTTGAATCTTCATTAGTTACTAAAAAATATGGAAGTAAAAATTATTCCCAAACATGTGCAAGAGCAAATACTATAGTTAAAACTTTGTAGCTATCTAAAAGTTACAAAGTATTTTATACTTATTTTTTAGCTTTATTTTTAGTTTTATTTTTAGTTTTATTTTTAGTTTTATTTTTAGTTTTTTTAGCTTTTATTTAGATTTAATTTTATATTTATTATCATGTCCCTGTTTTATTTATTTTAATTCTAGATTTATCTTTTGGATTGTGATTTAATTTTATCTTATTTTTATTTTTAATTTTATCTTATTTTATGTTATAATTAATTTAGGTATACTAACTTATTTTTTGAATTAATTTTCATGAATATTTAAAATTCAATTATCATTAAAACTTTCACCTATTTTTTTCATTATTTGTTTCAAAATTAGTTAAATTTAACATAATTAAATTAATATATAATATTTAATAAAATACAATTTATAAAATACTTTACAAAAATATATTATATATTAATAATAATCTAAGATATATTGAGAGTAATTTAAATTAATCTAATAATGATAATAATAATCTATATAAAATTTCCTATTAAAAATCAAATAACTTTTAATTATAATTATTATTAGAGTTTTATTTAAATTATTAAATTTTATCTAAATATTTTAAAGAAAATAGTTATATAATTTATTTCATGAATATATTTTAGATTATATTTATAAATTCAATAATTAAGTGAGGAATTTTTTTGTCAATGAAAAAAATTAAAACCCCTATTGTTATTTTAAATTTTAAGACTTATATAGAATCTAGCGGAGAAAATGCACTTAATTTAGCTAAAGATCTTGAGTCTGCTGCTATTGAATCTGGTATTAACATGGCAGCTGCTCCTCAAACTACGGATATATTTAGAATAAGTCAAGAAACAGATATTCCTATATTGGCTCAACATATTGATCCTGTAAGCCCTGGAGGCCATACTGGGAGTAATCTCATAGATTCTATGATTGAATCTGGAATAAGTGGAACTCTATTAAATCACTCAGAAAAAAGAATGGGAATAGCTGATATTGATGAAGTTGTAAAATACTCTAAGGAAAAGGATATTTTTTCGGTTATTTGTACAAATAATATTGAAACAAGTGTGGCTGTAGCAACTCTAAATCCAGAATTTGTTGCTGTTGAACCTCCAGAACTTATTGGATCGGGGATTCCTGTATCTCAAGCAGAACCCGAGATTGTTGAAGGAACAGTATCTAAAGTAAAAAAAATTAATAAAAAAATAGATGTATTATGTGGTGCAGGAATTTCTACAGGTGATGATATGCGCGCTGCCCTAGATTTAGGTGCATCTGGAGTTCTTCTTGCTTCTGGTATAGTATTGTCAGATAATCCTAAAGATGCATTGTTAGATTTGGTTAGTAAAATTTAATTTATTTATTTTATGGAGATATAATGACAATTAAATTCAATACTATTGATAATTTTGATGTTAAAGGAAAAACAGTTCTTGTAAGGGTAGATATTAATTCTCCTGTTGATCCAAATTCAGGCATTATTCTGGATGATACTAGGATGAAATTACATAGTGAAACACTGAAAGAACTTTCAAATAAAGGAGCAAAGGTTGTTATATTAGCTCATCAAAGCCGGCCGGGTAAAAAAGATTTTACAACACTTGAGCAACACAAAAATGTTCTTTCAAGAAATTTAGATGTTGATGTTAAGTACATTGACTCAATTTTCTCCCATGAAGCTAAAGAAGCTATAAAAAATTTAAACAATGGGCAAATTCTTCTTCTTGAAAATGTTAGATTTTTTTCTGAAGAATCAATTAGTAAAACACCCAAAGAACAGTCTCAAACTTTAATTCCTCAGAATTTGGCTCCTTTAATAGATATTTTTGTAAATGATGCATTTGCAGCTGCACATAGATCTCAACCATCATTAGTTGGTTTTACTCCTATTCTTCCATCTGCTGCAGGCCGACTTATGGAAAAAGAGCTAAAAATTATTCAAAATGCTATTGATAATGTTGAACATCCTTGTGTTTTTGTTCTTGGGGGGATGAAATCTGATGATTCTATTGATGTTATGGAAAATGTTCTAAAGAATGGAACTGCTGATTATGTCTTAACATCTGGTTTGGTAGCTAATATTCTCCTTTTAGCCGCAGGTTATGATATTGGCAAAATAAATAAAAAATTTATTAAAGATAGGGGCTACTGTTATTTAGTCAAAAAATCTAAAAAACTACTTAAAAATTATGAATCTAAAATAGTATATCCTAAAGATGTTGCTGTTGAAAATAAGCAAGGTCTAAGAGAAGATGTTTCGGTTGAAAATATTCCTAATCTTTCTATTTTTGATATAGGAATCGAATCAATTAAAGAATATGCAAAAATAATAAGAAGTGCTAAAACTATTTTTGCCAATGGTCCTGCAGGAGTTTTTGAAGAGCCAAAATTTGCAATGGGTACTGAAGATATTTTAAATGCTATAGCTAATTCTAAAGGATTTTCTATAATTGGTGGAGGTCATATTGCAGCTGCAACTACTGCTATGGGATTTCAAAATGATGTAAACCATATTAGTAGTGGTGGTGGTGCTTGTATAAATCTTTTATCTGGGAAAAATCTAGTTGCAGTTCAAGCTTTAATTGAATCTGCTAAAAAATAAATTCTTAATTTATTTAGATATAATTATGATTATTGTTATAATTTAATCAAATGATAAAATTATACTATATTTTTAATTATTATATTTTTAATTATTATATTTTCAATTTACATTTTTAATTATTATATTTTTAATTATTATATTTTCAATTTATATTTTTAATTTATAATTTAATTTTCTTGATTTAAATTTATAATTTAATTAGATAGTTTTTGACAATTTTAAAAATTATAATATATTAAACTTATTTTTTAAATTTTCAGCTGATTTTTTAGGATTATTACTATTCATAATGGCTGAAACAACGGAAATTCCTTTAATTTTAGTTTTTTGTAGTGAATTAAGATTATTCTCATTTAATCCTCCAATAGCAACAACCGGAATGTTAATATTATTCACAATTTCTTTAAGATATTCTATACTTATACAGTCTGCTGTTTTTGTTTCTGTTGGAAAAATAGCTCCACTTCCAATATAATCTGCCCCATTTTTTTCAGCTATTTTTGCTTTTGGAACTGTAGCTGCAGATACTCCTAATATTTTATCATTTCCAATTATATTTCTTACTATGTCTGCCGGCATATCACTTTGACCTACATGGACTCCTTCAGCATCTATAGCTATTGCAATATCTAATCTATCATTTATAATTAGTGGAATATCATATTTTGAAGTTAAATTTTTAAGTTTTAATGCAATATCATAAAATTTTCCAGTTGGAGCATCTTTCTCTCTTAATTGCACAACAGTAACTCCTCCTAAAATAGCTTCTTCAACAATATTCAAAAATTCTTCTTCTGTATGCCTATATCTATTTGTAACAAGATATAATGAGTAATCTATATTGTTCATATTAATACTCCTTAATAAATTCAAATTTTTTATAATAATATTAAATAAATTAAAACATGATTATTATTGAATGTAAAATAAATAATATAAATTGATAAAAATATATAAGGATTATAATTATCTTTTAATGGCTTTTAATCGAGTATTTCATACAATTTTATGTTTTCTTTAATAGTTTTTTCATCTAAATTGTATAAATTATCTATTAATCTTACTCTAAAAGTTCCAGTTCCACATTTTTCTTTCTTTACTGACTGTCCAGCTATTTCACCAGCTATTCCCATAGCTATTGTCCCACTCAATCCTCCAATAAAAGGATCATTAGCTCCACAAAAAGTTCCAACAATTGAAGTAAGCATACAACCACTTCCAGTTATTTTTGGCATTAATTCATCACCATTTTCACAGGCATATGTTATTTTTCCATTTGAAATTATATCTATGGCTCCACTAGCTATAATAACAGTATCTAATTTTTTTGCCAATGCTTTCACAATTATTCCATTATCCTTTAAGTTGTTTTTAGTTATTTCATCATCTTCTGAAACATCTACTCCTTTACTTTTAGCTTTAATTGTAGATAATATTTCTTCTAATTTTATTAATCTTGCTATAGCTTTTATTTCAGACATATTTCCTCTAATAACAGATATTTTTGATTTATTTATTAATTCAAGTACTAGATTATTTCTAAGGTTTGTTACTCCTACTGCAACAGGATCTAAAACAATAGGTGTATTAGTTTCTTTTCCATGTTTACTTCCAATAATCATTGCTTCAACTTGACTCTGGCTCATTTTACCTATATTTATAACTAAAGCATTTGCTATTTCAACAAATTCTTTAACTTCTTCAGGGTCATCTGCCATCATAGGTGATCCTCCAATGGCTAAAACTGCATTTGCACAATCATTAATTGTAACATAATTGGTTATACAGTGTGTAAGAGGATTGATATCTTTTACATTTTTTAATGCTTTTATGGATTCTTTTATAATTTTAGAGTTAGTTTCAGTCATTTAAACCACATATTATTTATTAAATCTTTAAGAAATATTGTTATTGGTAAATTACTATTGTTATGCTATAATTGTTCTTTTTGTTTTATTATTAATAAATTTTTAGAGAATATTTTTAATAAAAATCATTATTTTTATATCCTTATTTTTATTTATTATATTTTTTATATAAATTATCATTCACAATTAGATATAATTTTTTATTAGCTAGATTATACTTTTAGTTAAACTATCCTTTTTCTCTTTTGCCCTATTTTTCCTCTTTATATAGTTTAATATCTTTATAAAGTTTAGTATCTTCATATAATTTAACAATATTATTAATAATAATATTTATATGGGACTTCAACAAAATTATTATTATTATAGTCATTTTAGAAATGAATATGAGTTTTGGTAATAAATATTTAATTTTTATAATGTTAAATAAAAAGTTTGGAGGTATTAATTTAGAAAAGTATTTAAACTAAAATATACTAAAAGAGTGATGTTGCATCATTAGGTGTTCTGAATATGTGCCTCGGTAGCTCAGTCTGGTGGAGCGCGAGACTTGTAATCTCGTGGTCGCGGGTTCAATTCCCGTCCGGGGCTTTTAAAACTAGTTATATGTAATTTTAATTTCTAATATATGTATTTTTTGTCGATATCCTGTTTAAAGTGATTTAATACTTTGATATGTGATTTTAGATTTTTCATTTATATCTATTATGAATTTTTGTTTCAATAGATTCCTATAATGGATTTTAAAAATACTAATTATTGATAATATTGATTATAACTTTAATATTATAATCAAAATAATATTATGTGTAAAATTTTATTGTGTTAAATATAAAATCTTGTTGTGGAATTTTTCAAATATGAAAAAGTATATATATGATTAAATTTAACATAGTATAATGTGCTGTGTGGTTGAGATTTGATTTCTAAAATTCAAACACAATAGCTTAACATATTCAATAGATTAAATTAAGTAAATTTGGGACCATAGGGTAGCTTGGTCGATCCTTTGGGCTTTGGGAGCCTGAGACTCCGGTTCAAATCCGGGTGGTCCCATCATTAATACCCGCCTTAGCTCAATTTGGCAGAGCGTTGGACTGTAGATCCAAATGTTGCTGGTTCAAGTCCGGCAGGCGGGATTTTATATTATGGTTTCAAAAATTAAGTCAAATATAAAAATTCAGATTTAATATAAATTAACAATTAAATAAATTAGGATATTTTATTTGAAATTTATATAAAATCAAAAGTTTTATATATAAGTAATTTTATAACTAATTATGTGTCGATTGTACTAATTAAATTTTAAAATTTAATTTTTGATAATTATAATTGATTTTATTGACCTTTAGTGTTCTAATTGTTATTATAATAATTTCACTAAGTTTTCAAGCATTCATAATAGTTAAATATTATTATAACAGCTAAATATTTATATAGTATGAAATATTATATAATATTAAGTATAATAAATTTAAAATCCCTGCCCTGGTGGTGTAGGGGCTATCATGTGGGCCTGTCGAGCCCGCGACTCGGGTTCAAATCCCGGCCAGGGCGTTTAAATATATATTTAAAGTATTAATAAAATACATTATATATATTTAGTATATTTGAGATGATATATGCATTAAAATCTTAACCTATATATTTATATATCTTAAATAATTATAAATAATAATTTAGGTATTGATTTTTTGCGTTGTTAAATTAATATTGCATATATTTGAGAAAGTATATTTAAATATAAATTATTTGCATATCAACCAGGGCCCGTAGCTCAGTCTGGCAGAGCGCTTGGCTTTTAACCAAGCGGCCGCGGGTTCAATTCCCGTCGGGCCCGTTCTAATTTTATATTTAAATTTTCTTATCCGGAGGAAATATTGTGAGTAAAGATATTCTAATACATGAACTTGTTCCAAGTCATGCTATTTTATCTAAACCAGAAATAGAAAAAATTTTTAAAGATCTTGATTTTGAAATAGAACATCTTCCTAGAATTAAAACAACTGATCCTGTAGTCAAATCTATTGATGCTAAAAAGGGAGATATTTTAGAAATTACACGTGATAGTCCTACTGCTGGAACTTTTGTTACTTATAGATTAGTAGATTAACATATAGCTTATTTGATTAATCCTCATTTTACTAAACTATTCTATAAACTTATTTTAATTAAGTATCATTTAATTTTCAGTGGGTTTATATTCTTGTGGTTTTATATTCAATCTAGTTATTATGATATAAAACGAGTAAAATTAGGAATATATAGATTGAAATTTTATTAATTCAATTTTCTCAATTAAATAGAATAACTCATTTAAAATAGAGCAATCAAATAATATATTCAATTAATCAATGAAGTAATTAGATATAAAATTTAGATATTTATAAAATTTAGATTTAATGAATTTATATTTAATGAATTTATATTTTGAGTAAATTCTAATACTTTTATTAAAGAATAAAACTTGTTGAAGTAATTTATTATTTATGAAATTATAATTATTTTTGATAATTGAAATCTAAGCATTTTTTCTTATAATATTTTAAAATTTGTGATATAGGTTATAATATTATTTATAATATAATTTTTGTTTTAATTATATTCTAAATTTATAATTATATTTTATAGATTTATATATTATCAAAAAGATATAATATATAATTATATATTAAATATGTAATGCTTATAAATAATAGAATAATATGTTTAAAAATAATAGATACATTATGGTTAAACCTTTATGAGAATCTAATATATCATTTGGCAATATTTATTAAATTCTATATTTTTTATTTTAATGAATTTGATATCGTAAATGGATATCTGAACTTAAATAATAGCAAATTATGGCTTTTATATGTAGCAGGAAGTTGAAGAATTATTATTATTAAATCTTTAAGACTAAAACTACTCAGATAATTTAAATAGTTATTGGACAAATAGAATTTAGTAACGATTGGGGATTTGTTTTTTCTTTTGATTTATAATTTTTGTAAATCTATAATTTCAACTTATAAAATTAACATTCAAACTTATAAAAAAATAATTATTATAAATATTCAATTTGTAATAAATTTGATTTTTTATATAATTATTTTAATAATTATAATATATATTTTAATAATTATTATTATAACATTTTATATTAATATAGACTTTATCTGGAGGAAGTCCATGAAAAATAATACATGGGGATTGGTAGACGCATTTTTTGATAAATATGATTTGGTTGATCATCATATCAAATCATATAATGACTTTGTAAATAATCGTATACAAAATATAATTGATATAACTGAGCCTATTACTCTTGAACAAGGAGAATATACTCTTAAAACAGGCAAAATTGAGATTCAAAAGCCATTTACTAAAGAAGCAGATGGTTCTAAGAGTTTAATTTATCCTACTGAAGCAAGACTCAGAAATTTAACTTATTCTGCACATATGTATTTAGAAATGGCATTAGATCATGGGGAAGAAGAAAATCCTCTTGAAAAAGTTTACATTGGTGAACTTCCTTTAATGCTAAAATCTGACGTTTGCCATTTAAATGGTTTGGATAAGGATGAACTTTTAGTTAAAGGTGAAGACCCACAAGATCCTGGTGGTTATTTCATTGTTAATGGTTCTGAAAGAGCTGTTGTTACAATGGAGGAAATAGCTCCAAATAAAATTATATTGGAACGTATTGGTGAAGTGGAAGACAGGCGTGCTAAAGCTATTGTTACTTCTATTAAAAGTGGTTTCAGAGCAAGAATTTCTCTTGAATATAGGAAACCAAGAAAAAGTGGGGTATTTTTAAGGATATCTTTCCCATATGTTCCTGGTGAAATTCCTCTTGTAATATTACTTAGGGCATTAGGACTTTCTACTGATGAAGAGATTATTACTGCTATTTCTGATGACTTTAATTTTCAGATGGTTGTAGCTGATGATATACAAGTTTCAGAAGCAGCATTAAAACTTGATTCAAAAGAGATGGAAGGTCTTAATAAAGAAGAAAGAGAAGAATACCTTCAAAAAGCAGCAGTTAAATATATTGGTAATCGTGTTGCAAAAGGTATGACTGAAGAATATCGTATCAAACGTGCTGAAGATGTTATTGATAGATATTTACTTCCACACATGGGTGTAGAAGGGAATAGAAGAGGAGATAAAGCTACTTATCTTGCTGAAATGTGTGAAATGTTACTTCAAGTAATATATGAAATGAGAGAACCTCATGATAAGGATCATTATACTAATAAAAGGCTTCGTGTTTCTGGAGATCTAATGGAAGATTTATTCCGTGTTGCATTTACAAGTCTTACAAGAGATATGAGTTATCAACTTGAAAGAAGTATTTCTAGAGGTAAAGAACCTTCAATTAAACAAGCGGTAAGATCCGATGTTTTAACTGAAAATATTAAGCATGCTATTGCAACTGGTAATTGGGTTGGTGGAAGAGCTGGTGTAAGCCAATTACTTGATAGAACTAGTTATATGGGAACACTTTCTCACCTTAGGAGAGTTGTTTCACCATTAAGTAGAAGTCAACCGCATTTTGAAGCTAGGGATTTGCATCCAACTCAATTTGGTAAAATTTGTCCTAATGAAACTCCAGAGGGTCCTAATTGTGGTTTAGTAAAGAATTTAGCTCTTATGTGTAAAATTTCTGAAGGTTCTGATTCAGAAGAAATTAAAACAGTAATTAGAGAAATGGGTATTTTGGAGTAAAATTAAATTAATATTCGTATATTACTTCTTGATTACGATTGTTAAAAATTATTCAATGTTATATTTAAACAGTTATTTTATTTTTTTGGAGGAGTTAGGTGACTAAAGCAAAGATTTATATAAATGGGGAATTAGTCGGAAATTGTGAAGATCCTGAAAATTTCGTCACTGAAATGAGAGAAAAAAGAAGGTCTGGTGAAGTTTCTGATGAAATGAATATTACTTATTATGATGAAACTGATGAGATATATATATTTAATGATCCTGGAAGAGCTAGAAGGCCACTTATTATAGTTAAAAATGGGGTTCCTTTGCTTAAAGATGAACATATTGAAAAAATAGCTCATGGTGAACTTAAATGGGATGAAATTATAAATTCTGGAGTTATTGAGTATCTTGATGCTGAGGAAGAAGAAAACTCATATATTGCAATGGGATTGAATTATTTAAATGAAGATCATACTCATTTAGAAATAGATCCTTCTACTATGTTAGGTATTTGTGCAGGAATTATTCCGTTTTCTGATCATAATTCTTCTCCAAGAAATACTATGGAAGCAGGTATGACAAAACAAGCATTAGGTTTATATGTATCTAATTACGGATTGCGTACTGATACTAGGGCACATCTTTTACATCACCCTCAAACTCCTTTAGTTAAAACACGTATTATAGATGCAACTAATTATGATAAAAGACCTTCTGGACAGAATTTTGTAGTAGCGGTAATGTCTTTTGAAGGATACAATATGGAAGATTCATTGATTTTAAACAAATCCTCTTTAGAAAGAGGAATGTCAAGATCTTCATTCTTTAGATCTTATGAAGCTTCTGAAAGAAGATATCCTGGTGGACAAGAGGATAAATTTGAAGTTCCTGAAAAAGGTGTACGGGGGTACCGTTCTGAAGAAGCTTACCGTCACTTAGATGATGATGGTATTGTTAATCCAGAGTCTTATGTTGAGTCTGGGGATGTTTTAATTGGTAAAACTTCTCCTCCAAGGTTTTTAGAAGAAATCGACGAATTTGGTACTGTAGCTGAAAGAAGAAGAGAAACCTCTGTTACTGTTAGGCATGGTGAGAAAGGTATAGTTGATGCAGTGCTTCTTACAGAAACTGTAGAAGGAAGCAAATTAGCAAAAATAAGAGTTAGGGATACTAGGCAACCTGAATTTGGGGATAAATTTGCTTCAAGACATGGTCAGAAAGGTGTTGTGGGCCTTATATTATCTCAAGAAGATGTCCCTTTTACAGAAGAGGGTGTTGTACCAGATTTAATAGTTAATCCTCATGCTATTCCTTCAAGAATGTCTGTTGGTCAGGTAATCGAAATGGTTGCAGGTAAAGCTGGATGTATGGAAGGAACAAGGGTTGATGGAACTCCATTTAACGAAGATTTAGAAGCAGAATTAAAAGAATCTTTAAAAGCAAATGGTTTTGAATCAGCTGGATGTGAGTCTTTGTATAATGGTATGAATGGAGAAAGAATAGAAGCTGAAATATTTGTTGGGGTAGCTTTCTACCAAAAACTTCACCATATGACTACTGACAAAGTTTATGCTCGTTCAAGAGGTCCTGTACAAGTTCTTACACGTCAACCTACTGAAGGTAGGGCACGTGAAGGTGGTTTAAGATTTGGAGAAATGGAAAGAGATTGTTTAATTGCTCATGGTGCTGCTTTAGCACTTAAAGAAAGACTTTTAGATGAGTCTGATAAATATGAGGCAATCATATGTGGAGATTGTGGAATGATTTCTGTTTATGATAAAATTAGAGATAAAAAATATTGCCCTATTTGTGGTGATGTTGATTCTTATCCGGTTGAAATCTCTTATGCATTTAAATTGCTATTAGATGAGCTTAAAAGTTTATGTATTTTCCCTAAACTAGTTTTAGAGGATAAAGCATAAATATTATTTATTATATTATTACTCTTATTAGTTTAGCTTACTAATTAATCGTAAATTATTAAATAATCATAGATTATTGATTATTATGAATTATTGAATTATTGAATTAGGAATTATTGAATTAGGAATTTTTAAGGAGCCAATATTTTGAAAGGAATAATAAAACAGATTTCTCAAATTAACTTTGGGCTTATGTCTCCAGAGGATATTAGAAAAATGTCTGTTACTAAGATTGAAACTCCAGATACCTATGATGAAGATGGATACCCTATTGAAAATGGATTAATGGATCCTCATTTAGGTGTTATTGATCCAAGTTTAAGGTGCCGTGCTTGTGGGGCTAAAGGTGGAGAATGTCAAGGGCATTTTGGTAGTATAGATTTAGCAAGACCTGTAATCCATGTAGGATTTGGAGATACTATTCACAAAATTTTAAGGTCAACATGTAACTCTTGTGGTCGTGTTCTTTTAACTGATACTGAAATTGAAGATTATAGGACAAAGATTGATGCTTTAAAAGAAAATGATGAAAGCATTAATGATATTATTAAAGAAATTTATTCTACTGCTAGAAGAGATAAATGTCCTCATTGTGATGAAGAACAAGAAGATATTAAAATTGATAAGCCAATTTCCATAATTGAGGGAGATTACAAATTAACTCCGAGTGAAGTAAGGGAAAAACTTGAAAAAATTACTGATTCGGATGCTTATATTTTAGGAGTTAATCCTGAAGTTGCTAGGCCAGAGTGGATGGTTTTAACTGTTTTACCTGTTCCTCCCGTCACTGTAAGGCCTTCAATAACTCTTGAAACTGGTGAGCGTTCTGAGGATGATTTAACTCACAAACTTGTTGATATTCTTAGAATTAATCAAAGATTAGTCGAAAATATGGAAGCTGGTGCTCCACAACTTATTGTAGAAGATTTATGGGAATTATTACAATACCATGTAACAACTTATTTTGATAATGAGGCATCTGGTGTTCCTCCAGCAAGACATAGATCTGGAAGACCACTTAAAACATTAGCTCAAAGACTTAAAGGAAAAGAAGGTAGGTTTAGGAGCAATCTTTCTGGTAAAAGGGTTAACTTTTCTGCACGTACTGTAATTTCACCTGATCCAAATATTAGTATTAATGAAGTTGGAGTTCCTGAGATGATAGCTAAAGAGGTTACCGTTCCAGTCCATGTTAATGAATGGAATATGAAACAAATGAAAGAACATATTAAAAATGGACCTAATGTTCATCCTGGTGCTAACTATGCTATTAGGCTTGATGGTAGGAAAATTAGGGTTCTTGACGAAACAAAAGAAGCAATACTTGAAATGTTAGAACCTGGATTTGTTATTGAGCGTCATTTAAAAGATGGAGACATTGTTTTATTCAATCGTCAACCTTCTCTTCATAGAATGTCAATGATGGCTCATGAAGTTAAAGTTTTACCCTATAAAACATTCAGGCTTAATTTATGTGTATGTCCTCCTTACAATGCTGATTTTGATGGGGATGAAATGAATATGCATGTTTTCCAGACAGATGAGTCTAGAGCTGAGGCTAAATCTCTTATGAGGGTTCAAGAACATATATTATCTCCTAGATTTGGTGGTCCGATTATTGGTGCTATACATGATCATATTTCTGGAGCATATTTACTTACAAGAACTGGTTCTGAATTTACTGAAGAACAAGCATTTCAAATTATAAGAAAGGCTAAACTTCCAATTCCAAAAAGAAAGAATCGTGATTGGTCTGGAAAAGAGTTATTTAGTTTATTACTTCCTGAAAACCTTAATATGCAATATAAAGCAGAAATTTGTAAAAAATGTGATGAATGTATGCTTAAAGATTGTGAATATGATGCTTATGTTGTTATTGAGGATGGACAACTTATTACTGGAGCAATGGATGAAAAAGCTTATGGTTCTTTTTCTGGTAAAATATTAGATACCATAATGAAAGAATATGGGTCAGATGAAGCTAGAAAATTCCTTGATGCATCTACTGATCTTGCTATTTCGGGTATTATGAAAACAGGTATTACTACAAGTACTAATGATGAAGAGATTCCCGAAGAAGCTAAGGAAAGAATTGAAGCCCATCTTCACAGTGCAGAACAAAGAGTAGATAAATTAGTTGAAGCTTATGAAAATGAAGAACTTGAAGCACTTCCTGGAAGAAGCTTAGAAGAAACACTTGAAATGAAAATTATGCAAGTTCTTGGTGAAGCAAGAGACAAATCTGGTGAAATTGCTGAAAGTTACTTTGGAATGGATAATCATTCTGTTATAATGGCAACTACTGGAGCAAGGGCTTCTATGCTTAATTTAACTCAGATTACTGCTTGTGTTGGCCAACAGTCTGTTCGTGGTGGTCGTATTGATAGGGGATATATAGAAAGAACTTTACCTCATTTTAGAAAAAATGAACTTGGTGCAAAAGCAAGAGGTTTTGTTCACTCAAGTTATAAAGAGGGACTTGACCCAATTGAATTTTTCTTCCATGCTATGGGGGGAAGAGAAGGTTTAGTTGATACAGCTATACGTACTGCACAAAGTGGTTACATGCAAAGAAGGCTTGTTAATGCTCTTCAAGATCTTAATGTAAGAGAAAATGGATTAGTCACTGATAATAGGGGAATGGTTATTCAAACAATGTTCGGTGAAGATGGTGTAGATCCTGCTAAAAGTGATTATGGTAAAGCTGCAGATTTAGACAAAATCATTGATGAAATGAGGGTTAAATAATTTAGCTATTGATTTATTAGTGTTTAATTAGGTGATTTTTGTGGAAGAAATGGGAATTGACAAAAAAATAATTGAAAAGGTAGAGAAGGTAGCTAAAAAGAAAAAAGCAGACTTTCCAGAAAGTTATATCAATGATATTGCTGAAGCATATATTAGGCGAGAACTTACAGATTCTGAACTTGAAAAACTTATTGTGAAGGTTAAAAAAGCCTATGATCGAGCTAGAGTTGAAGCTGGAGAGGCAGTTGGTACAGTTGCTGCTCAATCTGTTGGTGAACCAGGTACTCAGATGACTATGCGTACTTTTCACTATGCGGGTGTAGCAGAATTAAATGTTACTTTAGGTCTTCCAAGACTAATTGAAATTGTAGATGCAAGAAAGAAAATCTCAACTCCAACTATGGCTATTTATTTTGATGAAGACCATAGAGATGATGAGGAATTTGTTAAGAAATTAGCTAACCGTATTGGTAAAAGCACATTAAATGATATTTTAAAAGATTTTTATATTAATTATGCCGAAATGAAAGTTGAAGCTGTACTTGATAAAGAAAAAATTGAAGATAAAAGGCTTGACTTAGAAGAAATTTTGGCTAATATTGAAAAAGCATTTAAAAAAGCTAATATAAAAGAAGATGTCATTGTTTTTGAACCTCCAAAACAAACTATAAGAGAACTTAGACTTCTTGCAGATAAAGTCCGTGATTTACAAATAAGTGGTATTAAGAATATTGGTAAAGTAATTATAAGAAGGGAGGATGAATGGATTATCCATACCGAAGGTTCAAATCTTGGAGATATTCTTAAAATTGATGGTGTAGATGGAGTTAGAACCACCACAAATGATATTCATGAAATTGAAACTGTTTTAGGTATTGAAGCTGCTCGTAATTCTATTATTAATGAAGCTCTTCGTACTCTTGAAGAACAGGGTCTTAGTGTTGATGTTAGACACATTATGTTAGTAGCTGATATGATGACTTCTGAAGGAATAGTTCGTTCTATTGGACGTCATGGTATTAGTGGTGAAAAAGCAAGTGTTCTTGCTCGTGCAGCATTCGAAGAAACCGGTAAACATCTCCTACGTGCAAGTATACGTGGAGAAATTGATAAATTGACTGGTATCATCGAAAACATTATCATTGGACAACCTATACCCCTCGGTACCGGTTCAGTCGGTGTCGTCATGAAACCAAATAAATCTAAGAAATAATAAAGGAGGCAGATGATGGACGTAGATAGAGGAATTAGAGTAGCAGTTGACACAGGTGATGTCACTTTAGGCTCTGAAAAATCAATTCAATCTTTGAAGTTAGGAAAAGGACAGCTCGTAATTGTTGCTGAAAATAGTCCTAATGAAATTTTAGAAGATGTAGGATATTATTCAAAACTTTCAGAAATTCCAGTTCACACTTTTAATGGAACAAGTGTAGAATTAGGTTCTGTTTGCGGTAAACCTTTTACTGTGGCTACATTAGTCATAAACGATCCAGGAGATTCTACTATATTAGAAATAATATCTAAGTAGGGGTAGATTTTTGTGTCTATTAAATTTAATGCAAATGAAATAAGATACATAGCTCTATTTGAGAGTATGACTGGAGCAATGGTTAAAGATTGTATCATTGATGAAGATAATGGTAAAGTTACTTTTGTTGTTAAAAATGGTGATATGGGTTTAGCTATTGGTAAAGGTGGAAGTACTGTTACAAAAGTTCAAAAGGCTGTTGATAAGGGTGTTGAAATAATAGAACATTCTGAGGATGTAACTGAATTTATAAAAAACATCATGGCTCCTGCTGAATTAAAATCTATAAAAGTACTTCAAAAAGAAAATAAAGAAAAAGTAGCTACTGTAGTTGCTGATTCTACAAATAAAAGAATTGCCATTGGTAAAAATGGTCATAATATTGAAAGAGCTAAATTGTTAGCTAAAAGACAGCACAATATTAGCAGCATCATTTTAAAATGATGCTTTCAATATTATTTTTAATATTCTTATAAAAGATAGTTTATATTTACAAAATTATTTTATTAAAAAAAAAATTATTCTAAATATTTATTCGAGATATAAAACTAATTATTTTGTTTTATGGGATATTTTCATATAATTGACATTTCTGTATAATATTTATACCATTGAGTATTGATATTAAATTATTGATTTGAATAATTAAATATAAATTTTAGAAATAATACATAAGGTTTATAAAGGTTATAATTAATATATTTTTATAATAGATATAGTTAAAAAAATATAGTAATAAGTTAAATTTTTTCCATCTTAATATATCTCAAAAGACTAAAAAAGATTTAGACTGTAGCTATTGTGTGCCAAATGTTACAGATCATACTTAATTACATATTAATAAGAAGTATCCTTTGAGATTTTTTCTAAATCTTGTTGGATTTATTTTATAATCTATTATATGGATAAACATCATTGATATTTGATATATTTTAAGATTTAATTCTTATTTTTTAAATTCAATGTTTTTCGTCTGTAAGCTATTTACATAGCCAGAGGCATCGTTATTTATCTGTGTATATCTATTAATTTGAATCTAATATAAACATATTATAATTAAATAATATTTAAATATTATCTTAATGAAATCCTAGGATTCAATAATAGAATTGAGTAATATTAGAATATTATTTTCCTTAAATATTAGGATTTAATAATAGAGTTAAATAAAATATTAGATTGTTATGTTTAAAAATTATATATTATTAAAAATAATGAGTTAAAAATTAAAGAGGAATTATTTATGCCAGGACTTTTTGCTGCAAAAAAGCTTAAAAAAAATAGACAGAACTTTAAGTGGAAAGATGTGGACTACAAAAGGAAAGCTTTACGTTTAGATGTGAAAGCAGACCCTCTTGAAGGAGCACCACAAGCTAGAGGAATTGTTATAGAAAAAGTAGGAATTGAGGCTAAACAGCCTAACTCTGCTATAAGAAAATGTGTTCGTGTTCAATTAATTAAAAATGGTAAACAATTAACTGCATTTGCTCCAGGTGATGGTGCTATTGGTTTTATTGATGAGCACGATGAAGTCATGATTGAAGGAATCGGCGGACCTTCTGGAAGATCTATGGGTGATATTCCAGGTGTTCGTTGGAAAGTAAGTAAAGTTAACAATGTTTCTTTAGAACAGATGGTTATTGGTAAAATTGAAAAACCAGTAAGATAATGCTAACGGGGTAATTTAATGAGTCAAGTTTTTGAAAAATGGGACCTAAAAGAAATTAAAATCGAAGATTTAGGTTTAATTAATTATATATGCTTAGATGAAACTTTAGTTCCTCATACATTAGGCAGGCATGTTAGAAGACAATTTGCCAAGTCTAAAGTTTCAATTGTTGAAAGATTAATGAATAAAATAATGAGAACTGAAAGAAATTCTGGGAAGAAGAATAAAGCTTATAATATTGTTAAAGAATCTTTTGAAATTATAAATAAAAGAACTAAACAAAATCCTATTCAGATTCTTGTTAAAGCAGTAGAAAATACTTCTCCTCGTGAAGAAACTACAAGAATTAAATATGGTGGGATTGGTTACCAAGTAGCTGTTGATATAGCACCACAAAGAAGAGTGGATCTTTCTTTAGGATTTTTAACAAAAGGAACTTTACAATCTGCTTTTAAAAATAAAAGATCAGTAGCTGAATGTTTGGCTGATGAATTAATTCTTGCTTCTGAACATGATACAAGAAGTTTTGCTATTGGTAAAAAAGAAGAGAAAGAAAGAGTAGCTAGGGCTGCACACTAATTAATTTATTTTAATTAATATTATTATAATTAATATTATTATAATTAATTTTATTATAATTAATTTTATTTTAATTATATTATTATAATTAATTTATTTTAATTATATTATTATTTTAATTAAATTTATTTTAATTAATTATTTTTAATCAAATCTAATTAAATATTATATTTAGGTGATTGTTGTGAGTAGACGTAATAAAATGATTGAAAAAATTAAGGAATTAATGTATCAGCCTAAATTTATCAGAAATATTGGAATTGTGGCTCACATTGACCATGGTAAAACTACTTTATCTGATAACTTGCTTGCAGGGGCTGGAATGATTTCTGAAGAGCTAGCAGGTGATGCAAGAAGTCTTGATTTTGATGAACAGGAATCAGCAAGAGGTATCACTATAGATGCTGCAAGTGTTTCTATGGTTCATAAATTTGATAATAATGATTATTTAATCAACTTAATTGATACTCCTGGGCATGTTGATTTTGGGGGAGATGTTACACGTGCAATGAGGGCTGTAGATGGTGCAGTTGTTGTTGTTTGTGCTGTTGAAGGTATTATGCCTCAAACCGAAACTGTTTTTAGACAGGCTTTAAAAGAAAATGTTAGACCTGTTTTATTTATTAATAAAGTTGATAGATTAATAAATGAATTAAAACTTGAACCAGAAGAACTTCAAAATAGATTCCTTAAAATAATAGCTGAAGCAAATAAACTCATTAAAGGAATGGCTCCTGAAGATAAGAAAGAAAAATGGAAAGTTGATGTTACTGATGGTAGTGTTGCTTTTGGGTCTGCTTATCATAATTGGGCTATTAATATTCCTATCATGCAGAAATCTGGAATTAACTTTAAAGATATTATAGATTACTGTAATGAAGAAAGGCAAAAAGAATTAGCACAAAAAGTACCAATTACTGAAGTTTTGCTTGGTATGGTTGTTGAGCATTTGCCAAGTCCATTAGTTTCACAAGCATATAGGGTTCCAACTATTTGGGATGGGGATATTGAAACTGAAGAAGGTCAAGCAATGATTAAAACTGATTCAGAAGGTCCTTTAGCTGTTATGGTTACAAATGTTAGTATTGATAAACATGCTGGTGAGATTGCAACTGGAAGAGTATATGGTGGAACTATTGAAAAAGGTAGTGAAATATTCCTTGTAGGTTCTCATGCTAAAGCAAGAACTCAACAGGTTGGAGTATTCTTCGGTGCAGAAAGGGTTAATACTGATAAAGTTCCTGCAGGTAATATTGTTGCAATAACTGGTGCTAAAGGCGCTATTGCTGGTGAAACTATTTGTGATATGGATAAAAAGATAAAAGAGTTCGAAGGCATAGAACACATATCTGAACCTGTTGTCACAGTAGCTGTTGAAGCTAAAAACACTAAAGATCTTCCTAAATTGATTGAAGTTTTAAGACAAGTTTCTAAAGAAGATCCTACTGTTCATGTAAATATTAATGAGGAAACTGGTCAGCATTTAATTTCTGGTATGGGTGAACTCCACTTAGAAATTATCACTTACAGAATTAATGAGAAAGGTGTTGAAATAGAAACTTCTGAACCTATCGTTGTTTACAGAGAAACTGTAGCTGGAAAAATTGATACTCCAGTTGAAGGTAAATCTCCTAACAAACATAACAGATTTTATATTACTGTTGAACCTTTAGAACAGTCTGTATATGATGCAATTGGTGAAGGAACTATTAAAGAAGGTAAAGTCAAAGGAAAAGAAATGGCTACAACCTTTATGGAAGCTGGTCTAGATAAAGAAGAAGCTCGTAGAGTTTGGGATGTCCATAATAGAAGTGTATTCCTTAATATGACTCGTGGTATCCAATACTTAGATGAAGTTAGAGAACTTTTAATTGAAGGTTTTGAATCAGCTTTAGATTCAGGACCAATAGCTAATGAAATAGCTATGGGAATGAAATTTAAACTTATGGATGCAAAACTTCACGAAGATGCAGTTCACAGAGGACCTGCTCAGGTTCTTCCTTCTATAAGAAAAGCAGTTTTCGCTGCAATCATGATGGCTCAACCTACTTTACTTGAACCAATTCAAAAGGTATTTATTAATACTCCTCAAGACTACATGGGTAATGCTACTCGTGAAATTCAAAACAGAAGGGGTCAAATTGTCGACATGGGGCAAGAAGGAGATATGGCTTCTGTCGAATCTAAAGTTCCTGTTGCTGAAATGTTTGGTTTTGCAGGGGATATTAGGTCTGCTACTGAAGGTAGATGTTTATGGTCTACTGAAAATGCAGGATTTGAAAGATTACCACAGGAATTACAAAAGCAGATTATTAGAGAAATAAGAGAAAGAAAAGGATTATCTCCTGAACCTTATGGTCCAGAGCATTACATTGGATAATCTTTAAATTTCTATTTTTATTTTTTAATATTAGTTCTATTTTTATATTTAGTTCTAATATTAATTAATTAAGATAGAAATGTTAATAATATAGAAATTTTAATATAAAATTTTAAATAATAAATTCTTTATAAAAAGATTTAATAATAAATTCTTTATAAAAAGATTTAATATAAATTTTGAGTATAAATTTATTTAATAAATATTAATAAAATATACTAAAAATTAATAAAATAAAACTAATGAAATTTTCAATATATATTGTTTTATTGATACTCATTATTTTATTATAAGGGGTAAGTTTTTATATAGGAAAGTTCAAATTTAATTAAGTTAAACTATTAACTTGAATTTATCTTAATAAAATCAACTAATAAAACTTTTATATTAATATTAAAAAAAACTTAAAAATGTTAATAATAAATTATTATTTAAAAATGAGGTTTTTATTATGGCAAAAGCAAAAGAACATATAAATTTAGCATTTATTGGTCACGTTGACCACGGAAAATCAACTCTCGTAGGGCACGTTTTATTACAAGCTGGAGCAGTTGCTGAACAACAATTAGATGAAGGAGAAAACAAATTTAGATTTCTCATGGATAAACTCGGTGAAGAAAGAGAAAGAGGAGTAACTATCGATTTAGCTCATGCAAAGTTCGAAACTCCAAAATATGAATACACAATTGTGGATTGTCCAGGACACAGAGATTTCGTTAAAAACATGATTACTGGTGCTTCTCAAGCAGATGCTGCAGTATTAGTAGTGGATGTTGTTGATGGTGTTCAACCGCAAACTAAAGAACATATTTATTTATCCATGACTTTAGGAATTAGACAATTAATCATAGCAATTAATAAAATGGATCTTGTTGATTATGCAGAAGATAAATTTAATGCAGTCAAAGAGGAAGTTTCTGCATTGATTGCTGGTATTGGATTTAAACCTTCTGAAGTTCCTTTTATTCCTATTTCTGCATATGAAGGAGATAATATTTCTGAACCTAGTTCTAACACTCCTTGGTATAAAGGAAAAGCTTTAATACCATCTTTCGATGATTTCAAAGCTCCTGAAAAGCCAACTACCTTACCCTTAAGAGTACCTATTCAAGATGTTTATTCTATCACTGGTGTAGGGACTGTACCTGTTGGAAGAGTAGAAACTGGTGTAATGAAAAAAGGAGAAGATGTAATATTTGAACCTGCTGGAGCTTCTGGAGAAGTTAAATCTATCGAAATGCACCACGAAATGTTTGATCAAGCTGAACCTGGTGATAATGTTGGATTCAATGTTAGAGGCGTAGGTAAAAATGATATCCGAAGAGGGGATGTTGCTGGGCATATAAAAGATGCTCCAACTGTAGCTAAAGAATTTGATGCTCAAATAGTTGTTTTACAACACCCTGGTGTCATAACTGTTGGATACACTCCTGTATTCCATTGTCACACTTCTCAAGTTGCATGTACTTTCTTAGAATTAACCAAAAAATTAGATCCTAAGACTGGTCAAGTAGCAGAAGAAAATCCTGATTTCCTTAAAACAGGAGATGCTGCTATTGTAAAAGTTAAACCTACTAAACCTATGGTAATCGAAAACATTAAGACTATTCCTCATATGGGTAGATTTGCTATTAGGGATATGGGTCAAACTGTAGCTGCTGGTATGTGTATTAATATTGAACCTGCTAAATAATTATAATAATCAGCTATAATTTTATTATAGCTTTTATTATTCATTTTTATGGATTAATACCTTTTTATTTTTTTGGAGGGTGAAAATGCATCAAGCAAGAATTAAACTTACTGGGACTGACCCAAATAAACTCAACTTTGTCTGTGATCAACTTAAAAAGATTGCTGAAAGGACTGGTGTAGATCTTTCAGGTCCAATTCCATTACCAACTAAAAAATTAGTTGTTCCAACTAGAAAATCTCCTGATGGAGAAGGAAAAGCTACTTGGGAAAAATGGGAATTAAGAATCCACAAAAGATTAGTTGGAATTGGAGCAGATGAAAGAGCAATGAGACAAGTAATGAAAGTCAATGTTCCAGATAATGTAAGTATTGAAATAGAGCTTAAAAGTTAATTTTAACTAATTTAGTTAATTGATATTCATCATTAAATAATTATTAACTAGTTAATTTTAAAACTTTTAATTTTTATTAAGTCTATTAGCTATATAATATAGTTATACTTTAATTTTATTAAAAATTCCTTAATTTTAATTTCTAATTAGAGGATTCTATCTTCTATTAACTTTTATTATTATGGATAATATTTTTTTATTTGCCGAGATAGCCTAGCCAGGTAAGGCGCAGGACTTGAGATCCTGTGGAGATTTTCTCCGCCTGGGTTCAAATCCCAGTCTCGGCGTTTTTTAGCTGATCAAATGATTTTTTTCTCTATTTATTTTAATATGATTACTATTTTTTATTATTTATAATTTAATCCTTTAATTTGATATTTAAAATTTAATAATTACTCAAATATCTATTTAAATGGTTAATTCAATACTTTAATTTATTATTTCTTATTTTATTGGTTATTATTTCAATAATGAGTATCTATAGAATTTTTTAAAATCATTATTTATAATAAAAAATACTACTATTTTTATATTTTTTTATTATTTTTCTCAAAATTTCTTTATTTTTATTTTTTATCTAATTATTTTATTTTTAGTAAATTTTAATAGTTTCAATTAAAAATATTAAGCTATTAAGATTATTTATGAAAATAGAATAATTGATATAAATTATTAATAGAAATAAAATAAATAAAAATAGATTAATGTAAAATAAAATAGTAATATATTGTTAAAAGAAATATTATAAT
>NZ_CALGFC010000022.1 GCF_937881195.1 uncultured Methanobrevibacter sp. | reverse complement strand
CAGGATAATTTTCTCCTTTCGCATTTTTAAATCTTAATTTCTGCGCGAACAACTGTCGCATAATTCCTTTTTTATAAGTTTCCCATAATTTTATATTTTCTTCAAAAAGATTTATTTTTTTATCCACTTTAGACAAAAAATTAGCTATTGTCTCTTGTTCAGCTAATGAAGGAACATTCATTTTGAATCTTTTAAAATCCACTGTTGTGAAACTTGCTTGATTAACAGCAGGTTTTGCAATGGAATAAATATAATTTTCGTATTTTTTTAGTTGAAAATAAGAATATATAAAAAAATTATTAATATTTTTATTAAAATTTAGTCTCATAATATTTGTGGTGAAAATTGTGTCTCTTTTTATTGAATTTTTATATAATGCAGATTTACCAATCTGAGATAAGCTATTTATAAAGTTTACTAATAAATCATTTTCTTTTAAAAAATAATTTTCGGTTTTAGCTCCTTTATTATCATCTTTGTACCAATATTTAATATCAGAAAAGTCAATTTTTCCATTAATTAAATTATTCGATCTTATTACTGGAATACCAATGTCTTTATCAATTAATTGTCTAGAAAGTCCACTTTGCATTAAATTTACAAATTCTCCTAATTTTTTTTCTTCCCATTCCTCACTAAATTCTGGAAATCGGAGTTTTTATATGATTGTTAAACAAAAATAATTTTGAGTCAAATTCAAAGTTTATTTTTAAAAATAAATATTAATATAAAAATAAAAATCTAGCACTCCAAATATTTTTTTAATTATTAATACTTAATTGGATTTTATAAAATATTTTGAGTAAAATTTATATTAATTTTTAGTAATATAAATTTTACTCAACAGGAAAAAGATGATTTCAATATAAACTGATACAACATTCTAACAAAATAAGAAGGAAATAAACAAATTGAAAGATTCAATATTTTAGCTATAATATACATTTTATTTCAATGTTCTATTAGGATATTTTTATACGAATTGATTATATAAAATAGATAAATCCATTGCAAAAATTGAAAAATAAGAATTTTAGTCAGAATAAGTACTTTAAGAAATATAAATTCATATTTAATTCAATAAAAATATATATAATAAAAATAGAGTATATCAACTATTATTTTAGATTTTCTTAGCTGATTGGTGAAAAACATGGCAAAAAATGAGAATGAAATAGAAGCTAGAAATGAGACTATAAAATCATTATTAAAAGATGAAAAATATTTCATTGATTATTTTCAGAGGGAATATCGTTGGGGAAGGAAACAAATCAATCAGTTAATTGATGATCTGACTTATACTTTTTTAAAGGATTATGATGACGGAGATGAGCTTAGTGAAGTTAAAAAATATCAAAATTATTATTTGGGACCTATTGTTTTAAATTCTAGTGGTGAAAAATCTTCTATTATTGATGGTCAGCAAAGAATAACCTCTATTACTCTTTTATTGATTTATTTAAATCATTTACAAAAAGATTCAGATAAACCAGTAAGTATTGATAATTATATCTTTTCAGATAGTTTTGGAGAAAAATCTTTTAATCTAACTGATGATATACGTAATGAATGTTTAGATGCACTGTATAAAAAAGGAGAATATACTTGTAAAAAAACAGATAATGAGACTGTAAAAAACATGGTAAAACGCTACATTGATATTAATGAGGCCTTTCCAGAAGAAATAAATTCAGATACTCTTTCGTTTTTTATTTATTGGCTTATTGAAAAAGTAATTATAATTAAAATCACAGCACATTCAGATGAAAATGCTTACACAATATTTGAAACTATGAATGATAGAGGGCTAAATTTAACTCCAATAGAGATGTTAAAAGGTTATGTGTTGTCTAAGATTAAAGATGAGGATAAAAGAAACAAACTAAATGATAATTGGAAAGATCAAATAAAATTATTAAATGAATATGAAAAAGACGAAGATTTGCCGTTTTTTCAAGCTTGGTTCAGAGGAAAATATGCAGATTCAACTAGGTCTGGAAAAGCAGGTGCAGAAGACAAAGATTATGAACTAATAGGTTCTAGTTTACATCAATGGTTTAAAGACAATCATGAGAACAGATTTAATATTAAAACTTCTGATGATTTTTACAATTTTTTCAATGATGAATTTTCGTTTTTTGTTGAACAATATTTAATGATTAAAGAGAAAATGAATAATTTTGACGATAAAATGCCTCATTTAACATATATTCACAATTGGGGAATAGCTGATTCTTTGCAAGATCCATTATTATTGGCTTCTTTAAATCATAAAGACGATGAAAATACTAGAATTAAAAAAATAGATGCTGTAGCTCGATTCATAGAAACATTTACTGTGAGAAGGTCAGTTAATTTTAAAAAATTTGGACATTCTTCAATAAGGTATACTATATTTAATATAGTCAAATTAATTAGAAACAATGATTTAAACTCATTGCATTGTCATTTAAAAAAGGAAATCAATAATTTTGATCAAAATTGGGATGGAATTATTGGTTTCCATTTACATAGTCAAAATAAAGGTTTTGTTAAACATTTACTTTCAAGAATAACAAGTTTTGTTGATAATGAAGCTGGAGATAAAGATACAAACTTTTTAAGATATCTTAACCCAAAAGGGAAGCCATTTGAAATAGAACATATTTGGGCAGACAAATATGAACAACATAAAGATGAATTTAATGATAGCAAAGAATTTGATGAATGGAGAAATTCGATTGGAGCTTTATTACTAGTTCCATCTGGAACTAACCAATCTTATGGTAGTGCTCCATATGAATTAAAAATTTCTCACTACTTGAAAGAAAATAGATTTGCTCAAACTCTTCATGAGTCATTTAATGAAAAAAATCCTAATACAAAGCAATTTAGAGAAAAATATGACATTAAACCCCATCCTCAGTTTAAAAAAGAAGACATAATGGACAGAGAAAGATTAATTGAAAGACTCTGTGAAGATATATGGTCACTAGATTATTATCATTGTGAAAATCCTCCTGAAGATTTTATAGAAATAGAAAAAAGCATTTCTAATTCAAAAAATGAAAATATCACTGTTTTAGATATTAATAAATCTTCTAAATTGAATAATGGCTCTTGGAATAGTGAAGAACTATCAGAATACCTAAAAATATCTCAAAAACCTCAAAAAATATTCATAAAAGTATTATTGGGAGAAAATGATTTTATTTCAATGCATAGTCTTATTGAAAAAATGAATGCAATCACAAACAAAAACCCTGAAATTAATGGAATGTTCATTGCAGGAATAACAAGCGGATTAACAAAGAGAGCAAATAAATTAAAAAAAGAAAAGATTTATGAATTAAAAACAATTAGCAGTGAACAATATTTTAAAATCAAATCAGAATATAAAAAATTAATACTTGAAAATAAAATCTTGAACAATATTTAGATTTTTTCATGATTTAAAACTTTTTGAGGTTTTGATTTTTTTGAAATGAACGGAGCAATATAAATGGTACTTGAAGTAAGGACAATAATAATTAATGATATTACAACAGAATTAAATTTAAAAAACCATGAATACACAGTTGAAAAAATAAGACATTTTGGTTCTTCAAGATATAAATGTCACAGAATAACAATTCTTGGAGTATTTCCTGGAAAATGGATAATAATAAATGATAAGGGATATAAAGCAAATGTTATTGAAATTGGTGAAGGAAATCATTTAGTGGCATTATATAATAAAAAATTATCTTTTGAATCAGAAGATGAGGATAATATGGAGTGGGTTAACTCTTTTAGTTTAGGAGATATTAAAAAAATTAGGATATGTCCATGGAGAGAAATTAATATTCATCCATCTTGGTTAAAAAGTTCAAAAAATTATACAAGTAAAGAATTAAATCCTCATAATAATGAAATGTGAAAAGCCATTAAAATATGGCATTTAGGTAATTTATTTATTGGTTTGGTTCTATGATTAAATTAGGTTTAAAAGAGAAAAATATTATTTTTTCTGTTTATGTCTCCTTCTTTTGATTATAGTCTTGTTATATTATTATTACTTTCCAGGATTTCCAAATGATTCTTGGTTTTTAAACCAAACTGTTTTTAATATTTGGTTTTATATTATGTTTTTTATTTTTAAATAAATTTTTTAATATTAATTTAAATTACTATTTATAAATTTAACTAAGGTGCAAAAAATGGAAAATGATATTTCTAATATTGAACCAATAGAACTATGGAAAATATTTTACGAAATAACACAAATACCTAGACCTTCAAAACATGAAGCTAAAATAACAACTTTTATCAAGGATTTTGGAATAAGTTTAGGATTGGAAACTACTGTAGACAATGTTGGAAATGTTATAATTAAAAAACCTCCTTCAATTGGAATGGAAAATAAGAAAGGAATTATTTTACAAGGACATATAGATATGGTTCCACAAAAATGCCTTGAAAGCAATCATGAATTTGAAAAAGATCCTATAAAACCAATCATTGATGGAGGTTGGATTAAGGCAGATTGTACAACATTAGGGGCTGACAATGGTATTGGAATTGCAGCTGCTATGGCAATTCTTCAGTCCAAAAATATATCTCATGGTCCAATTGAAGCTTTTTTTACAATTGATGAAGAAACTGATATGACTGGAGCTAATGGACTTGAATCAGATGTTTTAGATGGAAAAATATTATTAAATTTAGATACTGAAGAGGAAGGATCCCTATTTGTAGGTTCTGCAGGAGGATCTAGTTTTAAAGCTATATTTAATTATTCAAAGAAAACAGCTGAAAAAGAAAGTATTGCCTTTGAATTAAAAGTATCGGGACTTTTAGGTGGCCATAGTGGTGCAGATATACACCTTAATAGAGCTAATGCAATAAAAATATTAAGTCAAATATTATGGATAGCTTTCTCAAACTGTAATATAGATATAAATTCAATCAATGGTGGATCAGCAGCTAATGTGATTCCTAGAGAAGCTTCTGCAATTATTACAATTAAAAAAGAAGAATTTTCTAAGTTCAAAGAATTATTTGATAAACTTAATAAAGATATAATAGCTAAATTCCCTGATGAAGCAAATTTAAATATTAAATATGAAACATGTGATATACCTAAATATGTTTTAGATAATGAAACAAAATGGGGATTATTATCTTCACTATGTTTCTGTCCTAATGGAGTTATAGCTATGAGTGAAAATATAGCTAACTTAGTTGAAACTTCTAATAATCTAGCTATTGTTGAAACTTTCAATAATCAAGTTATAGTTGAGTGCTTAATAAGAAGTTCAGTTGATTCAGCAAGAATTGTTGTAGAAAATCTATTGAAAAATATTTTTATATTATCTAAAGGTGATACTAAGATTTATGGAGAATATCCTGGATGGGACCCTAATTTAGATTCTCAGATATTGGAAATAATGAAATCAACATATTTTGAAAAATTTGGAAAAGTTCCTGAAGTTAAAGCAATTCATGCTGGTTTAGAGTGTGGAGTATTAGGAGGAAAATATCCTGATTTAGATATGATATCTTTTGGACCTACAATTAAGGATGCACATACGCCTCAAGAAAAGGTTAATATTAAATCTGTTCAAAAATTTTGGGAATTATTGATAGAAACATTGAAAAATGCCCCAATACAAAAATAAAGATTAATTATAAATTTTCATCTATAATTATTATAAATTAAATATTAAATTGTAGATAATATTAAAATCTGATTATAAATATTTAAATACTTTTTTTATAAATATATTAAAAAATTTTCTTATAGGAAAATATTTTATATTTTTTTAATAATTTTTTCCTATAAGAAAAAATATCTTTTTTAAGGTATTGATTTGATTAAAAGGGATTTGTATTTAAACAAAATTAGATCATATATGAATACCTTAAATTTAGAGCTATGCCTTCTACATTAGGTTTTAATGATAATAAAATGATTACAATATAACAATTGGTAAATTCAGAGATAAAGAAGTTGATATGTCTCTTAGTGGAATAAAACATATTAATGTAATTGATTTTTTAAATAATAAAATAAAATTATAAATTTTTATTATTAAAAATCTTAAAATAAATAGTATATAAATAAAGATAAGCAAATATTGATGATAATAGTTATTATAATAAAATATATATGATATAAAGTTATAATTCACATAAAATAACTATTGAAAAATTATTAAAAAATTATAGAATTAATTATTTAAAGTTTAATCGATCACTTATTTTAGTTTGTATTTTTAATAGTATTTCTTCTTTTTTATGTGGATTTAAATGAATATTTTTAAGTTTTTTGTATCTTAAAATTAATTGTTTTTTTAGTAAAATTTTCATGGCTTTTTTTAAGTCACTTAAGGGGACTCTTGTACCATTTACAATAATTTTATGTTGAATCCCTTTAATTGGATAATGATACTTTCCAAAACATCCTTCATTATAAAGAAAAAATAGGATTTCTATCTGCACTTTTTCATTATAATTTGAATCTTTTTTCATATTATTAGTTATGCATTTTTACTATAAAAAGTATTACTATATGAAGATATGAATAATTATATATAACATAAAAGTAAAATTATATTACAATAACTGTAAAATAATTTTATTATTATAAAATATGTAATTTATTTTTACATTAAAAATGGTGGTTATAAATGTTAAAAAAAGTTTTTGGTAATTGTCCTCAAATAAAAGTATTAGATTTTTTATTATCTTCCTCAAATAAATACTTTAATAAGTCCCAAATAGCTATAGCATCAGAAATTTCAAGACCAACATTAGACAATTTCATAGATAATTTTATAGAATTTGATTTACTTAAAAAAACTAAGCATGGTTATGAGCTAAACTCAAACTCTGAGGTTGTAAAATATTTTGCAAATGCTAATGCATTTTTAGCTAGAAATCAATTAGAATTAGAATCAAAATCAGAAAATCCCACTTCAATTAATTATTCTGATGAAGAAATAGCTGATTTATTAGATAATGTTTTTGATGAAGATTTTGATAATGAAAATCTTGCTCATGAAGAAACAATTGAAAATTCAGAAGAAATATTAGTAAACAAAAAAGAATACAGTGAATTAAAAGAGTTTTATATTAAAAATTTCAATCTTGTTAAGTATTTAATGACTAAAGAAAACTCTAAAGAATTTAGCTATAAAAAACCACAATTGAAAACATATTAATTTTATATTCACATATTTTGGAGTTCTTCTGGATGTCTTAAAAAATAAGGAGATACATCAATACTATTTATGATATTTCTTATTCTTTCTTGTGCAGGTTTCCATATTTCAGGATCTTCATCAATAGCTTTTTTAAAAAGATTATAATATTCTTCTTCACCTAATATTATTGTTATTATAATTGCACCTAAATCATTTAATAAATCCTGACTAGTTTCAGGCTCAACAGCAACTAATTTTAATTTTGGAAGTGCATATTCATCATATCTATATAATTCTCCCATAGCACCATTAGCTATTTCATGCTCTTCAGATTTTCTAGCATTTTTTAATATCTCAATCAATTCCTCTATTTTATTATCTCTCATTATTTCATCTAATTGTATCAATGACTCTTCAATTAAATTTTCATCATCAGAATACCTTTTAGAAATTAGATCAATAGCTCTTTCAGGAAACATATCCATATATATTGGAAGTAATATAAATTCTTGAGACAATATATCGTTTTCATTAAGATTATTCATCTTATCTTCATATTTAACTTTTACAATTTCTCCATAGGATATTATTTTTAATAAAATATCTTTAGTTTCACCTTCTTCTGAATTTTGTAATTTGTTTAATAAATCCTCTAATTCATCCCATTCATCTGAATTTTTATATTCCCTTATTTTTTCTTTACTGATATCATCTATTTTATTAGAAATTTTAATTTCTATTGTTTCATATTCTTCTTCATTATTCATTCCATCACATCTTTAATATCCAACAAATTCTTTCTAAATATATAATTTTTCTTTATTTTTCTTAAAAAATTTCCCTTTAATCTTTTTCATAATTTTGTTTTTGGGCCTTTTTCTTACTTCTTTCTTATCAACTACTTCACAAATAATTCCATAGCTATTTACTTCTTCAACTTTACAATAGCTAATCTCATCAAATTTATCATAGATTCTACCTCCACTCATTGTTTTTTCAATGACTGTGTTAGTAGAATTAGCTACATAACCTACTTTTTTCCCAGAAAAATCTTCTATTCTAATAGCTTCATTATCATAATCATTATCTGGTTCTTTGATTAGTTTCAAATATTTATTTTCTTCAAATGGAGTTATTCCATCATAAAAATAATATCCTGCTACTGTAAATCTTAGTTTATTCATAGCTATTCTCCGAGTTGTTAATATTATTTTATTAAAATTGTTTTTAGCTTATTGATTAATTAACTTTTAATTTATAATTAATTAGATTTAAAAATTTATATTTATATTTATATTTTATTTTTTAATTTTTATTTTAATTTTAATTTTCAACTTTTTATTTTAATTTTAATTTTAATTTTAATTTTTATTTTTAATTTTTCATTTTTTATTTTTCATTTTTTATTTTTTATTTTCAATTTTTTATTTTTCATTTTTTATTTACTAATAATAATTTATATTTTAATAAAAAAATACCTATTTAAGGAAATACCGAAATAATTAAATAAAGCTAATTTCATAATATATATTAATTATATTAAACAGGTGTATGAAATGTCTAAGAAAAAAACTAGCTTTACATTAAATATAGAGTTATTAAAAGATTTGAAAATGAAAGCTGTTGAGATGGGAACTAGTCAAACTAAATTACTTGAAAAATTTATTAAACAAGGTTTGGAAAATAATAAAGAAATTCATAGCTTAGCTAAAGATGAAACTGGAACTATAATAATTGATAACATCAATCCTAATCTATTAAAAAAAATCAGTAAAATAGCTAAAAACGAGAAGATTACTGAGGAAGAAGCTATAAATGAAGTTTTAAAAAAAGGATTAGAAGCTAAATCAAAAAATAAAATTCCTGAATATTTAATAGCTAATAAAAATACTTATAATCCAAATCATAAAAGAAGAATGAGTTTTTCAGGAATAATTGAAACAGATAAACCTTTTGATACTAGTAAAGCTATAAGAGAAGTGAGAAATAGGAAGTATTAATCATGATTTTTTTAGATGCTAGTTTTTTAATTAATTTCTATGTTAAAACAAGTAAGAATCATGAAAGGGCTCATAAATTACTAAATTCTTTCAATGATAATGAAATATTAATTTCTAAACTTGTAATAATGGAAGTTGTAACTGTTTTGAATGTTAAATTAAAAAAAGATCAAAATATAATATCAAAAGTTTATAAAGAGCTTAATGATAATTATAATGTCATTATTGATAATGATTTTTATGATAAAGGTTTTGAAATACTTCTTAAAGAAATGAAACATAATAATGAGAGAATCTCTTTATTTGGTGCTGTTTATATTGGATTAATGAGAGAATTGGGAATTAAAAAGATAGCTACTTTTGATAGTCATTTTGATAATATCAAAGGTATTACTAAAGTTTGTTGAATATATATTTTCATATTTTATGGTAAATATGCTTATTTTTTGTTTTTTACCTAATCTTTAAAATGGCTTGGATAATATGACTTTTAAAATTAAAGATATAAATCCTCATTTTTTGAAAAAAATTAGTGAAATAGCTAAAAACGAAGGAATTACTGAGGAAGAAGCTATAAATAATATAATAGAAAATGGAATTGAAGTTATGAGAAAAAATAAACTCATTGAAAATTTAATTATTAATAAAGACACCTATAATCCAGATTTTAAAAGAAGTCGGAAAATGATTGGAATAATCAAAACAGATAAACCTTTTGATACAGCTAAGGCAATAAGAGAAATAAGAACTATGGATTATTAGCTATAAATCGTTTTTAAACTACTTTTTTAATTCTTTTCATTACAATTAACTATTATTGACTATTTTTATCAATAATTATTATTAATTATTATCTCTATTTTTTTTAGTAATATTTATATATTATCTTGTAATATAGTATTAATATTGTATACTTTGGGTGTATTGTGAATTTATTAATATTATGAATTTAATGTTAATATATAACCTTTGAGGAATTTATTTAAAATATTAATTATCGAGGTAGGACTATTTTAGGCATCTTTAGAAAGATTATTTCAAATAAATATCATATAATAATTGTAGCTTTGCTTATAGTTTTTTTAATAGGTCTATGTGCAAATGGGGCTAGTGCAGCAGATTCTACTGATAAAAAAGTAGTTAAACCAAGTAAAGTAAGCCAATCACAGGTCTTATCTTCTAGTAAATATCTTAAAACTTATATTGAAAAGAATAAGAAGCTACCAAACTATATCACTATTGGAAATTATAAGTATTCAATGGAGGAATATATGTCTATTTCTTCAACCACAATTTATTATAAAAACAAAAAGCTAAAAAAAGATGTTGTGGTAAAGTATGGTATTAAAAGCCCAAAAAGCCCTACAGGTTCTACAATCAAGGGAAAACTTACAAAAACCCAATATTATAAATATTCATCAAATGTGGTCAAATATATTAATAAATATAACACAGCTCCTAATTATGTAAGTACTAAATTAGGAAAAGTTCAATTTCAATCATTTATCTATGGAAATAGTAAAATATTAGCATGGTCTAAAGACAATAAAGGGGCTTTACCAAAAACATTAACTTTAAGTATAGCTAAAACAAATTCAATGAATAAATACCTTCCTAAATTTTCAGGAAATACAGTAGGAACTTCTAATAATACAAATAACTCTCAAATAACTTTATCAAAAGTTCAAATTTTGAAAATATCTAAACAAATCAGGAATTATGTTGATGAGAATAATTCTCTCCCTTCTTATGTTTTAATCAATGATAAACAGTATTCTATGTCTGAATTTTTATATTTATTATCATCTGCAATTGTAAATGCTAATAAAGGAAATAATGGAAATATTACTCCTATTTCAGTTAAATCTCCAAGCTATCCTGATGGTAATTTCACTTCTGGTGTTTTACAAAAATCAGAATTTGTAACTTTAGCTACAAATGTTCTAAATTTCATTAATACAAATAAACAAGCTCCAAATTATGCTAATTCTCGCCTTGGAAATATAAAATTCCAATTCTTAGTATATGAATTTTCTAAAGTATTAGATTTTGCTGATTCAAACGGTAGTTTACCGAATAATTTAACTATTAATACTACTAATCATCCTCTAATTGTTAGTGGAAATTCTAATCTAAACGATACTTATGGGCCTACTGGAGATGGATTTATTATTATAACTAGTTCTAATTATTCTTGTGGTCCCCTATTAGTTAAATATAATGATAAATATTTAATCAGTACTGGAAAGTGTAGTTGTGGTGATGCAGGGGATTATTACTATCATAATTCAACCTTTAAAAATTATTGTCCATTTTGTCAAAAAGAAGGATGTATGGTTTATGAAGAAGGCCCAACTTGTAAGGAGGGAATGTGGGTTTGTAGTATATGTGATGCAGACTTTTGTTTAGTAACTGGTAAAGAACATATTGCAGGCAGTAATAAATATTTAACAAAAACAGAATATATTCCAACTCCTCCTACAAATATAAATAATCAAACAGATAATCAAACAGATAATAATAACAATACCAATAACAATACTAATAACACTAATATTTCTAATAATACTAATGAGTCCAATTCAAGTGTTATTAATAATAGTTCTAATTTAAGTTCTAATAATAGTATTTTTATTTCTGATGAGAATAATTCTATCAATAAAATAAGCTATGATTTTATAGAAACTAATAATTCAAGTGATATTAATAATATCGAATTTGAAAATTTGAATAATATTAATCAATTAGTTCCTAAAGAAGAAGATATGATTTTGGTTTAATTATTTTATATTATTTTTTTTATATTATTGGTTAAAATATATATTTTTAAATAATCTCTACTAATTTTTAACATTTTTTTAGTTTCATTTATATTTATATTAAATTTTATAATATTTATCTGATTATGGGTACTATTTGATATTATGGCATAATAATAATATTTTAGAAAGATTTAAAATTTATCTATATTGATTATATTGTTAATTTATTTAAATAGCTAAATTATATATGGGAATTAGAACTATAATATATAAAGTGATGTTTTCAATGGGAAATATAAATATATGTAGTTTTTTTAAGAAGTTTATTTATATATGGGAAAAATTTCATTTGAATACTTATATAAATCTCTTATAACTGATATTAAAGTTGTATAAAATAGTTTCAAAGGTTATTATACTTTCTGTAATCGAGGTTATAAATTCTGCTGATATTTTTTAAATAATTTGTTTATCTATGGATTTTAGAATATTCCTAAAGAAACTTAAAAATAAAATTATGGGGGTTTTTAATGGATCTTACTGGTAATGCTTTCT
>NZ_CALGFC010000021.1 GCF_937881195.1 uncultured Methanobrevibacter sp. | reverse complement strand
AAATAATATGGATAAATATAAAATTAAATATTATAATTAAATATTATTAATAAATAAGTGATGAAAATTTACTTTTTAAATCTGAATATTATCTAATTATCCAATGGAATAGTTATTGAGGTTATGAAAATGGCTGAAAACGATTTATATGGTCCTAGTTATTTGTGTGAAATTTGTGGATATTTATATGATCCTGCAGAAGGCGATCCTGATAATGGAATAAATCCTGGAACATCTTTTGATGATTTGCCTGAAGATTGGGTCTGTCCTCTTTGTTTTGTTGGGAAAGAAGAATTTATTGAACAAGAATAGTAATCTTAAGATTCTTCTTCTTTCTAAATCTTTAATTTTTAATTTTAAATATTCATTTAAAAAGCTAATTAACCAATCTTAACTTTTAATTCTTAGATTTGTCTTGTTAATATTTACATGACCATATCCATATGAATATCCATAATATCCATTTTCATATTCATTTTTTATGTATTTCAAATAGAATGTTTTAGGGCTTTTTTTAGTTTTTAAATATTGGGTATAAGCATAAACTCCTTTTGAACCTCTATACTTTCCTTTAGTAGTTATTTTGAGCTTTGTTTTGCTAAATTTTTCAATATATGTTCTTGAAGTAGTTTCTAAGCGATATTTTTGTTTTTCGCTTTTTTTGATATATAAATTGGATTTAACTGTAACTATCTTTTTATTTTTACTAATATATGCTGTTTCTGTAATTATAGAGGATTTGTCTAATTTTGTTTTTTTGTAATCTATTTTTTTATATTTTGTAGCTGATGCACTATCTATTGCACTTACAATTGCAAATAATAGTATCAAACTAATTAATATAGTTAAGATGTGTTTTTTATTTATCATTATTTTGTTCTCCATATATTTTCTTGCATATTTAATTAGTTATAATTTTATAATATATTATTGATCTATTATTATTTATTATTTATTATTTATTATTTATCATTAAACAATTTTTATGTATTAAATACTATTATAAAATATTATAATTATAATTATTATAAAATCTCTAATTATTTTTATTATAAAATTTTTATTATATTCATATTGAATTTTTAATTATTTTTATTATAATATCTTTATAATAATGAAAAGTAATGTTTAATAAGTTAGTTTGATATATTTAAAAATATGCAATATTAATTTTTTGCATAAAAATTTTTTTTAAATAATTATTATTAATTACTCGTTCTTTCATTTTTATCATGGGTAATTTAAGGAAACAAAAGGTACTATGTGGGACACAACTAAAGACTACAGACTTTTACTTGGACAAAAAACTATTGGCATGTTTGTTGGAACTGCAAGAAGTGGCAGTTTTAGAGGACGTTGGAATAAAAAAATGGCTATTGAAAGTGCTGAAAACATGGAAAGTGATTTTCAAACTTTAAATTATTCTTATTTAGATCCTGAAGATTTAGCTAATACTCCAGAAATAACTAAATTAGAGGAAAAAGCTAATTTGGTTTTAAGATATTTGGGTGGAGATGATTGGGCTCATCAATTTATGGCTCAAACCCCTAAAGAAGAAAAAGAAAAAGCTGAAGAAGCAATAGCTAAAGCAAGATTTTTTATAGATACTATTTTAGGATTAAAAAATAGAATTTTATTTGGTCCAATTAATGATCCTATTGTAGCTATAGATATTAAAGTAGGGGAATTAATGAGTGTTAGCCAACATCCGAATAATGATGGATTAATGATATGTAATGTCAACCTTGGAAAAAGGGCTATTAAAGTCGTTACAAATGATCTAACAGTTAAAGAAGGTAATAATGTAGCTATAGCTATGCTTCCTCCTGAAACTTTTTCTGGAATAGCTAGTGAGGGAATGTTTTTAGGTGCAGGTGAAGGGATATTAAAGGATGTTGAAGGAGAACTTGGGTCCATGCCTAAAGGAATTCCATTAGATGCTTTAAATGAAAGTAGGAATCTAATAGAAGGTTATTTAACTAAATAATTCATAATTTATATTTTATTATTAATTAAATTCATATTTTATTATTTATTTAATTCATATTTCGTTATTAATTAAATTCATATTTCGTTATTAATTAAATTCATATATTATTATTAATTAAATTAATATTTATTTAATTCATATTTCTTTATTAATTTAATTCATATATTATTATTAATTAAATTAATATTTTAATATTTTTTAAATTAACATTTAATTTTTATTAAATTTATATCTCATATATATCAACTAAAAGGTGATTTTATTATTCTACATATAGGTATTGATGATACAGATTCTCCTGATGGAATGTGTACCACTTACTTAGCTTGTTACATAATTAATGAATTAAAAAAAGAAGGAATTAATATTGAAGATGTTCCTAGATTGATTCGATTAAATCCATTCGCAAGGTTTAAAACTCGGGGTAATGGGGGAATATCTTTTAAAATTGATATTTCTAGCTTAAATCAAGAAAAAATATATCAATTAAAAAAGATTATCCTTGAGAATGTAGAAAAACTTTCTGAAACTTCTTGTGACAATACAAATCCTGGGGTAATTTTTTATCAAGGTGAAATCACTAAAGAAATGCAAAATTATGCAATGAAAGCTATATATTCAATAATATCAATAGAAGAAGCAGAGAATTTTGCAAAAAAAATTGGAGCAGAAGCTCATAAGTTCAAAAAAGGTAGGGGAATTATAGGTTCTATTGCAGCTATATCTTGCCCTCTTAAAGATTACACTTATGAACTGTTAACTTACAGAAAAAAAGAAAATTATGGCAAAGAAAGACTAATTAATAAGGATTCTGTTTATATAATGGATAAAAAAACTAACGATACTTTTGAAAATGTGGATTATAAAAATGATTATATAGCTATTGGCCCTAAAACCCCTTGCCCTATTCTTTATGGTATTCGTGGTGAATCTATTGAAGGATTAAATTTGGCCAAAGATATTGTAAAAGTTAATGAACCTATTGAAAGTTATTGCATTTTTAAAACAAATCAGCATACTGATATGCATCTTCAAAATATAGATAAAATTTCAGGAATGGAAAAATATGGGTGTTATATTGTTAGTGGCTATGTAAAAGAAGATCCTCATGTAATTGAAGGAGGACATATATTTTTTAAATTAGGGGATGAATCTGGGGATATAGATGCTTCTGCATATGAACCAACAAAAGAGTTTAGGAAAATAATAAAACAATTAAAAAAAGGAGATCAGGTCCAACTTTTCGGTGGAATTGGTTGTGGTGAAACCTTTAATATTGAAAAAATTAAGATAATTAAACTTCAAAAGAAAAAAATATTCAAAAATCCTATTTGTGCTTGTGGAAAAACAATGACTTCTGCAGGAAAAAATAAAGGATTTAAATGTAAAAAATGTGGAAATAAATTGCCAAATGGTGAAAAGATAGCTGAAGAAGAAAAAAGAGAACTTATTGAAGGAAAATTTTATGAAACTCCAGTTTCAGCTAGAAGACATTTAGCTAAGCCACTTTGTAGAATGAATATTTGATTAGCATTTTATTATTAAAATTGTCTTAATATTTTATTTTTATTGGTTTTATATTATTATTTATTATTTTTATTGAATTCATATTATTTATTATTATTATCATTATTATTATCATTACTGATTTCATTTTGAAATATTTAATATATTTGAAAACTTTCTATTTATATATAATTTATTCTTCTATAATATAAAACAAAATTACTTTATAATATTGATGTAAAAAAAACATCATATATATAAATAATATTAAATACATAATATAACATGATTAAGAGAAGTCAAGATCAAACAGAGGTTCATGATAAAATAATTTATAAAGCAGAAACAACTACTGGATGGTCTGTTGTAGTGATGCCTGATGGAATATTAATAGACAATTATCATCATGGTTATACACATATACACCCTAATCCATATAAGCATAAAATAAAGGAAAGAATAAATGAAAACACTCAACAAACCATATTCATGATAGTTTATAAACATATTGAGGAAAATGAAGAAATAAATTTGAAAACTTTAATAAAGGAGCTGAAAAAATGATGGTATCACTTGTTAAAGAGCAAAAAGGAAATGAATTCATACAAGAAATGGAAAAAACATATAAATCTTTAGAAGAAGCTGAAAAACTTCTTAAAAGGACTCCAAGAAACATGATTTTATATGTTGATATAGAAAATTGGAAATACTATAAAAAACATCCTGATGAAACTATAAAAAGAACAACAAGCATTGTAACTAAGAAATTAACATTAGGGGAATTAGAAATAGAACTATTAAACACTATTAAAAGGGATAAGCCAAAATCAATAAGAGAGTTAGCTAAAATAGTTAATAAAGATATAAGCTCAGTACAACCAAAAGTAAAAAACCTAGAACAAGAAGGATTAATAGAATTAAAAGAAGGAAATAAAAACAGTAAAATTCCTTACCTGAACTACGATGAGATAACATTAGCTATCTAAAGATAAAAGTAGCTATCTAAAGATAACATTAACTATCTAAAGATAGCAGTAGCTATCTAAAATAGTTTATTTAAAAGTATTTTTTTTAAATCTATTAAAATGAAGTAATATCAAATAGAGAGTTCTTAAATAGTAATAGCTAATTTTTTATTTTTATAATTTTATTTTTATAGTTTTTTATTTATAATTTTTTTATTTTATTAATTTTTGCTCAGAATTTTAAATTTATATTCTCTTATTTCAATTTATTTTAGGTTATATTTTATAATAGTTTTTTATATTTATTATTATTCTTTCAATTTTATTCTTTCAACTGTTTTTTCATCAGTTAATTCTTTAATGGCATTTTTAGCTATCCAATGAGCAGATTTGGAATTTTTTTTATCAATTTCTTTTGCTTTAATTATGGCTATTTTATTCAATACCATATTTCTTTTTCCAATTTGTCTTAAAGCCCAATTAACTGCCTTTTTAACTAAATTTCTATCATCATCCGATTCGCGTTCTATGATATCTAAAAGAGATATAAATTTTTCATCTTTTTCTTTTTTATCATGAACAGCTAAAACAGCAATCATTGCAAATCCTGCACGCTTAACAAACTCTTTATCATCTTTTGTCCACTTATCTATTTTTTCATATGCAAATGATGTTTTTCTAAAAAGGTTTATACAACATTGATCACATATTTCCCAATAGTCAAAGTCATTAGCCCATTTATCCATTTGTTCTGAAGTAACCATATTTGGATCATCTACTAAAGAAGCTAAGATTCTTGTTTCTCTAGTATTAATATTCCATAAATTTAAAGCCAATAAATGGTCTTTTTTATATTCTTTAGCTATTTTTTTTATAACGGGCATTCTTAAACCATAAGTATGCTCAGGAGTGATTCCAAAACGGGACATTCCTTCAACATCTTCAGGGCTAGATAGTTCCTCAAATAAATTTATTATTTCTTCAACTTTCATTTTATCTTAGTTTTATTATCTTTCAAGGTTTCTTTTTAATCAAATTTATTATTCTTCAAACTTTTTTTTAGATTATTTTTTTTCATATTTATTATTTTTTCCCTTTTTCATGAATACGCCCATCTAAAAAGTTTCCTTTACTTAAATAAGAATGTGATAATGAATAAATTTCTTTTTTAAGAGAATTTAATTTTTCATGATTTGTTTCATTTATTGCTTCTAAATAAAGTGAAATAATGTTAGATGTGTAATTTTCATTTGAAAATCTACAATCTAATATTATAGAATCAAGTCCAATCTTTCTTATTTTGTCCATTTCATCTATTAAACATAAACAGTCTTTATTTATAATATGGCTTTTTTTATTAAAATCAGATAAAATTTTATACTTAAATTTTTTTCTTTTTTTATCTTCTAATATTGCATATTCGGAAATATCCATGTTAAGGCTTTTATTTTTGTTTAAATTAGAAAAATCATCATTAGTCATTATAACTTCTAAATTTCCATGAGCAATCATTTCTAAATCTATATCTTTGTTCATATAATTTAAAACTAGGTTTTTCATCTCTTCAAATGAAAGCTCAGGAGAGAGTATTAAACTGTTAAATCCAGATTCACTTAATTTTTCACAAGAAAAATTATTCCAAACATTTAATGTATGATTACCATACAATTTAAAATCAAATAGTGGTTTTATCCCAGGTATATCACACATAATTGATATTGGAACTCCTTTATTTTTTAAGCTATTAAAAATAATATTACATTTTTCGATTTCTTCATCAGAAATAAGTGATGGTAAAACCCATACTAATTCTTGGACTGTTATTTTACTTAATGCATCCATAATTGTCTTTTCTATATTTTCAAAATAATCATTAGGATTAGCATATAGGTAAGATGGATCAAAATAAATCTTATTTAAATTGTAGCTTGAAGCAACTTCAACTAATTCAATATTATCTACAAAAACTGATAAGCCCAAAATATCTTTTCTTCTTAAATCATTATTTCCAAAACTTAAATTTTTAGATTCTAATTTTTCAGATTTTAGATCAGTGGATTCTATTTTTTCATTTTCTAGATTTTTAGATAGCTCTTTTTTAGATAGCTCTTTTTTAGATAGCTCTTTTTTAGATA
>NZ_CALGFC010000020.1 GCF_937881195.1 uncultured Methanobrevibacter sp. | reverse complement strand
ATTTCTTGTATTATTTCTTGTATTATTTCTTGTATTATTTCTTGTATTATTTCTTTAAATACATTATTTTATATATTTATTTTTAATTATTGAAAATATTATGATATTAATAATTTATAATATAATTAATTAATTATTTTTTTATTTTAAAAAATCTCAAAAATATAAAAGAATTTTTTTTATATATAATTTGTATGTTGAAAAATTTACAGAAAACTTTAAATATGAATATATGAATATATGTTCATATGTCAAATCAAACTTGTGAAATTAAAAGTGTTAGAGAAGACCTTATTGCTGAAGTTTCAGAGAAAATGTCAAGTGACAATGTATATCAAGAGATATCTAACCTATTTAAACTCCTTGGAGATTTTAATAGAGTAAGAATATTATGTGCACTTAGTTATCAAGAACTTTGTGTATGTGAATTATCATTACTATTAGACATGAGTCAGTCTGCTATTTCCCATCAATTGAGGTTACTTAGAAATAAAAACATAGTGAAATTCAGAAAAGAAAACAAACAAACTTTTTATTCGATAAATAGTCAAGAAATTATCCCATTAATAAGAAAGGCGAATGAATATGGATTCTAAAAATGAAAACCTTGAAATATATCATGATGAAGGTTGTGATTGTTGTCATGACCATCAACATAAAGAAGAACATGACCACAAACATCATCATGAAGATGATAATATTGACCATTGCCATGATACTAATGAACATCGAGGATGTGCATGTGAACAAGGAATGCTTGAAAACATAGAAAATATTGAAGATAAAAAATCCAAAAAACCCCTAATTATATTAGGAATAGGCATAATTATATTTTTAATTGGATATTTTATATCCCAAATTAATTTTAATATATATAGCAATCTAAATCAAGATATTATCTCACAAATAATATATTTGATAGTAGTACTAATAGTTGGACAAGAAATAATCAGACATGGGATAAAATCATTATTGAAAAAAGAAGTAAAAATAGAGTTATTGATAACAATAGCTACTATCGGCGCATTTCTACTTGGAGATGGTGGTGAAGGTGCAACATTAATGCTACTATTTTTCCTTGCAGAATATTTAGAAAATTATGCATTAGATAGATCTAAAAGATCACTTTCCAAATTAGTTAAATTGTCTCCTAATATTGCTACTGTGAAAAGAAAAATTGGAGATAGCGGTAATAAAAACAAATTTGAAGAATTAGAAGTTAATGTTAAAGATTTATCAATTGGAAATATTGTAGTTGTAAAACCAGGAGATAAAATACCAATTGATGGAATTATTGAAAAAGGAATTACTTCTGTTGACCAATCATCTATTACTGGCGAAAGTTTAGCAGTGACAAAAACTGAAGGAGATGAAGTATATGCTTCTACCATAAATGAAGATGGATATATAGAGATAAAAGTTACTAAATTATCTGATGAAACAATATTTTCAAAAATTATAGATTTAATAAAAGAATCTGAAGATAAAAAAGCAAAAATAGATCTTTTCATAGATAAATTTGCTAAATATTATACTCCTACAATTATTGTATTAGCTATGTTTGTAGCTATCATACCAACTTTAATATTCAATCAACCAATTGATGAATGGGTATATAGAGCATTAGTTTTATTAGTTATATCCTGTCCATGTGCAATAGCTATTTCAACACCTGTTTCAATAGTTTCTGCAATTACTGCAGGAACTAAAAATGGAATAATCATAAAAGGTGGAGAATATGTTGAAGGTTTAGCTAGTATAAAAGCTATCATGTTTGATAAAACTGGAACTTTAACTGAAGGTAATTTGGAAATAAATGAAATAAATACATTAAACAATTTTAAAGAAAATGAAATTATAAAAATAGCTTGTAGTATAGAAAGTCAGTCAAAACATCCAATTGCAAAAGCATTTAAAGACTACCAAAAAAACAATGACATAAAACTAGAAAAAGTTGAAAATTTTAAATCTATTGCAGGAAAAGGTTTAAAAGGTAAAATAAACAATCAAACATTCTATATTGGTAAAAAAGAGCTATTTGACTATAATGAAAATTTGAAAGGTGAAATCGAAGAATTGAATTTAGAAAAAAATTCTATTGGAAAAACTAGTGTTATTATTGGAAATGAGAATAGAATATTAGGATTAATTAATTTAAATGATAAAATAAGAGAAAATGCAAAGATTACTATAGCCAAACTTAAAGAAAAATCTATAAAAACAATTATGCTAACTGGAGACAATTCAACTGCTGCTAAAAATGTAGCAGAAAAAATTGGACTTGATAATTATTATCCAAATCTTCTTCCAGAAGACAAAGTGAATATTGTTGAAAAACTAGGTAAAGAGTATGAAAATGTAGCCATGGTTGGAGATGGAGTAAATGATACACCATCACTTGCAAGAGCTAATGTTGGAATAGCTATGGGAATGGGTGGTGCAGATGTAGCTGTTGAAACTGCCGACATTGTATTAATGCAAGATAACATATCCAAAGTGAATTATTTAATTGACATAGCTAAAAAAACTATGGGAGTCATAAAGCAAAACATAGCTCTGCCCTTGAGTGTTAAAGCAGTGTTAGCAGTTTTAGGAATTTTAGGTTATGTTAGCCTCTGGGAAGCAATTTTAATTGGAGATATGGGTTTAACACTCCTAGTAGTAGCTAACGCCCTTAGAATAGGAAAATAAAATTAAAAAATTTTTTATTTTTACATTTTACTTTTTCATCTTTAATCTTCAATATTGATTTTTTATTTTTTATTTTTTATTTTTGTTATATAATATATGAGATTATTAAATCAAAAATTATCTAATGTTACACCGTTATCTTTTTCTACAGCTTTTTCGGGTAATTCTTCATCAAAAGAAATCTCCCCATATTTTCCTCCACCACCAGGAGAAATATGTAGAGAATTATTCCTAAATGACTCAATAGCAGGAATAAGATCTTGATTAACTTTAGATATTTCATCTAAAGGAGCATCTATTAAAATTTCAATCTCATTACCAATATTATCAATCAAGTCTTTCCATTTTCCTTGAACAGTTTTTGTTGTAACTCCTTTATCATAAACCATACTAATAATTTCAGCTAAAGGCATTAAATGTATGTAAGGAGGGCGATGAGCAGGATGGTGAGGTTTTTCCCATGTAGCTATCTGAGAAATTCTAAAGTCTACTCCTTTTTTTATAGTTCCTCCACAACTACATTTCATCTTATTTTTTATTGCCCAATCAGGATCAATTAATTTATAACATTTAGTACATGCAGTCATGTGATATTTACCTAAATTTGGTACTAATCCATAGTTTGCCTTAATTTTATTTTTTTTAATTGAATTTTTTAAGGATTCAAATGAGATATCTTTGAGTTCTATTTGATTAAATTCTCTACCTAATCTATGAGGCCATGGCGAATGAGCATCAGAGTTTGAAAGAAATGGAATATTTTGCAATTCTTTTATAGTATCTGCCATGTCAGTATCAGCAGATAATCCTAATTCTAAAAAATCAGGTTTTTGACCATAACAATCCATAATACTATCAAATGTTTTATACATTCCAGTCCATGGAGTGAATGCATGAGCAGGACCAATTAAACATCCATATTCCCTAGCCATTTCCATAATTTCTTTCCCATTCATTTTAGCCCTAGGACGGCCATCCTTATATTTATTATTAGAAACAAGTTTTTCACTAATTTCTCTAGCGATTTCTATATTAGGAATGATTATAAGATGATGAATTTTCTTTTCACCTTCTATTTCGCAGGTAAGTATAAAATCACAATCTTCTGCAGAATAAATACCATCTCCAACATATTCAGTGCTTCTTTCAATAATTTCAAGCCATTTAGGATGAAGTGCATCCCCTGTACCCATAAGTTGAAGCCCTTTAAGGTTTGCTTGAGGAGCTATATTATCTATTAACATATCTTTCGAACTTGCCATAGAAAAACAGCTATGGATATGTAAGTCTGCATTTACTATCATATTAAAATATTAGATTATTTTAATATATTAATATAGTGATAAAAAAATAAATAAACTTAAAAAAATATTATCTACTAAAAAGAAGAAATATAGAAAAAATATTAAAATAAAAAGATGCTATAAATGAAAATATTAAAATAAAAAGATGCTATAAATGAAAATATTAAAATAAAAAGATTATATGAATGAAAATATTAAAATAAATATACAGGTGCTAATAAAAAACAGATAAAGAAACTAATAAAAAGAATAATCAAAAAATAAATAAAATAATGAAAAAAATATTTAAAATAATAGTAAGAATATTTGAAAAATATATTAAATAATTTAATTATCCAATATATCTCAAATCATCTTCACCAGAGCCAATATTTTTATTAACCATTTCTTGCTCTAGTTTTTGAGCTTTTGAAATCATTTTTCTTGTTTCTTCGGCTCGCTCATCAAGTTTATCGGTATTAACTTCTATATTTAAAATTTTGGTTAATTTTCCTAAAATAGCCTCTGCAGCTTCAGCATCAATAAAGTAACCTGGAGTTTCACCCATTAAACAAGCCCCTTTAATTTTTCTAATTTTTCCTAAACCAAGTAAAAGTCCTGAAGCACCGACAATTCCTCCATCAGCAGACCTTATCTCAATATCTAGTTCTTTTAATGTTTCAATAATTTCAAGATCAGTAGCTGCACCAAATACACGGGATTCTTCAATAGGATGACCTGTAGCTAATCCTCCTAAAGTGTACATTTCTTTTACACCATAATCTTCAATAAAATTCAAAATAAAGCTAGATAATTCATATTGTCCTTCTGGAGATAAAGCTTGACTATTTCCAACTAAAATAATGTAATCCCTCTCATTTTCTCCTAAAGACTTCAAATAATAAAACTCATTCGTCATATTCTCAATAAGACCATCTTCATCCACAAAAACCTGAGGAGGGAAGTGATAGGAATATAATTCTGCAAATTTAGTAGCTCCTAACTCATCAATCATATGATCCGCAGCTAATTTACCTACATGACCAATTCCAGGGAGAGCTTCAATAAAAATAGGGTTATCCAATTCAATATCTTCCAAAATATTGACTTCAGTATTTTTCATAGAAATCACCTTCAATCTAATACTTTTATCAAATTAATTTAATAATATATTAATTTAAAACTTATAATTCTAAGATTCATAAATTAAATTACAAATTATCTTAGTAAATTATTCATTAAAATTTTCGCCATTTAATGCTTCTTCTTTTAATTTTCTACGATATTTTCCATATTTATCCTCAATAGAATATTTTGGAGGATATATAACATTTAAATCCCCATCACAATTAGGACAAGTATTTTTAATTGTATATATATTACAAGAATTGCATCTATGCATCTTCATTTTCATTTTAATCACTTAAATAAAATAAAAGTTTACTCTAAAAAAAGTTTACTCTTAAATTTCAACATGATTTAATACAAAGGAAATAATATAATCTAATATAATCTAATATAATCTAATATAATCTAATATAATCTAATA